>JAGFJE010000244.1 GCA_024103175.1 Phaeodactylibacter sp.
AAGGAACTATGTTGCGAAAAGGGGGAATTATGTTGTGGGAGGGCCGGAAACCCAACCATTAGGATGTTTTTTCCGTTTTTTATATCTTGAGAACTTACAAGCAGCGGTACAAATTAAAAGCCTTCGATATGGAAAAGATCACCTACGAAGAGTTTGCAAAAATGGACTTCCCCGACGACGACCCCTTTTTGTATGAACTCTTAAATGGTGAACTAGTGAAAAAGAACGCTCCCTCCGGTGAACATCAGTTTACGCAAAGCAGGTTGTTTTCCATCCTGTCCCGTTTTGTAGAAGATAAAGATATGGGCATGGCCTTCTCCTCGCCCACCGCCGTTATCCTTTCGGAGGAAAATGCCCCTCAGCCGGACCTCGTTTTTCTGAGTAAGGAAAAAATGAGCCTGCTCGACCCCGAGTGGGGCATACGGGGCGCTCCGGACATGGTTGTCGAGATCGTTTCCCCTTCTTCCTATAAAAGAGACCACCTGGAGAAAAAACAGCTTTACGCGCAATACGGCGTGGCAGAATATTGGGTCGTCGACCCCTCCTATCATTCCATTGAAATTTACATCTTACAAGAAGGTGTTTTTCAACTGCATGCCTTCGGGATCAGCGGCGAAGAGGTTTCCTCCCACGTCATCAAAGATTTTTCCATGGAAGTGGATTCCATCTTTCTCAAAAAGCCGGAAACTTAAAGCTAACCTTTTCTAAACTTCTTCCTGAAATCCGCCAGTGTCTCTCCCGTCTCTTTCAGAAACACCTTTCGCAGGTAGCTCGCTTCAGAAAAGCCGGTTTGGAAGGCGATCTCGGAGACTGTAAGGCCCGTGGAAGCCAGAAGTTGTTTTACCTGCCCGATGCGCACCTGGTGAATGAAGGCCGCCACATTGCGGCCCGTCAGCGCCTTGACTTTTCGAAACAGCTGGGTACGGCTGAGGAAAAGCGCTTCGGCCAGTTCTTCCACCCCGAAATTTTCCTCTTCCAGGTGCTCCAGGATGCAGGCGCGCACTTTTTGCAGGAAGGCGGCTTCCGGGCGTTCTGCCTCTCCCGGCGGGGGCGCGTCCGGCCGGCGGAAATGTTCCTGCAGGCGCCGTCGCTGGATTAGCAATTGCTCCAGGTGGGCGTCCAGTTCTTCCCGGTGGAAGGGCTTGCTGAGGTAGGCGTCGGCGCCGCGCCGGATGCCCTGTATTTTGTCTTCGATGGCCGCCCGGGCGGTGAGCAGGATGATGGGGATGTGGCTGGTGCGCTCGTCGGCCTTGAGGATGCGGCATACCTCGAGCCCGTCGCGGCGCGGCATCATGACGTCGCTGATGATGATGTCGGGCACCTCCTGCAGGGCCAGCTCCACCCCCTCCTGCCCGTCGGCCGCCACCTGGATGTGGTAGCGGCCCTGCAGGCAGGAGCGGAGGTAGTAGACGACGTCGGCGTTGTCTTCGATGATTAGGAGCCTCTCCAGCCCCTCCCCGGCCCTCCCCGAGGGGGAGGGAGAAGGCTCAAGGTGGGCTGCTATACCAGAGCCTGCCTCGAGGGGTTGAGGGGGGCTGTTGGCCGACCGCCGGATGGGCAGGTAGAAGGTAAAGCGGCTGCCCCGCCCCGGCTCCGACCATACTTCGATGCGGCCGTCCAGGAGGTGGAGGAGCTCTTTGGTGAGCGCCAGGCCGATGCCGGCGCCCTCCCAGCCGGCCTCCAGCCTCCCCCTAAGGGGTTGTTAAAAAAGCCCTTCCGCGATGCCCCTGCGGGCTGTAGAGGTAGATGAAAGCCCCCTGATGCTGTCTAAAATACTAAAGTAGCAGGCAGGAGAGAAAAAATCAAAAGGAGGCAGGCTATGTATATATTAATTGAAAAGTGTACCAGTATTTCAGTTGAAAAGTATACCACTTTAGGACAAGTTAAACAATAACTTTTAGAGTAGGAAACAGTTCGCCGGGAGGGTGTTGTTAGCGCCCCGCGG
>JAGFJE010000267.1 GCA_024103175.1 Phaeodactylibacter sp.
GAAATGTGTAAAGGAAAGCGGGCCTCAATCGACATTCCATCCGGGATTATCGAAAAATTGGTTCTATTTTATGGCAATTTGCCTTAATTTGCGTGCACGCATTCAAAATATCACCAAATACTCAAGCAATGCAGAAAGACCTCAAGACACTCTTTAATGCAGGGAAGGGGCTGGACGAAAGAAGTGTGAACTCACTGACCAAAGCACTCGAAAAGAATAACCTGGAAGGTTTCGACTATATTGAATTCAAACAATCCCTGGGCAAGCTTCAGGCCATGAACATGGACGAGGCAACTGCTTACAAGTCTGCTTTCATCACCGCTTCTACCGTGGGGCTGACCAAGGAAAAGCTGCTGAAAACGGCGGAACATTACCGGAAAGTCCTGTTCACTGAAAAGCAACAGTTCGACCAGGCCCTGCAAAAGCAGATGGAGCAACGGGTAGAATCGAAGCACAAGGAGGTAGGACGGATGAAAAAGCAAGTGGAAGAATACAGGGCCAAGATCAAAGACCTGGAGGAGAAGATCGCCAAGGCGCAGTCTACCATAGACCATGCCGATGAGCACATACAGGCGGCCCGGGAAAAGATCGAAGCGACTAAAGATGCTTTCGAGGACACCCTGAAAAGTATCCTCAGCGAGATCGACCAGGATATCGAAAACATTAACTCTTTACTCTAAACCATTTTTTGAAATTTCATTCATTGAGATATGAGCCAATTTGAAAATCCTGAATTCAAGCAAAAGTCATTCTGGAAACGCCCGGAAGGCGTCACCGGCGCCATTTTCCTGGCGGCGGTGGTCCTGGGAGGCGGTTATCTCATCCTGGCCAACCTGCCCTTCATCATCGGGCTGATCCAGAATACCATTACCCTGGCGATCCTCCTGGCCGTCCTGGCCGCCATCGTCTATATGGTCCTGGACCCCCGGATGCGCACCCTGGTGTGGTATGGGTATAAAAGCGTGATGCGCTGGGTCACCGGCCTGTTCGTGCAGATCGACCCCATCGGCATCCTGAAGAGCTATGTTGAAGACCTGCAGGACAACCTGGTGAAAATGCGCAAGCAGATCGGCGTCCTCAAAGGGCAGATGCGCAAGCTGCAGACCCTGATGGAGGACAACGAGCGCACCATTGACGAAAGTATGAAAATGGCCAGCGCCGCTAAAGAGAAAGGCATGGATAGCCAGGTGGTGCTCAACACCCGGAAAGCCGCCCGCCTGAAGGACAGCAACGAAAAATACCGGGTGCTGCACCAGAAGATGCAGGTCATGTACCGCATCCTGACCAAGATGCACCAGAATTCCGAGATCCTGCTCGAGGACACCAAAGACCAGGTCAATCTCAAGGAACAGGAGCGCAAGGCTATCCGCACCTCCCACAGCGCCATGAAGTCGGCCATGAGCGTCATGTCCGGCGACCCGGATAAACGCGCCATGTTCGACGCCGCCATGGAAGCCGTGACGGATGATGTGGCCAACAAGGTAGGGGAAATGGAGCGCTTCATGGAGATGTCGTCCAATCTCATGCAGTCGATCGACCTGCAGAACGGCGTATTCGAAGAAGAAGGGATGCAAATGCTGGAAAAATGGGAGCAGGAAAGTTCCCTGATGCTGCTCAACAGCGGCCGCGCCAGATCGGAAGATACCCTCGACCTCGACTCCCCTGTCGCCCGCCCGGAAAAGCGGAGTGAAAGCAAGGGGGGGGATAGTTCTTACGATACTTTTTTTGAGTGAGGGGCCATGCAGATGTCATTGCTTCAAAGAACATCAGAGATCTGGGATGTCCCGATAGCTATGGGGAAGGCAGCCAATATGAGCAAAGCCCCCCGGGCTTTGCCCGTATCTGCCTAGAAGCCACCGTTCGGCTGAGCTCACGCCGAAGCCGTCTTTGGCGGTGGTGGTTCATTTCTAATGACTTCCTAACCTATAGATTGGTATGGCCGTGCGAACTTTGGAACACAAACCAGCCGAGCTAATATATGGGATCATGGGCCCATCTGCTTCACGAATTTGACCTGCCGCTGGAAGATCCGGTGCCGATCTTCTCATTGATGCTTTTCATCATCCTGCTGGCGCCCATTCTGCTGAGAAAGGCCAGGATGCCGGGAATTATCGGGTTGATCATTTCAGGTGTAGTGATCGGCCCGAACGGGCTGGGCATCCTGGAGGAGAATGCCGCCATCAGGCTGTTTTCCACCATTGGCCTGCTTTATATTTTGTTCATTGCCGGCATCGAGCTGGATATGTTCGAATTCCGGAAAAACCGGCACAAAAGCCTCGGATTCGGCTTTTTCACTTTCTTTTTTCCCCTGGCGCTCGGCTTTCCGGTATGCCGGTATCTGTTGGGGTACGATACGGCCGCCAGCCTGCTCACGGCGAGTATGTTTTCCACCCATACCCTGGTGGCTTATCCGATCGCAGCCAGGTTTGGAGTAGCCAGGGACGAGGCGGTGGCCACAGCGGTGGGTGGCACCATACTAACAGATACGGCGGTGCTTTTTCTGCTGGCGGTTATCACCGGTTCCGCGGAAGGAGGGCTCAGCCTGGCCTTCTGGCTGAGGCTTCTGCTTGGGCTGGCCATTTTTTCCTCGATCGTATTTTTCGTTGTGCCCCGAGTTGCGCGGTGGTTTTTTATCCACCTGGAAGGGGAGCAAACCTCCCTTTACGTTCTGGTACTGGCGCTCGTTTTTTTCTCCGGCTTTCTGGCAGAACTGGCGGGCGTGGAGGCCATTATCGGGGCTTTTATGGCGGGCCTTGCCCTGAATAAGTTCATCCCTCATTCCTCCGCCCTGATGAACCGGCTGGAATTCGTCGGCCATGCTATCTTCATTCCCATCTTCCTGATCAGCGTAGGCATGCTGGTCGACCTGAGGATACTTTTGCAGGGCCAGTGGGCCATTGTCGTAGCGCTGACGCTTTCCGTTGTGGCCCTGCTCGGGAAATGGTTTGCCGCCCTGGCCACTCAGGCGGCCTTCCGATTTACCAGAAACCAGCGGCAGTTGATCTTCGGGCTTAGCAGCTCCCACGCTGCGGCTACGCTGGCGGTTATACTGGTAGGCTTCAACGCCGGCATTATCGACGAATACATTCTCAACGGCACTGTCATCCTGATCCTGATCACCTGCATTGCGGCTTCTGTTGTGACGGAAAATGCAGCGGTGAATATGATCCGGGATCAGGAAGTGGAGAATAAAAAGGAGCTTCATTCCTGGCCGCAGGAGGAAAACATCCTGTTGCCCATCGCCCGGTTTGACAACCTCGAACCACTGATCGCCCTGGCCATTCTGCTCAGATCCGGAAAGGCCCCATTTACCCTGCATGTGCTTACGGTAGTAAAATATGATGGTGAAGCAGAGGCAAATATGCTGAAAGCCCGGCGCAGGCTCGCCCATTTTGTAAGCTATGCCGCCGCCACGGAAACCAGGCTCAACCCTATAGTGACCCTTGACGTCAATTCTGCCGACGGCATTATCCGAATATCCCGGGAAGTGATCGCGGACATCATCATCATGGGCTGGCCCCGGAAAGAAACCCTCATTGATAAGATCTTCGGCCCGACAACGGAAACGATAATCAATTCAACCAGGAGCACCGTTTTTCTCTGCAACCTGAGGAAACCCCTGAATACGGTAAAGGTAGTCCGGCTGGTATGTCCGGCGGCAGCAGAGCTGGAACCCGGCTTTTACCACTGGCTGGACAAGGCCGTACACCTGGCGAAAGAGTTTAGCGCCAGGATCAGCGTATACAGTGAAACGGATGCCTTTCAGGCAATGGTTGCTTATGTTCAAAAGATCAAATCAGGATTGGCGATCCATCATTCTTTGTTCTCCGAATGGAGTGATCTCGGCCTGCTGGCAAATGAGGCCAGTGCAGAAGATTTCCTCATCGTCGTGTCTGCCCGGGAAGGGTCCGTTTCCTTTTCGAATGCCCTGAAGAGCGTTCCGGCAGAAATGGGCGTCCATTTTTCTGAAAACAATGCTATGCTTATCTATCCGGCTATTTCACCCAGCTTTCAGTAGCTTTGCAGAAAAACCATGTGCAGATACGTTGTACCGGCCGCTGCTTTTTTTCTACTGTTAACCTTCGAGGCCTATGCCCAGGCCGATCTCCTCTTCTACAACGGCCCGGTCTACCCTCTCGAAGCCCCCGGTGAACGGGTAGAAGCGCTTGCTGTCAAAGGCGAACAGGTCATTTTCACCGGCGCCTGGGAGGAAGCGCAGCTCCTTGCAGACAGTAACACTCAGGTTGTCGACTTGCAGGGCCGGGTACTGCTGCCCGGTTTCACCGACGCCCATGTCCACCCCATTTCCGGCGGGCTCGCCCTGATGGAATGCAACCTCGCCGGAATCGAACAGCCGGACAGCATGCTTGCGGTTTTGAAGCGATACGCGGAGGCCCATCCGGATAAGGAATGGATACGGGGCCACAATTTCTGGCTGGCCTCCTTTCCCGGCGGTAATCCCGGCAAAGAACTGCTGGATGAGATCATCCCCGGCCGCCCCGTCTACATCACCTCCAGCGATGCGCACTCCGCCTGGGTGAACTCCCGGGCGCTGGAGGTGGCGGGCATTACCGCCGCAACCCCTGATCCGCCCAATGGCCTGATCGAACGGGATAAGCAAACCGGCGAACCCACAGGTACTCTGCGGGAGGCCGCCATGGATCTGGCGGAGCGCCACTTGCCGGCCTATGGCCATGAAGAACTGCTTGCCGCCCTGCGCTTAGGCCTGAAAGAGGCCAACTCCAACGGCATCACCAACCTCGTGGAGGCCTCCGCCCGGGAAAATTACCTCAAAGCTTATCTCGAACTGGCGGAAAAGGGGGAACTCACCGCTCACGTCAATATTTCCATCTACGGAGATGTTTCCAAGGGTAGGGAAGAAGTGGAACGGGTGCTGGCCTTAAATGAAAAATATGCGGCGAAGCTACCTGGCGATTCCGCCCGAAAACCGGATCTGGCTTTCGGCCAGGTAAAGCTCTTCATGGATGGGGTAGTGGAAGGCAAGACCGCCGCCATGCTCAGCCATTATCATGGCGATAACCACCGCGGCGCCCTCAATGCCGATCCGGAGGTAGCCACCGCCGCCATTGCGGCCTTCGACGAGGCAGGCATGCAGATCCATGTGCACGCCATCGGCGACCGGGCCATACGCACGACGCTGGACGCTTTCGAGCAGGCCCGCAAGGCCAACGGCGCCCGGGACAGCCGCCACCACATCGCCCACCTGCACGTCATCCATCCGGATGATATTCTGCGTTTCCGCGAACTGGATGTCATCGCCAATTTCCAGGCCTTGTGGGCTACGCTGGAAGATTCCTACATGACCGAACTGAATTACCCGTTTCTGGGCGAAGAACGGGCGGAATGGCAGTACCCCATCGGCACGGTGGCCCGCAGCGGGGGGCGCCTGGCTTTCGGCAGCGACTGGGACGTCAGCACCATGGACCCCTTCGACGCCATACAGGTAGCCGTCACCCGGCGGGGGCCCGACGACCTACTTAGAGAGCCGTGGACGCCGCAGCACCTCGTCGATGTCCAAACCGCAGTGGAAGGCTACACCAGAGGCGGAGCCTACCTGACTTTCCGGGAAGCGGAAAGCGGTACGCTGGCCCCCGGCAAACTGGCCAACCTGATCATTCTGGACAGGGATGTTTTTCGCTGCCCGAAATTCGAGATCCACCGGGCCGAGGTGCTGATGACGATGTTCCGCGGGAAGGTGGTTTACGGAGGGTTTTAAAGCAAAGATTTATCCTGCCTCCTGGCCTTTCCCTTCGATCCGTTTCCATTCTTCTTCCACAACGGCGTTCCCGAATTTGAAGAAGTATTCGTTCATGCTGTGGTCATCGGCCGGCGCGATGTCGAAAAGGCCTTTGGAGTTGGCCCCGTCCGGAAACTCCGGTACTGCTCTCAGCTCCCGGGCGGAGGCTTCCACCGACGCCATTGCTTCCTGCATCTGCCGCATGATCGCTTTCTGCGTTTCTTCATCCAGTTCTTCGAAATCCATTTCTTCTTCCTCTGCCCCAAGTATCGACTTAGGCTTTGGCATCACGGAGAGGGTATGGCCTTCGTCAAACAGGAGCGGCCCGCCGCCCAGGTGGCGGAAGCCCAGGATGCGGGGAGGGATACGGGCGACGATGTCCTTATTGTTGATGTGGACGAAGGTCACCGGTTCCAGTATTTGGTTGTAGGCGTCCCTGAATTCCGGGTTGCCGATACGCGGAGAGCCATAGGCGTAGACGGCGGCTACCGTGTAGCCGTCCAGGGCAAAGCGGTGGGCGGCCAGCTGTGCCAGGGCGGCGCCCAGGCTGTGGCCGCTGGCGAATAGCTTCCTGCCGGCCCCCAGCTCATCCACGGCGGCTCTGAGTTTTTCCCAGACGCGGCCCAGGGCATTATCGAACCCGCGGTGCACCCGCCCGCGCCCGCCGTAGGCGCGGGTTTTGAGGAAGCGGGCATCCACCAGTATGTCTTTTCCGCTGCTCGTTCCCCGGAAGCAGATGGCCAGGTGTCCGCCCTTCCCGGCTACAAATGCCTGGGTATCGGACTTGTCGTCTTCCACCCAGCGGAAAGCATCGTAGCCCCATTGCCGAAGCTGCTTTTCTACAAAAGCCGGCCCGTAATAAGCCAGGTGGGAAAGGTCGGCCATGGCCAGTGCATTGGTTAAAGTATGCTTCGAGGCATTTTCATCAAAGTCAAAAACAAAGGAAGGGATGATGCCTTCGTGCCCATAGCGCACTTTATTGATGTATTGCCCCACCTGGCGAAGCGGAGCGGTTCCGCTGTCGGCCGGCAGGCTGCCCAGTTCCGGAAAAGGGATTTGCTTGTCATCGACTTCCAGAAAAAAATCTTCTTCATTCCGGATCACGCTTACACTGAGTAATTCCGCATATCGCTTGGCCGCATCGAAGGCATCGAACGGGGCGTCGGGCCCTGTGTCCGGGATCTGTCCGCCGGTATTGACCACGTAATGCAGAAAAGCATGGCCAACGGCCTGTTCCAGGCTTGCGTCTTCTGCTGCCGCCCGGCTGAGCCTGTTCCGGAACACAGCGAGCGTGTTCGCCAGGTTTTCATTAAAAGCCTTTGCCTGCAGCAGAAAGTCGGCGGGGCCGGCTTGAGCGGCAAAGTCCCAGGCGATGTTGACGAAATCTCTGTGAAATAAAGGCAGGCCACTTTTCAATGCGGAAAGGGATTGGCCGATGGCTTCCTGTTTCGGGGCAGGCATAGGCGGTTGTGTTTTTCTTGTCCTGTAGAAAGAATAAAGCTAGGTAATTTTCAGTAAGCCGGTGTAATTTTATGCAGCGTTACTGTACTTGTTTCCTGAATACGCATAAATTCCTGGGCCGGTTGCAAAATACACCTGAAATATCGGGGCTGGTGCTCCGGCGCCGGGTAACGGCCGGCACGCCATCTTTTTGAGCGGCCCTGAAAATGTCTTCCGGCACGATGTTTTCAGACACTGGAGTTAAATGTTTACCTTGCGGAGGAGTCAGCATTCTTGTCGAACTATTCCGGTTTATGAGCAGCTCACGTCGATGCATACACTCTTTTCTTACCCTCCTTACAGCACTGGCCGTGTTGCCCTCCTGCCGGGCGGCCTGCGCCCGGCAGGTTGATGTCCTGGTCATTGGCGGTGGCGCCAGCGGGGTTATGGCCGTTATTTTGCCCCTGCAGGCCGGGCATCGGTATACCCGCTACCGTGAATATTTTGAAACCCTGTCAACATGAAGCAATATCAGGAAATCTATAAAAAAGAATTATTCGAAAGCATCATCCCCTTCTGGGAGCGGCATTCCAGGGATGAAACCCATGGCGGATACTTTACCTGCCTCAATCGCTTCGGGGAAGTATTTGATACCGATAAGTTCATCTGGCTGCAGGCGAGAGAGGTGTACTCCTTTTCTCTTTTGTACAATCAGGCAGAACCCCGGGAAGAATGGCTGGACATGGCCCGGCACGGGGCGCGCTTTCTGCAAAAACACGGGCGCGATGCCCGGGGCAACTGGTACTTTTCCCTTAACCGGGAGGGCAAACCGCTGGTGCAACCTTACAATATCTTTTCCGACTGCTTTGCCGCTCTGGCCTTTGGCGCCCTGTACAAGGCGGACCCCCGAGAGGAGTGGGCCGAACTGGCCACCGCGGCCTTTTCCAACATACTGGCCAGGCGGGAAAACCCCAAGGGGCAGTACAACAAGCTCTTCCCGGGCACCCGGGACCTGCGCAACTTCTCCCTGCCCATGATCCTCTGCAACCTTTCCCTGGAGATGGAGCACCTGTTGGACAAAGCGCTGGTAGACAAACTGGCCCGCGAAATTATTCACGAGGTGATGGAAGTATTTTACGATGAAGAACAGGGCCTCATCCGGGAGAACGTAGGGGCTGACGGCGGTTTTGTCAGTTCCTTCGAAGGACGGCTGCTCAACCCGGGCCATGCCATCGAGGCCATGTGGTTCATCATGGACCTGGGCAGACGCCTGGATGACCCGGCGTTGATCGAGAAGGCCACGGCCATTGCCCTCAGAGAACTGGAATACGGCTGGGACGAAAAATATGGCGGCATTTTTTATTTTCTCGATATCGAGCAGAAACCACCGCAGCAACTGGAGTGGGACCAGAAACTCTGGTGGGTGCACCTGGAAACCCTCGTGTGCCTGGCCAAGGCGTATGTTTATACTGGCAATAAAGAGGCAAAAGAATGGTTCATCCGCGTGCATGATTACAGCTGGGAGCACTTCCGCGACCCAGAATACCTGGAGTGGTTTGGTTACCTGAACCGCCGCGGTGAAGTCCTGCTTCCACTCAAGGGAGGGAAATGGAAAGGCTGCTTTCATACCCTGCGGGCTGTTTTCCAGGTCTGGAAAACGCTGGAACAACCAGTGAAGGCGGCACGAATTAACGGGTGAATTTAAGTTGTTGCGAACCGAGACGTTCTGCTTGGAATATGAAAAAAATCAGATCAGATGGAAAATACAACGAAAAAGAGCGTCACCTACTGCGGGTTGTTTCTCTTAGCGCTGTCAATCATTGCCTGCAGCCCTGAGCCCAATGCCCCTTCGGCGGAAGCGGAAGGCCATGCCGGCCAGGTGAACTTGTTCATCGGCACCGGCGGCCACGGCCATACTTATCCCGGCGCCGTTCTCCCCTTCGGAATGGTGCAGCTGAGCCCCGACAACGGAACCGAAGGCTGGGACTGGTGCTCGGGATACCATTATTCCGATGCCGTCATCGCCGGGTTCAGCCACCTGCACCTCAGCGGGACGGGCATCGGCGACCTATGCGATATTTCGGTGATGCCCTATCTGGCGCAGGATGCCGAAGCTGGTGCGCCCCAATCTTTCCAGCATAGCCGGGAACAGGCCAGCCCCGGTTTCTACCGCGTAACTTTTGACAACGGCATCGGGGCGGAGCTTTCCGTTACCCGCAGGGTAGGCATACACCGCTACACTTTTCCGGAAGGCGCCGAAAGAGCGGTGTCCATAGACCTGGGTTTCCGCATCAACTGGGATATGCCAACGGAAACCCATATTGAACGGATGAACGGCACGACTTTCACCGGCGTGCGCAAATCGGTAGGCTGGGCTAAAGACCAACGCGTTTATTTTGCCGCTGTTTTTTCTGAGCCGCCAAGCCGGGTGGATATTCAGGATGCGCCGGTGAAAGGCATTGATACCCTGACGGCCGCCAAAGCCCTGCTGGCCTTCCCCGCCGGCGATCAGCCGCTTTTGGTCAAAGTAGGGGTCTCCAGCGCCAGCATAGAAGGGGCTCTGGCCAACATCGAACAGGAACTGAACCACTGGGATTTTGACAAAGTGGCGCAGGACGCCCGGGTTGCCTGGGAAGGCGAACTGGCCAAGATCGACGCCACCTTCATCGAGCCGGCTATGGATACCATCTTCTATACGGCCCTGTACCACACGGCCCTGGCGCCGGCCCTCTATTCGGATGTCCTGGGCCAGTACAAGGGGGTAGACAGCACCACCCGTACCGCTTCCGGTTATGAACGCTATACCGTCTTTTCTCTTTGGGACACCTTCCGCGCCGCCCACCCCTTGTATACCATTACCCAGCCTGAGCGGCTGGACGATTTCCTGAAGTCTATTCTGGCATTTTACGACGAATACGGCCTGCTGCCCGTCTGGGCTCTGGTGGGCAACGAGACCAATACCATGACCGGCTACCACGCCGTGCCCGTCCTGGCGGACGCCCTGCTGAAAGGCCACCTTGGCGATCAGGCCGAGTATGCATACGAGGCCATGCTCAAGAGCGCCGCTCAGGACATCCGGGGTACTAATTTCTACCGGGAGTACGGCTACATTCCCGCCGATAAGGACAGCTATTCGGTTACCAAAACCCTGGAGTACGCTTACGATGACTGGTGCATTGCCCAGGTAGCAAAAATGCTGGGCAATGAGAAAGATTACGAACGGTTCATGGAGCGTTCCCGGTCCTATAAGGCGCTGTTCGACCCGGACACGAAATTCATGCGCGGTAAGAATGCGGACGGCAATTGGGTGGAGCCGTTTGACCCTTTCTATTCCGAGCATGGCGCTGAGGGCGTTTACATCGAAGGCACGGCCTGGCAGCACAGCTGGTTCGTGCCCCACGACGTGGAGGGGCTGATCGCGCTGTTCGGCTCCGAAGCAGCTTTCGTCGAACACCTGGACGCTACCTTCTCCGCCAGCTCAGAACTCCGGGGCGAGAACGTCTCGGCGGACATCAGCGGCCTGATCGGCCAGTACGCCCACGGCAACGAACCCAGCCACCACATCGCCTACCTTTACAACTACGCCGGCCAGCCCCGAAAAACCCAGGAGCGGGTTCGGGAGATCATGCAAACCCTTTACACGGCCGCTCCTGACGGCCTGTCCGGCAATGAAGACTGCGGGCAGATGTCGGCCTGGTATGTTTTCAGCGCCCTGGGGTTCTATCCCGTCAACCCGGCGGACGGGCGGTATGCCATCGGCAGCCCGCTGGTGAAGGAAACAACCATAGAGGTAGGGGAGGGGCGCACCTTCCGGATACTTACGGAGAACAACAGTGTGGAAAATAAGTATGTCAAGGCAGTTTATCTGAACGGAGCGGAATTGGACAGGTGGTACATAACCCACGAGGAGGTCATGAACGGAGGGGAACTGCGGCTGGTAATGGAACGATAAAAGGCTGCCTGGAAGAATAAAAAGCCCCCACCCCCACAGGGTACAAATGCAAACCATCATTCCCTCCCCGTCTTCGCTTCAGCTCAGCCGGGTAAAATTCCATCATTCCTTTTTACCGGGCCTCCACCAGAGACTGATACAGATCTCTGACCTGCCGGGCGATGGCTCTCCAGTCGAAGTGCTCTTCCACTCTTTTCCTGCCCTTTCGGGCCATAGACGCCTTCATTTCCGGGTCGGCGATCACCTGGTTGATCCCATCCGCCAGGGCTTTGGCGAATTTATCGGGGTCGACGGGCTCAAAAGGGGCCTCTTTTTGTTGTTCCAGGGGAATGAGCAGGCCGGTTTCGCCGTGCACCACCACTTCCTTGATCCCGCCCACGGCGCTGGCCACCACCGCCGTATGGCAGGCCATGGCCTCGATGTTGATGATGCCGAACGGTTCGTAAATGGACGGGCAGCAGAATACATCGGCGTGGGAATACAACTGGATCACTTCCTGCTTTTCCAGCATTTTGCTGATCCAGATAACGTTGTCTCTCGTCTTTTTCACTTCCCGGACGCTGTCCTCCATCTCTTTGGCGATCTCCGGCGTATCGGGAGCGCCGGCGCACAAGACCACCTGGGTGGCGGGGTCGATGTACTTGATGGCATTCACCAGGTGGATGATGCCTTTCTGCCGGGTGATCCGGCCCACAAATAGCACATAGGGTTTGGACGGGTCTACACCGTATTCCTTAAGAGTAGCCGTTTCTTCCGTGGCGGCGTACTGTTGCAGGTCGATCCCGTTGTAGATGACCTTTACTTTATCTTCGTCAACGTCAAAGAATTTAAGGACGTCCTCTTTCGTCTCTTTGGAAACGGCGATGATTGCGTCAGCCATCTCGATGGCCGTTTTTTCCACCCAGGAGGAGGCGTCGTACCCTCTGCCCAGCTGCTCTCTTTTCCAGGGGCGCAGGGGTTCCAGGGAGTGGGTGGTGATGACCAGGGGAATGCCGTAGCACAATTTGGCGGTGATGCCCGCAAAGTGGGCGTACCAGGTATGGCAGTGCGCCACATCCGCATCGACCGCATCTGCATTCATGTGGAGGCAGGTGCTCAGGGTTTTGAAGACGGCCTTCAGCTTGTCGTCGGCATGGTTAAAGGCCGGGTTTTCAAAAGGATAGCCTTTTACGGATAGATTTCCGGTTGATTCGTTCTGGTCGCCAAATGCCCTTACTTCCACTTCCATCAGTTTCGCCAGTTCTGCCGCCAGGTATTCCACATGTACGCCGGCCCCGCCGTAGACATAGGGAGGGTATTCGCGGGTATAGAAGAGTGCTTTCATATATTTCGTGAAATGTATTGGTTATTTTATGGAGTGAATGTAAGGATTTTTTGCTGGAATGGCGGCTTTTTCTCTCATTGTAGTGGCGGCAATACCCTCTTGTTTATTCAGTTATTATTTTGTAATTTAAGAGTTCTTATAGTTTTATAGCAGGATTCCTCCAATCCCTTTATCTAACCTCTGTCAAGTAACTTCCCACCCATTGGCACACCCGATTTACTGTTGGACTATCCTTTCTAAAGGGGAAAACTGGTTTCACGCTTTCTTCCGAAGGGGGAAGAAGAAGTGTATTTCTTTGACGAGCCTCTAAAGCTTTATGAGCCAAGGCAATCCTTTCATGCAGCAGGCGCCCTCCGGAACAACCGGCGGGCGGATTAACCCAGGCGCCGCCCCTGGGATTAATAGTGAGAAACAGCCAAAGATCTCCTTGCCCAGGGGTGGAGGCGCCATCCAGGGTATTGGCGAAAAGTTTCAGGCCAACCCGGCTACGGGG
>JAGFJE010000312.1 GCA_024103175.1 Phaeodactylibacter sp.
CCGTTTCCACAACTTCAAAGCCCAGCCGCTTTGCGGTTTCCTCACTGAAGAAATAGGAGCTGCCCCGAATCTCCACAGATCCGGGTAACTGTCCGTTTTCGACCTTGCTGATGGCCAGCAGCAACCCTTCGAGGTAATAGCTCAGCATTTTATTTCGCCATTCGGCCCCCGGCTTCGTATTCCTCATCACCATCAGGTAGTCGAAAGAGGTGCCATTGTGCAGGTCGTACTTCTTTTCATGTGCTGCATAAACCAGTAGCATGGGAGAAAGATAAGTGTACAACCCTGTCAGCCGGAAGAAAGGGGTGGCCAGTAACTGAAAAACTGGCACGAAGAGGAATGCCAGCAGGTATTCAAGGGGATGGCCGTAGGCTCTGGCCAACCATACGCCCATTATGATCGCCATGGCCAGGAACATGGACAGGGCGATGGCCCACTGGGCAAGGGAGGTCAGTTGATAAAACCTATTCATAAAAAGTGGTTTACTTGAACATCTGGATTACCACCGGCCCTTTGCTGCCCTCTTCCTCGGCATACCGATGTGCCGCAGCGGCCTGCTCCATCGGGAAGCTTTTGTCGATGATCGCTTTGATTTCTCCGGCCTCGATGAGTTCCTTCACCGCCTTCAGGTCCTCCACACTGCCCGGGGCGAGCTTGCACACCACCTTCTTTTTGCCGGCGATGGAAGTCGTGAGCATCTGCAGGAGTTGTTTCATTTTGAAGCTGACGTACTGCAGCCGCCCGTTTTCCGCCAGTACTTTTTTACAACTGGAAAACGACACCCTGCCCAGCACGTCCAGCACGAAATCGTAGATTGCGCCGCCCTGTGTAAAATCCTCCCGGCGGTAATCGATGGCCTTGTCCGCCCCCAGGGCTTTTACATAGTCCTGCCCCGCCGGGCCGCACACGGCGGTGACTTCCGCTCCGAAGTGTTTGGCCACCTGCACCGCCGCCGCGCCGATGCTTCCGGAAGCTCCGTTGATCAGCACTTTCTGCCCCTTTTGAATGCCGGCTTCCCGCAGTAAATGCAGGGCCATGATACTCCCGTAGGCGCTGGCCGCCGCTTCTTCGTGGGACATGTTCGCCGGTTTGGAGGCCAGCACGCCGCTTTCCGGCATACATAGGTACTCGGCATAAGCGCCCATGGCCTGCCCGAGGTATCCGAAAACGGGATCGCCCGGCTTAAAGCCCTGAACGTCCTTGCCGGCGGATTCGACGACTCCGGAAAACTCGCTGCCCAGCCGGGTAACGTTGGGCTTGTTGAAACCGAAATACAGCTTCCCAAAAAACCAGAAGAGCCCCGGCATATTGAATTTCTGCGGGGTGACGGCCTTGAAGTTGCGGGCCAGCAGGTCGCCGTAGTTGACGGTCGTGGCATGCACCCGGATGAGCACTTCCTTGTCCTTCGGAACGGGCTTGTCCACCTCTTTGAGCTGAAGGACTTCGGGCGGGCCGTATTGAGAGAGTTCGATGGCTTTCATGGTGTTGTTTTGAGGGGCAAGATACAAAATCCCATTACCTCAACCATACAAACCGCGTCTCTAAGGCCCCGATCCTCAGCTCCTTATCCAGCTTCTGCACTTCCTCCCCGAACAAATTCACTTCCGAGGCGGCAGTGAAAACATTTCCTTTCAGCAACTCCTCCACCCCCAGCGCCGCTTCCCTGCCCTCCGTCTCCCGGAACTGTAGCAGGACGCCGTTGCCTCCTGCCGCCGGGCGGGCGGCCACCAGCAGCACATTGGGCGCCGATACCTCCATCCAGCTGCGGGCCGTGACAGCGGCCTGCTTTTCCCCCGCCGGGAATACCCGGGTAAGCAGCGGAACGCGCGACCCCCAGCCGAAGGCGGTGGCCAGGGCATTGGAATTGCCATCGGTAGAAGTCAGGTAGTAGCTCCATTTCAGCTCCCCTTCCTGGCTGGCCTTGAAGTTGGTGGTCCAGTAGTTGTTCAGCACCCACGAGTAGAGGTGGGTGGTTTCGGGCCGGTGCAGGTAGTAGAACCGGCCGGTATTGATGGCGCCGAACTGTACCAGGGGTACGTCGTTGCTGCCAAAGATGACCTGAGCCCTGTCATTCCTGACAAAGGCGAAGTTCTGAATAGTGTTCCAGTCGGAGGCGGTGCCTTCCAGCTGGTTCTCGCCCGGATAGACGATGCCGCCCTGTGCCTCGAAGCCGAGCCTGCCGCCTTCCAGGCCGAAGGGGAAAGCCACGTACACGGCCTCGGGAGAGGTGACGGCCAGCTTGTGCATGCCGTAGTGCAGCTCTATCCGCTTCTCCTTATTGTACAACCGTATTTCCAGCTTCAGCCCGCGCGGGTCCGCGCCGGGGATGCTGCCTTCCAGGAAAAGGCTGCTCCAGATGGGGCCTTCCTGGGCGCCGGTGATCTTCAGCCCGCGCAGGTAGTGCCGTTTGCCTTCCAGGGGTACGTAGACGGTGTCCATCTTGTTGTGGGTAAAGCGCTCCATCTGATGGCGGTTGTCCAGCTCTTCGTAGATGAACTGGCCCATCAGCACGGTGTCGCCGGTGGCGAGCAGCTCCCGGTTCAGCTCCCTGTCGTACAGGCTGGCGATACCGCCTTTTTCGGGGTCGATCTGCAGACGGTAGAAAGCATTTTCGAACACCTGGGCGCCGGGGTTGGCTCCGGAGGCTGACCTGTCTTTATCGCTTACCTGTATACGGTACGATTTGTATCCCAGGGCGGGCACGCCATCCACCCAGATGCCCCAATAGGTGCCGTCGCTGCGGCTGCTGAGCATCTGGGCGGGGGCGTCGTTGCCCTGCCCGTCCACGATGCGGAACTCCTTGTTGTTGGGCAGGATCTCGTGGTCGATAAAGGCCACCACCAGCCCGGAGCGCTCCCAGTTCAGGGTGTTGAACACGGTGAGGGAGGGCAAGTCCTGCCGCTCAATGAAGGGCTGCAGGAAGCCCATGGCCCGCTCCTGAAAGAGGCGCGACTCTTTGACGGCGTCCCAGGCGTAGGCGGCCTTTTCGTTCCACTGCACGATGGAGTTCTCCGCCAGCGGGTCGCTGATGCTTTCGGCGGCGCCCATGGTGTGTTCGTCGTAGAACAGGAGGGCGTCCTGTATGCGGGTGATCTCGGGGTTGAGTTCGGCGGGCAGCTCGGCGCCCAGCGCCTGTGCCATGGCGATGAGGCCGGTATTGGCGGTCATCTCGGCCTGGGTGGCGCGGGCTGCTTTGGTTTCCAGCATGGCGGAGCCGAAGCCGTCCGTCCACCAGTCGGGCCAGGCGGCCTGCCGGACGGGCAGTTCATCGGCGTGGTTTTCTTCGACGTACTGCATAAACTCGCTGGCCGTGGCCAGCCGCAGGCGGGGCCACTCGTATTTGTCGTTCCACTCCTTCACCAGTTCGCAGGCGGTGGTGGAGGGCGGAGAGTTGTCGGTGATGTACCCGGAAAACTGGAAGGCCGTCCGGGAGAACGGATAGCCTTTGTCTTCCAGGCTCTGCAGGTATTTGGAGAGGTTCTCCCGGAAGGCCGGCATATCTTCGGAGATCAGCCCCAGGGTGTTGCCGTGCATGTAGTGCTCGCTGCGGTAGGCCAGCATCCGCTTGCCGGAGGGCGACTCCCACCAGAAGGCGGTAGGTTTGCCGAAGGGGATGCGGGCGCGGTGGCCGTGCTGGCCCATCACCAGGTACTTCACGCCCGTACCGTGGAAGTACTCCGCCAGGCACCAGCCGATGCCGTTGACATCGTTCTGCATGGCGGCGGTGACGGGGATGCCCAAACCCCGGAACTCTCGCGCCGTCCGGGCCTGGGCCGCCAGGCCGGCCTCGTCGACCACCTCGGAAAAGTTGAAGAACATACCGGTCACCTCGATCCGCCCTTCGGCGATGCGCTTCAGCAGCCTGTCGACCTGTTCCTGCGGGCGGCTTTTGAGGTACTCGCGCACGGCCCAGGAGGCTTCGCAGGTCCACCGGAATTGGGCGTCGGCGGGGTAGCCATCCGTCTGATCGCAATAATCGAGGGCATAGTCGAGGTAGCGCAGGTGTTCGGGCAGAATCTCGGTCTGCGGGCGGGTGTAGCCGATGTCGGTATGGGTGTGCTGCACGAGGTAGACGGCCCATTCCTTTACGGGTTCCAGCGTGAAAGGGGCTTCGATCACCGGCCGCCCTTCGATCTTTACTCTGGCGGTATACTTCGTAGGCCGCTCCACGGCAGGAAGTTTAATTTCCAGGCTGTTGTGCCCGGGCTGGAGGGTGGTGTTCACCCTGGCCCTGCCCACCTGCACTTCGCAGGCCGCCTTTTCTCCCAGGTGGGTGATATTTATCCGGGCGAGGTAATACGGCTGGCCGTCCTCTTTCAGGGCCACTTTCTCCTGTTCGGCCACTACCTTCTGGGAGATACCGGCCTTGAAAGTCATGTACCAGATGTCGCTGCCGGCGTCTTCCCCGTCAACTTTGAGGCGCACCGGTTGGCCGGGAGTCAGGGCGGTGGCGGGCAGCCTCAGCACGGCGAAGCCCATCTGGTCCCGGTATTTGTCGATCAGGGTGCCGTAGAAGGAGAGGCGGGCGCCATCGTTGCCGTCTACGCTCCACTCCATGTCGTCGTTGCTTTGGGGGTTGTTGAAGGAGAGGGCCTTTTTTCCGTTCACATACAGGTCGAAACGGAACCGCTTCACGTCGGTGTCCATGCCGTAGGCCCAGATGAAGTAGGCGTATTCCTCTTTGAAGTTCCCGGGTACGCCTTCCGTTTCCCACTCAATGGGGCGGAAGTTCTCGTTGGCCCGCACGATCAGCGAGCCGCTCACGTCCGGCAGGGGGGAGTGGTAGCTGAAGGGAAAGCCGCTGAGGGTGCGCTGATAGCCCTGGAAGTAGTTTTGCTGGGGGAGCTGGGCAATGCCCACGCTCAGGATACAAAACTGGAGGAGGAGTGTGACGAGGTTTTTCATTTGTGGTTGTGGTTGTTCGCTGTCGAATATCGGATTTTTCGTCTTCGGCGCCAAAAAATTTTGGCCCGCCCCGTGGAATTCTAATTGTTCCATGGGGCGAACCGAGTTAGCGTCGGCTTTACGTCTCTGATCCGGGGCAAACGCCTTTCAACCACCCAAAACGTTACAATGAGATTTTCCGGCAGCTAGTGCCGCTTTCACTAGTCCCTCATTTATTCATACCCGGGGATATTTCTCCCCAGCACAAAATCGCGTTTGCCTACCAGCATGCCCTCTTCTTCGCGCAGGGTTGTCACCCCCGGGCTCCCTCCCCGGGGTGCTTCCGGGGCCTTCTCTCTAACGGTGAGCAGCGGGTCGCCTTCGAAAAAATAGCTCCCCAGCCAGTAGTACTTCCCATCGGGTTCCAGGATGGTGGAGTGGATGTGAGCCGGTTCGGTGCGCTCCGGATAAGCGCCGGGTTTCAGTGTGTAAAAGGCGTAACGGCCATCACTGCCCGTTTGTATCCAGCCGCGGATATAGCCGTGGCGGCGCGCCCAGCCCTTTTCTCCGCCCCGCGTAGGATAGATACCCTCCTGGTTGGTGTGGTAGACATACAGGATGACGCCTTCGGCCGGGGTTTTCCCATCGGATTCGTAAATGGCGCCCGTCAGCTTCACCTTCGACCCTTCTTGATGGAAATCAGGCAGGGTGTCGACGGGGGACAACTCCCGGCCCTCGTATTCGAAGATGGCCTCGCAGCCTTCGCAGGGGCCGCCCACCAGGCGGGGTTCGTATTCCTGCTGGCCGTTGCCGCAGTTGGAAAGTGAGATAATGAGAACAAATAACAGGAGTGATCTTTTCATAGCTTGTTCGTTTGTGTATTCTAATAATTTTTTCGCCCACCTCTGCCACCCCCTTCCAACGCATCGGAGCAACCGCCTTCTGTAAATCCCAAAAATCTTGTTATCCTGTCTTCATCACCCACTCCGTTCCCGTCTCCAATTCCACCGCCTTCACCAGCCGGAAGCCGTTGCGCTCGTAGAAAGCCCGCAGGGAATAGTCGTCGATGGAAAGCCAGAATTTCTGCCTGGGGAAGCGTTCGCGCAGCTTTTGCAGCCAAAGCGAGCCCAACTGCCGGCCTCGGTGCGCTTCGGCGATCCACAGATACCCAATATACAAAAATCCGGCGTCAAACCAGCGCTGCGCTTCGGCCCCATAGGCCAGAATATCGGGAGCAGGGGTGGAAAAGAGGATGCCGCCGCCGAGGGTTTCCCGCTCTGTTTCCAGGGTGAAGATGCGGGCGCTTTTGGCGTAGTCCGGCCAATACGGAGCGATGCCCTCGCGCCAGTCGGGAGGCAGGATGGAGAAGAAGCGTTCGGGCGCCGATGTGGTTTCTTTGAATTGGTATGGCATTGGTTTGATGTAATGGGACGAGCTTTTCGCTATTCGCAATTTGCTGTTCACAGGTTTTTGAAAATCAACAACGTGCACCCGGTTCCCCAAATTCATTTGGGCCGAAGACGCAAACGTGCACCCGGTTCCCCAAATTCATTTGGGTCGGAGACGCAAACGTGCACCCGGTTCCCCAAATTCATTTGGGCCGGAGACGCCAAAGATGCTAACTAAACAGAAAATTGATTTATTGGGTTATCGTCTCCGAGGCCAAAAAATTTTGGCCGGCCGAGGGGTGTATTGGGTTATCGTCTTCGAGGCCAAAAAATTTTGGCCGGCCGAGGGAGCGTCGACTCAGGCTGCCCTCGGCCCGATAACAGTATAACCCTGTAACAATTTAGCCATCAAGCCCTACAACAACCTCCACGCCCACAGCCTGTCCGAGTCTTCCCCCCAGCGGTCGCCGATATCGGTGCGGTAGTAGGCGTTGTTGATCAGCACGTTCCGGATGCGGTTGTACATCACCTTCTGGGCCTCCTTCATGGTGGTGCCGGTGCCGGCCACCATGAGGGCGATGCCGGAGTCGCCGGTGATGAGCCATTCGCCGCTGACCTGCTTGAGGTGCATCAGGTGGATGCCTTCCTTCTTGTTCTTTTTGATGACCACGACGGCGTCTTTGGAGAACAGGTTGAACGTCTCCGGGTCGTTGTAAGGGAAGGGCGGCACCACCATGTAGGCGCCCACCTGGAAGCCCTTTCGGGTGTTGATGGTGAAGCTGTCGCCCTTGGCGATACGGTATAGCGTTTGTCCGATGGGGTCGAGGATGCCGGTCCGCTGTATGTAGATCTGCGGGAAGCCGAAGCGGGTGGTGAACTCCAGGGGGTAGATACCGTTGCCGTTGACGATGCAGTTGATGTCGATATGGCCGGTGAATTGCTCTTTGGCCAGGGTATGGGCCATCTTGCCGAGGGTGGCGTCGAAGATGGGGTTGTCTTCCGCCCAGAACATGCTGGTGCCCATTTCGCCGGTGGAGACGCCCAGCTCTTTGGGGAAGAGTTTTTTGTGTTCAAAGGTGATGTTGACGGGGCGGATGAACTCGCGGCCGTTGAAGAAGGCAGCCACCGAGATCTCTACGCCATTGACCTTGCGCTGCAGCTGGAAGGTCCACCCCTTGTCGCCCCAGGTCTTCTCGTAGGCCTTCAGCACCCGGATGATGTCGCTGCCGTCCTCCTCCTTACCGACGAAGAGCAGCTGTTTGTAGTCCTGCGTTTCGCCGCTGGGCTTGATGACGTAGGTGTTGGGGTTGGCCTGCACGTATTCGATGCCATCGTTGAAGGAGTTAAACTCCTGGTAGTTGAGGATCTTGATCTTGTGGCGCTTCAGTTCGCTCTGTCCGAAGCTGCGGTCCAGTTCCAGTTTGTCGGTGTATTCGGTACCGCCGATGACGTACTTGCCGGCCGCCCTCAGTTCAGTGGCTCTCTTGCCGTAGCCCGTATAATCGAAGAGGATCACGTCGGCCCAGTCGATCTGCTTTTCCCAGTTGCGGGTTTTGGGCACAAAGCCGTCGCCCACCTCGCGGCAGGGCTTGTATTCTATGTAGAGCTTTACGTCGTTGCCCTCCTGAAGGGTGGCGTGGGCAAGGTCCAGGATATCTCCCCAGCGGGAGACGAACAGAAAGCGGCGCTTTCTCTCTTTTTTCGTTTTCACTTTTGTGGGTTAATTTTGGGGCGAATGTAGATAATATTATTTTCGCTTGTATGCCTGGTGAGCAGGAAAAATCGTCCGGAAGAATGGCCTTATGCCAGGGTGTTGTCCGAGAGCTGAACTGCGATGGCAATGACATAGAAAGGCATAGAAATGCTTTGCGGGCTCCGGACTCTTTCTCACCTTAGTGCCGCCCTGCATTTCCACCGCATTTCCACTGTACCTCCCCCTGTTTCCACCCCTACTTCGCCCTAAAATTCACTCGCTCTTTCCGGATATGGATCACTTTGTCAATATGATCGTTGAGATTGGGCACCCCCTCGGAGAGGTTTTTATACGTAAACGAGTGATGGCGTATGGCGCCATGGATTTCCGGATAGTCTGCCAGCAATTCTACCAGCTGGCGGCGGAAACTATCCTGGCCAAGGCGGATGACTTCCGTATCGCCCGTCTTTTTCACCCACATCTCCAGCACCTTGCGGGCGGGAGTATTCCAGACGCCCGACTTGGGGTGGCGGTTCTGCCGGAGCAGCCGCCCGGAGGTGTAAAGGGAGAGGTGGGGGCCTTCGAATACCGGCTTCAACGTTACGGGAGAAGGGCCAGAGAGGCTGCCCGCCTCCTTTGGTTTGGGCGTTAACAAGGCAAGGCAGGGAACGATCAGAACGGCGAGAATCCACTTCATCATAGGTCAGGGCTTACGGTTTTTGAAATACCAGTGATCTTCGAACAGTTGTCTAAATAGTTTTATGGGTATAATGGTAAATTGTTTCAAAAAAAACAAGAAGAAAGAAGGATAGTTCTCGATCGGGAGGAAAAACAGAAGATCATTCCATTTATGCCTTCAGCACGCCTTAATTTTCAGCGTTATCCAGCAGCCTGCGGTTGGCGGTTTGAGGCGCTGCCAACAGCCAACCCTGTGGAATTCACCTGGTGACAATTCCACAGTGTCAACGGCTAAAAGCCAAATGCGCAATCAAACCATTCAGGGGATCAGGATGGCCTCTTTCCACTCGCCATCTTCCAGGGTATACCCCCGCCTTTGGTGCTGGTTTCTGCCCAATTGCAGGACGTCCATCTGCTGCGGGGTGATCCTTACGGCCATGAAGTGGATACCCTCTCCATAGATCACATCCAAGGTATCCATTACCTTGCTTCCCGGGGCCTGCAGGGCGGTGTAATCTTTCAGCGCATCGGAGTTCTTTATCCGTTCCAGCAACGGGCCGTATTCATCGTTTTCTTCGTCGATGAGTTCCGCCCAGCCCTTCATCCGCACCTGCAGTTTCTTCTTCGGGTGGTAGAAAAGAGCGGAAACCCTGGGGTTTTCTCTGATCTGCGCCACCTTGGGGGTTCGCGAATCGGTGAAAAACAACACGCTCAGGCCCTGGCTTACCTCGCGGGCCACCACGGTCCGCACTTCGGGGTACAGTCCGAAAGTGGCCAGGCTGAAGTACCGGAAAGTGTGCCGGTGGTCGGCATTGCTCCGCAGTAGTTCGGCTTTTGCGAGTTCGAATAGCTCCATTGGATTATTTTTTTAGAAGAAGCTCATAATAAACCGCCGGCAAGCCATCGATCTCTCCTTCTTTATAAGGCTTAAACCCAAACTTCTCCAGCACCCTTATAGACGGCGGGTTTCCCGGATCTACGATGGCGAACAGCCGCCGGAAACGCTTCAGCCGCCGGGCGTAACCGACAAAACAATCAACGATCTCCGTAGCGTACCCCTGCCCCCAGTATTCGGGCAGCAGCGCATAGCCGATCTCGGCCTCGCTCTCCCCGGTGACGGTGAGCTTGGCCAGGCCGATGTACTGCCCGCCCTCCCGGGTGTGGGCCATGAAATTGCCCGTCTCTCCGTCCTTGATGTTGAAAGACAGCGC
>JAGFJE010000316.1 GCA_024103175.1 Phaeodactylibacter sp.
GTCCCGATATTTTCGGGATGTCATCTGGCGAAGTGAGATGACACCTTTTTTGCCCCTCAATCCGCCGAAACAGGCTTAATCGCCAGGATCTGGGGGCAAAAAGATGTCACCTCACCTCAACGCTAAATACATACGGCGCCATAGGCAAGGCGCTGTCGCCGCTACGCGGCTCTCCCCAATTGCGCCATGTTGGCATCACAGGCAAGGCCCTGCCGAAGGCCCGTGGCTCCATCATTGCCGCCGGGATGCCAAACCAGCCGCAGCGCGGCGGCAGCCCCGGGCATATGCGCCAAACGACAGAGGAGCCGCATAGCGGCGACAGAGGTATCCCCCAGGGCCCCCCATCCCAGCTGAAGCCCATCTGTAGCCGGAGCTATAAATCCCCGAACCCCTACCCAACCAAAAAAAGAGCCTGTTTATCATGGATTTCTCCTCAATATTCACTAAAATTGTGCCAGATTGAACCCTCAAAACGAGCAAAAAAACTGCTCAAAAACAACTTTCAAGTCCTTCCACAGAGACCCGGTTTAAAAATGAACCATAGCAAAACTGGCCTTCACCGGCCCTGATGGCCATTCTTTGAGTAATTTTTTTATCCAAAATGATCGAGACCCTCATTTCTTCCAAAACGCGCATAAAACTATTGATGAAATTTTTCATCAACAGCCACACGACAGCCTACCTGCGCGGCCTGGAGAATGAGTTCGGAGAATCCTCCAACGCCATCCGGGTAGAACTCAACCGGCTCGAACAAGCGGGAATGCTGGTGTCCCAAATGGACGGCAACAAAAAGATCTTCCGGGCCAATACCGAACACCCGCTCTTCCGCGAGATCCACAACATCCTACTGAAACAAATCGGGCTGGACCGCATCATCGAGAACGTCATCGAACGGCTCGGGGAGGTGGAGCGCGTCTTCCTCATCGGAGAGTTCTCCCGCGGCATCGACAGCCAGATCATCGACCTCATCCTGATCGGAGACATCGACCGAAACTACCTCATCCAGCTGATCGAAAAAGCGGAAGGCATCGTCAACCGGAAGATCCGCTACCTGGTCTACCAGGCGGAAGAGTTCGAAAAAACAGGGCTGAGCGGCTTTCACCCGCGGCCGTTGTTGTTGTGGTCGAGGGAGTGAGGGAAAGGAGTGAAGGAGTGAAGGAGTGAAGGAGTGATTGAGTGATTACAAATATAATGATTATAAAAGTAATCGTTATTTTTATAATCATTACAAAAGTAATAATAACAAAAGTAACGGTTTTCCCGATCCGTGATCTTCCGGGATAGGCGAAGCCGAAAACGAAATACCGAATACCTTGAACTACGACATCGCAATCATCGGCGCGGGAATTGTGGGGCTGGCGACGGCCTACCAGCTTTCCCGGCAGCGCCCGGAGCTTCGGATAGCGATCATTGAAAAGGAGGAAGGGCCGGCGCGGCATCAGACCGGCCACAACAGCGGGGTCATCCATTCGGGTATTTATTACACCCCGGGCAGCGCCAAGGCGTTGAACTGCCGGCGCGGCTACCGCCTTTTGCTGGACTTTGCCACAGAGCATGGCATCCGCCACGAAATCTGCGGCAAGGTGATCGTCGCTACCCGCGAAGAGGAGCGGAAACGCCTCGACGGCATCCTGGAGCGCGGTATCGCCAACGGCCTGGAAGGCATCCGCAAGATCGGCCCGGAGGAACTGCGGGAGATCGAGCCCCACGTGCGGGGGCTGGAGGCCATCTGGGTGCCGCAGGCGGGCATCATCAGCTATAAGGAAGTAGCCGAGAAATACCTGGCCCTGGCCCTGGAGGCCAATGCCGAAGCGTTCTTCGGCGCCAGGGTACTGGATATTTCCATCAACAAGGCGGAGGCCACCGTTCACACCAGCAAGCAGGCCATCCATTGCCGGATGGTAGCCAACTGCGCCGGGCTGTACTCGGATAAGGTCGCCCGGATGACGATACCGGACCTCGACATCAAGATCCTCCCTTTCCGGGGGGAATACTACGAACTCCGGCCGGAAAAACAACACCTGGCCAACAACCTGATCTATCCAGTACCCAACCCCAACTTCCCTTTCCTCGGCGTGCACTATACGCGCATGATCGACGGGGGGATAGAAGCCGGCCCCAATGCCGTGCTGGCCTTCAGAAGAGAGGGCTACAGCCGCTGGGACATCAACACCTCCGAACTGATGGAGACCCTGTCCTTCCCCGGCTTCCAGAAGATCGCCGGGCGCTACTGGCGCGACGGCCTGGGCGAAATGCACCGCTCCTATTCCAAGCGGGCCTTCGTCAAAGCCCTGCAACACCTCATCCCCGAAGTGGGCTACGAGGACCTGCAGCGCGGCGGCGCCGGCGTCCGCGCCATGGCCTGCGACGCGGCGGGCAACCTCATCGACGATTTCCTCATCGAGAGCCGCCCAAGGGTGGTCAATGTGCTCAACGCCCCCTCGCCCGCCGCCACGGCATCGCTGGCGATCGGGGAGGTGATCGCGGAGAAGGTGGCGGAGGGAATGAAGGAGTAAAGGAATGAAGGAAGGCCCGCCTTCGCCAAGGCTACAGAGGGGTAAAAATGAAGGAATGAATAAAACGACAACACCATATAATATATGAAGCAGACAACCCTAAACATACAGATGGTAGACCTGCAATCGCAGTATGCGAAGCTGCAGGAAGAGATCGACGCGGCGGTGCTTGAGGTGATCCGCTCGGCGACGTTCATCAACGGGCCGGCGGTGCGCGAATTCCAGGCGAACCTGGAACAGTACCTGGGCGTAAAACATGTCATTCCCTGCGCCAACGGCACCGACGCCCTGCAGATCGCCCTGATGGCCGCCGGGCTGGAGCCGGGCGACGAGGTGATCGTTCCCGCCTTTACCTACGTGGCCACGGCCGAGGTGATCGCCCTGCTGGGCCTGCGCCCGGTGATGGTGGATGTTGACCCCGACACCTTTAATGTAACCGCCGAGCTCATCGAGCAGGCCATCACCCCGAAAACAAAGGCCGTCGTGCCGGTCAACCTCTTCGGGCAGAGCTGCGATATGGAGCCCATCGTGGAGGCGGCCCGCCGCCACAACCTCTGGGTGGTAGAAGACAATGCCCAGGCCATCGGCGCCGATTACACCTTCTCGGACGGGCGCCGCCGGAAGACGGGCGCCATTGGCCACATCGGCTGCACCTCGTTCTACCCGTCCAAAAACCTGGGCGCCTACGGGGACGGCGGGGCCATGTATACCGACGACGACGAGCTGGCGCAGAAACTGCGCATGGTCGCCAACCACGGCCAGAACAAACGCTACTACCACCGGCTGGTGGGCGTCAACTCCCGCCTCGACAGCATCCAGGCCGCCATTCTGAACATCAAACTGAAGCGCCTCGACGACTACGCCGCCGCCCGGCAGGCCGCGGCTCATTATTACGACAATGCCTTCGCCGGCATCGAACAGCTGCAGACGCCGAAACGCCACGAACGTTCTACCCACGTATTCCATCAATATACCCTGATCGTCAAAGACGGCAGGCGCGACGAGCTTCAGGCCTTCCTCAGCAACAAAGGCATTCCGACCATGATCTATTACCCGGTGCCCCTGTACGAACAGGAGGCCTATCGGAAAAGCATGGCCAACGAGATGGATAAGTTGCCCGTCACCGACGCCCTTTGCCGGTCGGTCATCTCCCTGCCGATGCACACCGAGCTGGATGAGGAGATGTTGACGTATATCAGTGAGGGCGTGAAAGGTTTCTTTGAATAGATACTATGTCACAAATACAGAACCCAAAACGAAACAGCCATGAGCCAGAATTTCTTCGCCCACGAGACGGCCGTCATTGACGAGGGCGCCCAGGTCGGCGCCGGCAGCAAGGTCTGGCATTTCAGCCATATAATGAGCGGCGCCGTGCTGGGTGAAGGCTGCAGCCTGGGGCAGAACGTCTTCGTCGCTTCCGGAGTAGTGCTGGGGCGCAATGTCAAGGTGCAGAACAATGTCAGTATCTACGAGGGCGTTACCTGCGCGGACGACGTCTTCCTGGGGCCCTCGATGGTGTTCACCAACGTCATCAACCCGCGCAGCGCCGTCGTCCGCCAGGGGCAGTACCAGCGCACGCGGGTCGGGCGCGGGGCGAGCATCGGGGCCAACGCCACCATCGTCTGCGGCAACGACATCGGCCCGTACGCCTTCATCGGCGCGGGCGCCGTCGTCACCAAAACCGTGCCGCCCTACGCCCTGGTAGCCGGCAACCCCGCCCGGCAGATCGGCTGGATGAGCGAATACGGCCACCGGCTGGAATTTGACGGGAACGGAATGGCCACTTGCCCCGAAAGCGGGGAAGGGTACGAGTTGAAGGAGGGGAAGGTGAGGAAGAGGGGGTGAGGGGCGCGGGGCCGGGGTTCGCGGTTCGCCGTTCGCGGAACGCAGGACCGAACACCGAACACCGAATACCGAACTCCGCAGTTCGCAGTTCGCCGTTCGCAGTTCGCGGGACCGAACATCGGAGGGCGGCAGGTCGCAGTTCGCGGATCGCAGTTGGCGGGACGCAGGACCCAACTCCGGAGGCCGACAGCTCGCCGTTCCCGGTTCGCAGTTCGCGGAACGCAGGACCGAACACCGAACTCCGAATACCGAACTCCGCCGTTCGC
>JAGFJE010000298.1 GCA_024103175.1 Phaeodactylibacter sp.
AGCCCTGCCCCAGCATGCCGCCCGGGTTGGGGCCGTCGTACAGGCCGATGGGGCCGCCCAGCGGCACGTCGGCATGGAGATCCCAGGAGACGGGCAGCGCCGGGTCGCTGGCACTGGTAGAGCGGGCGATGACGAAGCCTCCCCCCTGCTGGCCGAAGGCATAGAGTTCGCCGTCGGGGCCTACCGCCAGAGTACCGCGGACGGGCTCGCCCATGGTTTCCACACAGTCTTCAAAAGTGGCGCCCCCGTCGGTAGAACGGGTGAGGCTTCCCGGGAAACAGGCGCTGAAACTTTGCTTCCACTGGGCATAGATGTGGCCATTGCCCGGCCCGCCGCTGCGGTCGATGGCCATCCATTGCTTATCGCCGCCGTAAGCGTAGGCTCCCTCATCCCAGGCGCCGTCACCGGTGGATTTGAATACATGGCAGAAGTAGTTCGAGACATCAGTGCTCAGGCTGTTGTAGTAGATCTGCCCTCCGGTATTGAAGTCCAGCACCGGGTCGGAGCGGAAGACGCCCGGCTCGATAACGCCCGGGAACGTCCAGCTCTGGCCGCCGTCAGCAGTATAAGCAAAACCCGCCTGCCGGAAATTGCTGGCGATGGTGTCGAACTGCCGCCAGCCGATGATCATGCGGTTAGGGTCAGTGGGGTCGATAGCGATGGATGGCTCGTTGGCGGCGTCGCCTATGATGTTCTCCCCGAAATCATTGACGTTTACCTGTACAATATCAATCCGGCCCCCGAAATAATGGTAGGGAGGTGAAGAAGGCCTGCCCGCCCGGGCCACTGGTATATAGGGGTCTTCGGGAAATTCGGCGTATTCGGGCACGGAAGAAGGTGAAGGTTCCTGGGCCGGAAGATAATGAGGCTCTACAGCCATCAGGATAACCACAAGAAAAAAAATAACGGAAAACGGAAGGGGGGAAGCCATAATTTCTGTTTTTGTTGACTGCGGAAGATACAGAAGAATGGGCTATTCCTCTTCGAAAAGTATCTATAGTGACAGCTTTTGCCGCAAAAGTCCGCTTTTCCAACTCGCTCCATCCAAAATGCCGCCCGGCTGCCCGGCTTTGAACAGCCCCAGCTTCAAAATAATCTTCCGCAGGAATAGGGAACCAGTCCGTAAACTTATTTTCCTCAACTCAGTTGTTAAACAATGTTAAAACACCAAATTTAAATACCTATGTCCCTTATTACCTGTTTTCCAAAACTAATCCTGGCGTTTTTATTGTTAAATGGATGCCAGCTGCCTGATAGGACGGATGGCGCCATTGATGTAAATTCCGCTTCCGTAAAATCAGCCGATCATTCAAAACCAGACAACATGCGTACCATCAAAAAACTGCACAAGGCCGTTTACAGCCCCATCGACGACCTTATCACCTACCGGGCCATGCCCACCGGCAGCATCCGGTATCTCGACCCATTTCTTTTCCTTAACCACCACGGCCCGCAGGAGTACGGCCCCAACAACAACGGCCTGCCCTTCGGCCCACACCCGCACCGTGGGTTCGAGACCCTGACCTACATCCTGCAGGGCGACATCATGCACCGCGACTCCATGACCGGCGAAAGCGTGATCCGGGCCGGAGGTATTCAGTGGATGACGGCCGGCAGCGGGCTGGTCCACGCCGAGGTCTCTTCCGACGAGTTTAAGAAAAAAGGAGGGATGGAAGAGGTCATACAGATCTGGCTGAACCTGCCCTCTCGCCTGAAAATGGTAAAACCCAACTACATTGGCCTGCAGGAGAAAGACATACCCTCCATCGAATTGGACCAAGGCCGGGTAACCGTCAACCTCATCTCCGGCAAATGGTCAGATGTGGAAGGGCCGGTACCTTCTCTGACGGATATACACACCACCAGCATCGAATTCAAAGAAGGTGGAAGCCTGCAAACCACAGTGGCGGCAAAGCGCAACATCCTGTTCTACGTGGTGAACGGCGAGGTGGAAGTCAATGGGCAAACCGCCGCCACCCATACCCTGGTGGAATTTGCCAATGAGGGGGAAGCCCTGTCGGTCAAAGCCCTGAGCGACGCCACCCTGATCTTCTGCCACGGCGAACCCTACAACGAACCCATCGTTGCCCACGGCCCCTTTGTCATGAACTCGGATGCCGAGATCCGGCAGGCGATCATGGACTACCAAAGTGGGAAGTTGGGGGGGCTGCAGGATTGAGGCCTTGCAGGAGTCTTTGGCTGGAGTGCCGGAGTGTTCTTAAGGGGACAATGAAACAATACGCAGAATTGTGCCGAGGCCAGTATCAATAGTTTGGTGAATCAACACATTCCCATTATCTTTCTAATGAGGCTAGACTTTGGACGTGCAGCCATTTTAAGTCGGAAGTGGGACCGTCTGGTCAGCCGGTTAAAAAGTCGGAAGTCGGAATTTGGGCCAGAATGGGCGCTCAACGCCTTCTTTTCCGCCTTCCGCCTTC
>JAGFJE010000311.1 GCA_024103175.1 Phaeodactylibacter sp.
GCAGGGCGATGGCCACCGACCGGCAGCCGCTCTGTTGTACACTCTTTACAATACGCTTTATTTCTAGTTCGGTCAAAGGTTCGATCACTTCACCCCGGGCATCCAGCCGTTCGGCCACTTCGATCACAGTTCGGTAGAGCCGGGGGGGCTCGGGAATATCCAGTTGGAAGAGGTGAGGCCGTTGCTGCGTGCCGATATAGGGCAGATCCCCAAAGCCCCGGGTAATGAGCAGGGCCACTTCGGCCCCCTTGCGCTCCAGCAGGGCGTTGGTGCCTTTGGTAGAGCCCAGGCGCATGCGGACGGGGGGAAGGGAGGCATTTAGCGGGGTGGACGTGGCGAGGCGGGCGGCAAGAACGGGCGCTTCCTCTCCGGCGGTGATTTCGAAGGGGGCCGGGCCGGAAAGCGGGATGCCCCTGGAGAGCCGGATGCGGTTCTGGCCCAGCCGGGTTTCCTCCACCTGCACCGGCTCCGCCGGATTATCGAGCAGGTAGAGGGAATACCCATCGAAAATGTCCGGCTCTACCGGCCAGTTGTGCTGCATCCGGAACCACCCGCCGTCCAGTTTTTCTACAATGCTCCCTCGCAGCCGGCTACTGCTCAGTACTTTGATGCGCCGGGTGCGGCCATCCGGCCCGGTAGCGATACAATCGGTGAAGGTGCCGCCGGTGTCGATATGCAGGCGCCAGGGTGGTAATGATGTGCTCATGGGGTAAAAATAAGGATCTGTTGATTGTTACGCCATGGGTGGCCGCATAAAAGGGCAACCGGGCGGCCCGAAAGCCAATTTGCAAAAAAGTAAATGCCCAACGCATTGTAAATTAACTTTATATGCACTTTGTAACGGGCAAGCCACGTTTGGCAGAAAATAGCTTGTTAACTTGCATTCCTCCATGGGTACGCGTTATATTTGTTCAGTGGCCTTCAAAAAACAAGAGGTAAATTTTTCTTTAATTGCATTAAATAAAAAGAGAGCGTTATGCAAGAACCGTCCCAGGAGCTACGAGCGCTGTATGAGGAAGCCCGCCAATACGAGGCAGCCCGGGACCATTACAATGCCGTGAAGTTGTACAAGCGTATTGTAAAGGAGGCCCGCTATTGGGCCGAACCAGTCATCCGGCTGGGAGAGATCTACAAATACCGCCAGGAATGGAAGCCGGCGCTGTACTACAATAAAAAGGCCGTATCCCTGGATGCCGGCAACCAATCTGCCTGGTGGAACGTGGGCATAGCCGCTACGGCCATGAAAAAGGGCCGCCTGGCGCGGAACGTATGGGCAAAATTCGGCATGTCGGCCGATGAGCCATCCCTGGGCCCGGTATCGGTGCGCCTCCACTGCCAGGGGCAGTTCGAGATCCTGTGGGCAAGCCGCCTGGGGCCGGCGCGGGCCGTCATCCGCAACATTCCGCACCCGAAGTCCGGGCGGCGGTATGGCGATATCGTTCTTTTCGATAATGCCGTGCGGGGGTATCATACCTCCGGCGCCTATCGCCTGCCGGTATTCGACGAGCTGGGCCTGCTCAAACGGTCTCACTACAGGACTTTTTCCTGCGTCCTCCATTCGCCGGACAGCCGGGATGTCAAAACGCTCCAACAATTATGCCGCGAAGGAAACCTGGGCTTCGAGGTATGGGCCAACGCCTCCCGCGCTTTCGCTTCCCAGTATTTTGGCGATACTCCCGAATATTATTTTCATAACTTTGAGGCGCAACCTGAACTGCTGGTGGCCGTCGCCGCCCCCGATCAGGAATCTGCCCTGGAAGTGCTGGACTCCTGGAAAGTGATCAGCCTGAAGGAGTATACAAACTTTGAGGCGCATCGGGTGTGAAGTTGAGATATTGCTATATTGCTATATTGCTATATTGCTATATTGCTATATTGCTATATTGCTATATTGCTATATTGTTTTGCTGAACGTGGCTGCCGGTTGAATACCAGCCGTATTTCACTATTTTGAAGGGACAAAAAATGAGAAAACCTGCTCTTAACCAATGGCTGCTCCTGGCCATGCTGGCGCTCCTTGCCGGCGCCTGTAATTCCGATAATCAAAAGACAGGCGGAAGCGCTGCCAACGCTACAGAGAAAGCCGGACAACCGGACTCTCCCTCTGCGGATTTCACCATTGTGCCCGGGCAGCGGGTAGGGAGCATCACCGCCACTTCCACAGAATCTGATATCAAAGCGCTTTACGGAGATGACAATGTGGAGTACCGTTCCGTCTACATTGGCGAGGGCGAATCCCAGCCTGGCATCGCCGTTTTCCCCGATACGGACAACGAGCTGGAGATCGTCTGGGACATCGCCGCTGCGACCGGCAACCCCGAGTTCATCCGCATCAGCAAGGAGCATAGCGCATGGCGTACCGTTCAGGGCGTCACGGTAGGCGCCACGC
>JAGFJE010000314.1 GCA_024103175.1 Phaeodactylibacter sp.
CCAGGGCGATGCCAGGATCTTCACCCCATGGCTTTGTGCTGCCTGAACGGATTCGAGAATGAGGGGCCACTCCGCCTGGTTGGAGGCTATTCTTACCCGGAAGAGGCTAAGGCCCAGTCCATCCTCACCGAGCCCGAAGGCCGTCTCGGCCTCGTCGGGCCTCAGAAACCGCGTGCCCCACATTCTGTTCGCTCCGCCAAACCCGGCGATAACCTGATGGGTGGTTTCCGTGTCGACTACCAGTTTCAGCGGGTCGGGTTCGGATATTACGGGAGGAGGGCTATCTTCTTTATTGCAGCTGAAGAAGGCGGCCAGAGCAATGGCCAGGGCGAAATATCTGAGCCGGAAAATCGATTTTGTCATTTTGGGCAATGGATTGAGTGTTGAAAAAAGGTATTCTGAGCGTCAATTCCCCAAAATATTATATATTTCGCAATCGATTGTTTAAAATTGCTTTTTTTTACTTCACAAGCAGTAAATAGTAAGGCATTTTTCAAAAAGGCGATAATCCCGATAGCTATGCAATGGAAAGGACAATTATTACTAATGCTCGCCCTGGCTCTGGCCGTTGCTGTTCGGGGAACGGCCACTCTGCCCCGGCTGATCAGCGACGGCATGGTGCTGCAGAGGGGCATGGAGGTGAAGGTCTGGGGTTGGGCGGAGGCCGGCGAGCGGGTGTCGGTGGCCTTCCTCGATTCGGTTTACACCACTTCCGCCCGGGGTTCGGGAGAATGGGAAATTCTGCTTCCTCCGCAGAAGGCCGGCGGCCCGTACACCATGAAGGTCAGCGCCGGCAACACCATTATTATTAATGACATATTGATCGGAGAGGTATGGATATGCTCCGGGCAGTCCAATATGGAACTGAACATGGAGCGGGCCCGGCCGCTCTACGAGGCGGAGATCGCCAGCGCGGATAATCCCTATATCCGGTATTTTGAGGCGCCCAAAACCTATGATTTCAAGGCTCCCCGCAAAGATCTTTCCGGCGGGAAATGGGTATCCCCGAACCCGGAGCGCGTCCTGAAGTTCTCGGCCGTCGCCTGGTTCTTCGCCCGGGAGCTGTATGAGAAATACGGGGTCCCTATCGGGCTGGTCAATACCAGCCTGGGCGGCTCTCCGGCGGAGGCCTGGCTGAGCGAACAGGCCCTGAAGCAATTTCCCGCGCACTACGAGGAGGCGCAGCGGTTTAAGGACGACGCGCTCATCGCGCAGATAGAGGCTCAGGACAGGGCCCGCATAGGAAAATGGCACAGCACGCAGGACAGCCTCGACGCCGGGCACAGCGATCCGGATGGCCCCTGGTACCGCCCGGGATTGAACACTGCCGGCTGGAGTGAGATGAACATCCCGGGATACTGGGCCGGCGAGGAGATCGGGCCGGTGAACGGCGTGGTGTGGTTCCGGAAAACGGTCCAGCTTCCGCCGTCGGCGGCCGGCCTGCCCGCCCGCCTGCTGATGGGCAGAATCGTGGACGCCGATTCGGTTTTTATCAACGGGGCCTTCGTCGGCTCGACGGGTTATCAGTATCCGCCGAGGCGTTATGAGGCGCCTCCGGGAATACTGAAGGCAGGAGAAAATGTCATTACGGTGAGGGTTGTCAACAGTGCCGGAAGGGGTGGCTTCGTGCCGGACAAGCCTTATGAACTGATCATCGGGGGCCGGACCATTGATTTGAAAGGCCCCTGGAAGTATCGGCTGGGCGCTGAAATGCCCCCTCTGGCAAGCCAGACATTCATCCGCTGGAAGCCGTTGGGCCTGTTCAACGCCATGATAGCGCCCCTGCTAAATTACCGCATCCGGGGCGTGATTTGGTATCAGGGAGAGTCGAACGCCGGAAGGCCGGCAGAGTACCGGGAGCTATTCCCAGCGCTGATCCGGGACTGGCGGGCGAAGTGGGGGCAGGGCGATTTCCCCTTCCTGTTCGTCCAACTGGCCAACTTCCTGGAAGCCCGGAGCCAGCCATCTGAAAGCAACTGGGCTCTGCTCCGCGAGGCGCAGGCCCAAACCCTGGCCCTGCCCAATACCGGCATGGCCGTGACTATTGACATCGGAGAGTGGAACGACATTCACCCGCTGAACAAAAAGGACGTCGGCAAAAGGCTGGCCCTGGCTGCTCAGCGGGTGGCCTACGGGGAAAAGGGCGTGGTTCATTCAGGGCCGGTGTTTCAGTCTATGGAAATCGACGGGAACAAGGTTATCTTGTCGTTCCGGAATACCGGCAGCGGCCTGATGGCGGAAGGGAAAGGAGGCCTTAGGCACTTCGCCATTGCCGGCGCCGACAGGGAGTTCGCCTGGGCGGATGCCAGGATAGAGGGGGACAAGGTGGTGGCCTGGAGTGATCAGGTGCCGGAGCCGGTGGCGGTGCGGTACGCCTGGGCCGACAACCCGGAGGGCGCCAACCTCTACAATGAAGAGGGGCTGCCGGCATCGCCCTTCCGCACGGATGAATGGTGAAAAATGATATAACAGATTTTGCCTGAGGTTAGACTTGACAAGTTTTCAGCGGAGGGCCTGCCGGGAAAATTGTCAAGTCTTTCTTGGTGCTACAAAACTTAATTAACAAAGCCTCTAAGGTTTTCCTAAAAAAAAGAAACAATGAAAAAGGTAATCCTTCAGATCTTCGCGCTTTCCATTCCCGTTTTTTCAGCCTTGCCTTTCCTGCATGCCCAGAACGCGCCGGTTGTGGTGGAAGTGGAGAACGGAGCCGTCGGTTCCGATTTCGCTGTTGCGCCCACCGGAGATGGGGCTTACATTACCATAACTACCGACGGGTCATTGAACAGCCCGGAAAGTGCCGCCCGCATCGTCACCCTGGAAGTTACCTTCCCCGCCGCCCAGGCCTACGACCTGTATGTCCGGTTGAGGGTGGGGCCGGGGGCGGCCAACGACGACAGCTTTTTCTACGGGAACGGCTTCGGGGAGCAGTTCCCCACCTCGCCCGACGACTGGGTCCGGGCCAATAACCTGCATGCAGTGGGATACGCCGGCCCGGGCCAGGTGGTGGACGGAGGCGGCGCCACCTCTACCGGCGTCTGGAAATGGATCAACCTGTCGGAATTTACCATGGACGAGCCGCCCGTTGTTTTTGACGTTCCCGCCGGCGCCCTTACGCAAACCTTCCAGATCGGGGCCCGGGAAGACGGCCTGGATATTGACAAGGTCGCTTTCGCCCGCGCGGATTATTATTACACCGTTTCCAACCTCGACAACGGAGAGCCCGGCTCCGATACGCCCGTCGGCAACCCGTCTACCCCGCCCATTGCCGACGGCAAGCCCAAGTTTCTGGGCAGTGTATACAGCCAGTCCCAGAAGATAGGCTTTACCAATTACTTCAACCAGGTGACCCCTGAGAATGCCGGCAAGTGGGGAAGTGTGGAATTTTCCCGGGACAACATGAACTGGACGCAGCTGGATTCCGCCTACGCGCTGGCCAAAGATAACGGCTTTCCCTACCGCCACCACGTACTGATCTGGGGCAACCAGCAACCCTCCTGGATCGAGAACCTTCCGGTGAACGAGCAGCGGGAAGAGATCGAAGAGTGGTTCCAGGCCGTGGCTAACCGCTACCCGGATATCGACTTCGTCGAAGTGGTCAACGAACCCCTGCACGACCCGCCCAACTCTCCCGGCCAGGGCGGCGGCAACTACATCGAGGCCCTGGGCGGCGGCGGCTCCACCGGCTGGGACTGGATACTGGAAGCCTTCCGCCTGGCCCGGCAGTACTTCCCCAATTCCAAGCTCCTGATCAATGATTACAACATCGTCAACAGCGCTTCCAACGTCAGCGAGTACCTGGACATCATTGAACTGTTGCAGGCGGAAGGGCTCATCGACCAGATCGGCGTGCAGGCCCACGCCTTTTCGACCGGGGGCAGCGCCTCCCAGATGAGGAACAACCTCGATGCGCTGGCGGCCACCGGCCTGCCCATCTACGTCACCGAGCTGGACATCGACGGGCCGACCGACCAGGTGCAGCTCAGCAGCTACCAGCGCATATTTCCCGTCTTCTGGGAGCACCCCGCCGTCAAAGGGGTGACCCTCTGGGGCTACCGCCCGGGCATGTGGCGCACCGAACAGATGGCCTACCTCATCGCTCAGGACGGCGTCACCGAACGGCCGGCGCTGATCTGGCTCCGGGATTACATACAGAGTACCGTACTCGATACCCACGAACCGGCCCCCTCGGCGGATCACATCCGCGTTTTTCCCAACCCGCTGACGTCAAATGAGATCACCATACAGGGTATGGAGAAAGTGCAGCGGGCGGAACTGTTCGGCCTTAACGGCCAGCTGGTGTGGTCGGGGAATCCCGCGAGCAATTCGTTTGGCATCGACGCTCCCCTGGCGCCGGGCCTGCACATCCTCCTGCTGTATGATGAACGGTATATCTATGCCAAAAAGGTGGTGGTACAAGATATTCAGGACTAGTGTGGGGTGATGGTTCGACTGGACAAATTGCCGTTAATTTAGGTATATTTGCCAACAAGCCATTTTTATGAAAGAACTACCCATCGGCAGGCAGGTATTCCCGGAATTCATAGAGCAGGATCTGTTGTATGTGGATAAGACGCACTTTGTATGGGAGCTGGTGCGGCAGGGAAAGTATTATTTCCTGTCGCGGCCCCGTAGGTTTGGGAAAACCTTATTGCTGAGCACCCTGAAGGCATTCTTCGAGGGAAGGGAGGAGTTATTTCGAGAGCTTTATATCCATGAAAAGGTAAAAGAGTGGAAGAAGTATCCTGTCGTACACCTCGATTATTCGCTGGTTGAGTACAAAAAAGAAAGGAGCATTTTTGAAGAATCTTTGCTGAACCACCTTACCCGTATTGCTGAAAAATATGGCGTTACCCTTTCCGGAACGATTATCCAGGATGCTTTCGTTGAATTGGTGGAAACCTTACATCGCAGAGGCGGCCCCGTTGTCGTACTCGTTGATGAGTATGACAAAGCACTGGTTGATACACTGACAGATGAAAAGCGTTTTGAGGAGAACCGTGAAGTATTGCGGGGATTATATGGCGCTTTGAAAGGATTGGACACTTATCTCAGGTTCGTCATTCTGACGGGAGTGAGCCGGTTCGCCAAAGTAAATGTGTTCTCCGGCCTGAATAACCTGGAAGATATTTCTATGGACAGGGCCTTTGCAAACATCGCCGGTTTCACGCAAGTAGAACTGGAGGCCAGTTTCAAACCACACCTGGAGCAGGTCCGGGAGAAGTTTGACCTTTCCTGGGAGGCATTGATGGAACAATACAGATCCCAGTACAACGGCTATTCATGGGATGGAGAAAATACCCTGTACAATCCTTTTTCGGTGTTGAAGAGCCTGAAAGAACAAGATTTCGGTAACTATTGGTTTTCCACCGGAACCCCTACTTTCCTGATCACCCACGTTAAACAACAAAAAGAACTGCCCGAAAACCTGGAACAATTAACCGTTTCTGACCTTACCGGCCATTCCGCCGGCTTGAAAACACTGCCACTCCATGCGCTGCTATTCCAAACGGGCTACCTGACCGTCAGGCGGATAGAATATGATGGGTTTAGCCGGTATTTCCACCTGGGCTACCCCAATCGGGAGGTACAGCATGCTTTTACTACTTACCTGTTGGCCATGTTTGTAAACAAGGATGAATTTGCCGTTCAGCCAGAGGCCATTCACCTGCGCAAAGCACTTCAGGCCGAGGATACTGAACGGTTTATTCGAATCCTGAGCAGTTTCCTCGCCGATATTCCCGCCAGGCTGCACATTCCCAAGGAAGCTTACTATCATTCTCTGATTTACATGTTGTTGCGCCTGGTGGGCACAAAACTGCTGCTTGAAAAAGAAACGGACAAAGGCCGTATCGACGCCGTGCTCGAATTAACCGATAAGATATACATCATTGAATTCAAATTTGGCAATCCTGACAAGGTCAAGAATGTAAAAACGCTCTCCCGGCAGGCGATCGCTCAGATCGAGAAGAAAGGCTACCACCAGCCTTACATCGGCGGTGGGAAAAAGGCCATCCTCTTCGGAATTGGCTTCCTGGATAAACAGTTGGACGGCCGGGTAAAAATGGTTTCGCCTTAAAAATCACCCTGTTGCCTCTTAATCCACCCAGGTTGCCGGCGGCCCCAGGTACGTCTCATCCTCAGCTCCGTTTCTTTTGATCAGCACCTTCTCAAAAACCGGGCCGGGGTCAACGTGCGACAGGTGAAGCTTATGCCTGCCCGCCGGAATATCCATCCGGGTGCGGACGACATTGACGTTCCCGCTCACCGCCCGCGGCCAGCTGTAGGCGTTATCGGCGTCGTGAATGTTCAGGATACGGGGTGGGCCGTCATCGATGGAGATAGCGGTGAGCAGGCCGCCTTTGTTGTAAAAGTCGATCGTCGGGGCGAGGAAGAGCTCGATATCGAAGCTGCCGCCTTCCTTCAGGAAGAAGGAATAGGAGAGTCGGGGGGAAGCGGCGGATAATTGGCCTGGCGGAATGGACCGGGTAGGGGGGAAGGCTTTCATGCCGGCTCCGGTCCTTCCGAAGCCGGGGATCTCTTTCCATACGGCCCCCTCGCTGTTGGTGGCGGAATATCCTTTTTCCGGCTTGATGCTGATGAGGCCGTTGCGTTCGGCATAACCTTCGAAGCCTGAAGGGGTAACTGCCTTATCTGCTTTGAGGTAAACTTTTTTCATGGTATTTTCCGGGCTCAGGATCGTCAGCACCGCCTCGTCTTCCTCTCCCTCAACTGCATCCCAGTCCACACTCAGGGCTATCCGCTTTTCCGATGATATTTTTCCTGAACTGCCGTCAATATTTACCCAAGGCTTACCGGTATGTATGGCATATGTTATGGGCGTGCTGCCCGTATTGTACAGTTCGATAAATGTTGAAGGTTGCAACTCCGGGCTCAGCGGCGGCAGGAAGTTGAAGGAATCACTCTGCACCGGCTTGGGCTGGCGGGGAAGCCATACGCCCAGGGCGCCGTTTGTATCCGGGCGTACATACTCCACTTCCGGCATCGTATTGTGTGGAGGCTGCTGCCAGTAGGTGTAGCCGATGTGGGTTTGGCTCATCATGTGGTTCCACTTGCCGTCGGCCAGCTGGCGGTGGAAGTAATGCGTCAGGAGGGAGTCGCGGGCAAAGCAGGTTTTCACCTTTTCCGCCCACTCGTTGGCGGAGGCTCTGCCCTGGGCGGCGCACCAGCGGTTCATATTGTGGGCGTAGTACAGTTCGTTCAGGTTGGCGCCGGCGGCGATGGGAAAGTAAACCAGCTGGTAATAAGCGTCGTAACAAGCGCGGGGGATGTTTTCCAGGATGCGGTAGGCCCTTTTTTCCAGCGCTTTATACTCTGCTACCACCCGCCGGGCTTCGTCGTACTGCGTGAGGCTGTACACCGGGATGTTGAGCAGTTCGGGTTTGCGGCGGCTGTTGTATTTGGTGTATTTGTCGAGCAGGAAGGCGATCTCTTCGGGTTTATATCCGCCGAACTGCCGGGCGGCCCACCTCAGGGAGTATGCGGCCATGGAATCTATGGCCATGACTTCCGGATCCCAGGCCATATCCAGAAAAAACTGAGTGGGGAGTTCCATGGGCTTGATATCGCCTACATTGACGATCCATACCTCCTTGACGCCATGCTCGTAGGCCATATGCATCTGTTCCCACACCCGGGCGATGTTGTTGGTATTGATCCACTTGTAATTGCGGGGCCCGCCTACATAGTCGAAGTGGTAGTAAATGCCATATCCTCCGGGGCGGGGCGGGGCATCGGGGTGGGGCAGTTTGCGGATATTGCCCCAGTTGTCGTCGCAGAGGAGCAAAGTGACGTCATCGGGAACCCGCATGCCCTTGTCGTAGTATTCCTGCACCTCTTTGTACAGGGCCCATAGCTGAGGCGTTTCTTCAACCGGCCTGCCGGTTACCTCGGCTATGATCGCTCTTTGATCCCGGACGATCTTTTCCAGCAGGGCGATGTTGCTTTCTTCCGACATGGGTTCGTCGCCGTCGCCCCGCATGCCGATGGTGACGATGCTTTCGTTGTCTCCCATCCGGCGGATGCCCTCGCGCCAGAATTCGCCCAGCACTTCGGCGTTGGCGCTGTAGTCCCATGCCCCTTCTCCGTACCGTTCCCATTCCACGTGGGCCCGCATCAGGGGCTCGTGGTGGGAGGCGCCGATGACGACCCCGTACTCGTCGGCCAGTTCCGGGCTCAGCGGGTCGTCGTCGTAGATGGCCCTTCCCCACATGGCAGGCCAGAGATAGTTCCCCTTCAGGCGGAGAATGAGTTCATATACTTTCTCGTAGAACCGGTGGTTGAAGCCGCCGAAATTTTCGTACGCCCAGCCGGCCAGGGCGGGGGCTTCGTCGTTGATGAAAATGCCGCGGTATTTTACCTTCGGCTCGCCGTCGGTGAACAAGCCGGGGCGGATGCCGATATAACTCTGTTCCACAACCGGCACGTCGGCCCACCAGTACCAGGGCGATACGCCAATTTGCGCGCAGAATTCATAAATGCCGTAGATCGTGCCCCGCTTGTCGGACCCGGCGATGACAAGAGCCTGTTCGACATTCTTCAGGGGGTTGGAAACGGTGGTAATATAGAACTTCTCCCGCTTGCCCTGCAATTGCTTCGCGGGCAGCTTGCCGGCAGCGGCCAGTTCATCGATCAGCGGGCTTCTGCCCAGGGCGCCGATGATGATGGCCCTGGGCAGCGGTTGCCCCGGAAGCTTGTCGTATACTTCGGGCCGCTGTCCCGTCACCCTTTCCAGGTCGGCCGACAGGTGGGCGATCACCTTTTCTACTCCTGTATATTCATCGCTGCTGCAGATGATGGGCGCCAGCCGGCCGTCCCGGAAAACCGAAAGTAACCCCTCTTCCGGTTCAAAGCGGACGAAGGAAGGGCCCTGGCGGACATTCGTTTCTGCCAGTCCGGATGGCTGGGCCAAAAGCGGGAGGCTGCTGAGTATTGTGAAAGCCGGGAGCAGCAGGCAGGAAAACCGGGGAAAAAGTATGCTGAGAAAATGCTTCATTCTGGTTGGTTTCTGCTCTTCCATGCAAATCAAAAATCAAACATCAAAAATCAAAAATCAAACATCAAAAATCAAACATCAAAAATCAAACATCAAAAATCAAAAATCAAAAATCCACCACCCCCTCATACGCCTTCTTCCTTTCCCGGTTTTCATCGAACAGCAGGGGGTAGTTCTTCCTGCCCCGGACGGGGAAATTGTCCAGCCAGCTGTGGTGGTCGGATACATTCCAGAACGTGACCCCGGATATGACGTCCTTGTAGTCGCGGAAAACTTCGAAGAACATGCGGTATTGCTCGGCCTGCTTTTGTTCCAGCTCCGGGGTGAACTCCTCCGGTTCGTCCGGCCGTTTGGCGCGCCGGCCGCTCTCCGGAGGGTAGATGGAAACATCGAGCTCGGTGACCTGTACCTGCAGGCCCAGGCTGCTGTAGGCCTCGATGGCGTCGCGGATGTCCTTCTCCGATGGCCCGAAGACGGACCAGTGCCCCTGTATGCCCATGCCGTGTACGGGAACCCCGCGGCCGATCAGCATGCGGAGCAGTTTGACGATCTTGTCGCGTTTACCGGGCTGTGTGGCGTTGTAGTCGTTGTAGAAAAGGAGGGCGTCCGGGGCGGCCTCATGGGCGTATTCAAACGCTTTGAAGATGTAATCCTCTCCGCAGGTCTCGTACCATTGGGAGTGGCGGTAAAATTCTTCGGGGCTGTCGGAGATCACTTCATTGACGACGTCCCAGGCGTAGATCTTCCCCTCATACCTGCCGGCAACGGCGAAGATGTGCTCCTTCAGCCTTTTGAGCAACAGGTCCTTGCCGGCGGGTTCCCCGTTTTCCCGGACGAACATCCAGCCGGGGGCCTGGTTGTGCCAGCACAGGGTATGCCCCCTTATTTTCATCCCGCGGGCTTCCGCGAATGCGACCATCCGGTCCGCCCATTCCCAGTTGTACCGGCCTTCTTCCGGGTGGATGGGGCCCATCTTCATGATGTTTTCCGCCGTCAGGGAGTTGAATTCCCGGGCGATCAGGGCCGAGTCTTGCCCGGTGAAGCTGGAAGGCGCCACGGCCACACCGATGGGGAAGTAGCCGGCGTAGTAGTCTTTCAGCCCCTTTTCCGGTTGCCCGAAGGAAAGCAGGGCCGGGGCCGTAAGGAGGAGCGTCAGAAATATCCGCATAGTAAGGAGGATTTGGGTTGACAGAACCCTGGTTGCGCAATCGATTGTGTAATTATGGATAAAAATAGTGACTTTTGCGGTAATCTGGAAAAGAAGAACGGTTTTTTCCTTCCGGGCGTTTCCTCAACCCAACCAACCCAATTTTATCCGGCCGATCCCGACAACTGTCGGGAGAGGACGGACAACCCAATCAACCCAATCAACCCAATCAACCCAATCAACCCAATCAACCCAATCAACTAAAACCCCATCGGGTCCGGATGCCGGAACGCATACCCCAGCGCCCTTTTCACTTTTTCATTCGAAACGATCTTGTAGGCCGGCCTGTCGCCGGCGCGGAAGGTAGGGGGTTCCAGTCCCAGTTTTACTGCCTGAGTGGTGTAGAATTCGGCGCGGGTGGGGTGCTTGTCGGCGCACACATTAAAAGTATGGCCCCAGGCCTCCTGTTCGATGACGGCTTCGATGATACCGATGCAATCGTCGAGGTGGACGAGGTTGACCGGCGCTGCGCCATCGGGCACGCCCTTTTTGCCGGCCAGGAAGCGGCCGGCTTTGCGGTTACCTCCGGCCAGGCCGCCCATCCGCAGGATGGTGGTACGGGGGTGTTCCAGGAGAGCCAGGTAGCGCTCGATGACCAGCAGGGCGCGGCCGGATGGGGTAGAGGGGGCCGGGGTGTCTTCTTCCGCCACTTCCCGGTTTTCGTCTCCGTAAACGCTGGTGGAGCTGACGAAGATCAGGTTCCGGATCGAACCCGAGTGCACCTGTTCCATGACGGCTTTCACCTTTTGCGGGTACTGCTCTTCCACTTCCGGGTTGCGGCGCCCGCCGGGCGGTATGTTCAGGATCAGCAGATCGGCGTCGAAGAAGCTTCCCTTTTCGGGGCCTTCAACTTTGTCGTCCACCTGTATCAGGTAGGGTTCGATGCCTTGTTCCCGGATCTGCTCCAGCTTTTCCGGGCTCGTGGTAGAGCCCTTCACTTTGTAGCCTTTCTGCGCCAGCGACGCGCCCAGGGGCAACCCCAGCCAGCCGCAGCCTAGTATAGATATTCGTTGCGTCATGGGAGGCAATATTCGTTGCGTCATGGGAGGCAATATAGGGGAAATGTGATAAAGAGCAACCCCATCAACCAATTTTACCCGGCTTCGAAGGAGACGGGCAACCAACCACTCTACCTCCCGCCGTCCTTTTTCTTCTTGCCAAAGGGGTTCCACTTTTCCAGGTTCTCCTTGATCTTATCGGCGCCTTCTTTCTTGGCCCCTTCCAGTAGCTCTTCGGCCTTCTTCTGGGTGGCGGTGTCGACCACGTTGCCGATGGCTTTCTGGGCTTCCTCCCTGGCCTTGGCTTCCAGGTCCTTCTTAGCCTGTTCCGCTTTCTGGGCAGCCACTGTTTTGAGGGAGTCGACGGCCTTATCGGCGGTTTCCTTCACCACCTGCTTGCCTTCCTCGATGGCTTTCTGCGCTTCTTCCTTTACCTGTTGTTTGGCGGCATCGGCTACGCTGGTTTCCCCGGATCCGTCCATTCCCAGCAGTTTGAGGCCCACTTTGGGGCTTTGGATGTCGCCGGTGAGGTTGATGAGGACATTGACGGTTTCGCCCTGCTGTATGTTGATGCCCAGTTTGGAGGCTTCCTTCTGCAGGAGGTTGAAGCCGCTGCTGGCGGCGGCGCCGATGGCGTTCTGTTCCAGCAGCTTGCGGGGGATGCCGGCCTTGATGCCGATGTCCATCTTATTGGTGATGTTGTAGGTGCCGCCGATCTTCATGGCGACGTCTTTCACTTTGGCGTCGTATTCCTGGAGGGTGAGGGTTCCGTTTTCGATGGTGAACCAGTTGCGGGTATTTTCGATCCGGATATTGTTTTTCAGGTAGTCGATGTTCAGCTTTTCGCCGAGCGCCTGGGCCGGTGTGAAGCCGGTGATCATGCTGTTGACGGTTTCCAGGAAGCCTTCGGCGCTGATGCTTTCCAGTTTCGGCATCAGGTCGCTGCCCAGCTTGCCGTCCATGATCATGGTGCTGGAGAAGGAGCCCTGGATGTAGTTGCCGATGGGGGCGAACTGCTCGAAGGTATTGAAGGTGTTGAACGCCTGCCGGAAGTCGAGCTTCTGCAGGTCGTATTTAAAGCGGAAGCTGGGGTTTTCCACGTCTTTGGTGTCATAGTTTCCGCTCATGGCCAGGGCCCCGCCCAGGCCACGGGCGGTGACGTTGTCGAGGACGATGGCCTCGTCGGCGATCAGCAGCTGGCCGTTGACGTTTTCCAGTGTCATATTGGTGTATACCACCTTGTCGATACTGGCGTCGATCGTCATGTCGATATTGGGCGGCACGGGTATTACGGAGTATGCTTCGCTTTCGGTGGAGGGGGCGGCGCCCTCTTCTTCTTCCATGAACTGGTTGAGGTTCATCAGGCGGCTGTTCATGGTGATCTTACCGCCCAGCACGCCATCTTCAAAGAGGTAATCAAAGACGTTCAGGATGGCGCCGGAGGCGCTGAAGTCGCTGTCGCCGATCTGGCCGGAAAGCTGGCTCACCGTCAGGCGGTTGGGGGTCATGTTGCCGCGGGCAATGCCGTTGCGGATGGTGTATACGTCATAAACCAGTTCCTGAACGGTGGCGTCCAGCGTGAAGTCGAAGCGGTCGAATATTTCCGTTTCTTCGGCTGTGGGCGAGGAAGAAGCCGGCACGGGGGTGGCTTCTTCCTGGGGTATCCATTCATCGGCCAGGAAGTAGTTGGAGCTGACGGTGAAGGTTCCTTTCATGGTTTTCTCCGGGGAGAAATAGGCCAGGATGTTGTCAATGGCGCCGCGGGCCTTGATGTCGCTCTTGCCGAGCTGGGCGTCGAAGTTGGCCAGTTGTACGTTCTGCGGGGTAAACGACAACTGCATGTCCTTGATCTGTACGGCGGGCAGCCCTTCGGTGCGGTAATTGATCTGGTTGACCTGGAGGCGGCCGTCCATATTCACGCGTTCATATTGTTCCTTTTCTATAAAGGACAGGCGGGTATCCGCCCTCATATCGGCGTTGATGATGCCGCTGAGTTCCTGTATGCCTTCCATGGGGAAGGCCCGGGCCAGTTCACTGAGGTTGATGACGCCCTTGGCCTCCATTTTTACATCCGGGTCGGAGATGGGGGTGCGCAGGGCGAAGCTGCCCTGGAAGGGGTTTTGGCCGAGGGTGAAGGCGAAACGGGGCACATTCACGGTAAGGTCGTTGAAGTCGCTGGTTGGGCTGTTGACCTTGACTTCGGTATTGATGTTGCGGATGCCCAGGGGGAGGCCCGGGTATTGAATGTTGCCTTCGGAGATGGAGCTTTCGATCCGGAATCTGGGGTATTCTTCCCGGTCGCCGTTGTAGGCGCCCGCAACCTCGCCGGCCAGGGTGAATTTTCCGTCGGCCTTTACGTCTTCGTATCCTTCGATGTAGGCGTTGGGGACCATGGAGAGGAGGCTCTTGAAGTCGTTCTGCGGGCTGGAGAAGGCCAGTTCCATGTCGATATCGTCTTCTACCAGCTGGACCCAGCCGTCGGCGGTGAGCCGCAGGTCATTGATCAGAAGCTCATTGTCCTTAAGGTTGTACTTGCTGATGGGCTGCTCGATGTTGAAGATGGCGTCGAGCGTGGCGTGGGCGTTCTTGAGGTAGGTGATGCCGCTTTGCTGAACGGTCAGCGCCCCTACTTCCGTGTAGGTGTCCAGGTCATAAACGTCGATGGTGAAGTCGCCGGAGCCCTGGTGGTTGATGTTTTGGGCGTCGACATAGACGTCGATACTGCGGTCGTCGTAGATCAGCTTGCCGTTGCTGATGCTGTATTCCTGCAGCTGGATCAGGACGTTGCCGTAGTCCTCCGTTGCCGTCGTATCGGCAGGTGCATCGGAGGGCATGGCGATGTCGTAGTTGGCCCTGCCGTCTTTGAGGACCAGGACATGGACGCTGGGCTCGTCCAGGCTTACGGACCTGACCTCCACCGGGCGGGTAGAACTGATCACCGACATGAGGTCGAGGGTGAAGCCGAGGCTTTTGCCGGCGGCCAGCTGTATGCCTTCAAATTCGTTGATGCCCTCGACGGTATAATCCTGCAATTCCAGGCTGAAGTTGGGAAAGCTGCGCAGGAGGGATACATCCACGCCTTTAAAATCTACCTTGGCCAGGACATTTTTATTGATCTCTTCCTTGGCCAGGGCCGTCAGTTTATCTTTAAAAATGATGGGGAGGGCAATAGCGCTGCCTACCAGCAGGACGATCAGGATCAGCAATGCGAGAAGAAGCCTTTTTGCGATTTTCATGTTTGTTTCGGTTTCCGGATACCAGAATGAATAATTTGGGAGAAATTATTACCCTGCCGCTGAATAAACAACAGGGGAAGGGGTGGATCTCCCTCATTAGGACGAATTTGAACCCCTTCTAAGTTGAATAAGCCATACTATTTAACAAAATATTTAGGTAAAGTACCACCTAAGCCCCCTAAAGCTTCAAAAATTGGAGAAAAATTTTTATCTTAAAAGCTGCTTTTCGTAGAATAGCAAAAAATAACATCGATTTCGACTTTCTTTTGCTGGTCTTTCTTCATCTACTGCCTGAAGAAAGACTTTTTTATTGGGGTTTTTCTCTGAAAATTCCCTGCCGCCGGGAAGGAACGGTGAGGCACGGAATTTTCTGGAAGGCTTTCGGGCGGGTTAATGGATGGAGGTTACTCTGGGCGCCCGGGCCGGAGCAACCTGTTACTTACCGGTAAAAAATATTCCCAAAATTTCAATAAGAAAAGCAGGGCTCCTTTCGTTGTTTGCCTGTATACATTCCCCTTACATCGCACTTTCAATCAAAAACCTATGAAACAGTCTCGCTTTTTCCTTTTCGCCTTTTTTTTTACCATCTCTTTCACTGTCTCCGCCCAGGATGACAAGGTGCAGCTCAAGGCACAGGATGCTCATTTCGGCACTGCCGACCTGGAATTGATCGACCGCCTGATGTACACGGTGCCGGGCATTGGCCGCGACCCCAGGGACATTCTCGAGCGGCAGAGCATCAAGCCGTACATGATGCCGGTGCGGAAGATCGGGCCGCGGGGGTCGGAGCTGAGCTACATCGTGGCCAGTTGCCTGGAATACTACGTCAACCTGAACCAGAACTACAAGGATAACCTCAGCCCGGACTACCTATCGCTCAACCTGGAGAGCACGGGGAAAAAGGTCACTCCCCAGGAGGCTTTCCTTTTTCTTGCCGACCAGGGCACGGTGAGCGCTTCCATCATGCCTTTCGATTCGAGGACCATTCCCAACGCCGTCTATGCCACCGAAAAGTACCACATCAACAACTACCTGCATATCGTGCGGGATGTGATGAAAGGCCGGCAGAAGATATTCGAAGTGCGCAAAGCCCTCATGCGGGGCAACCCCGTCATCATCGAGCTGAAGGCCGACGGCAGCATCCGCAGCCTCATCCGGCAGGATACCTGGGAGGCGCCCGCCAACCCTTCCGAACTTTTCTCCCTGCTCGTCGTTGGTTACGATGAAACCCGGGAAGCCTTTGAAGTGATGGGCTGCTGGGGCAGTTCCTGGGGCAACAGCGGCTACCTGTGGGTCGGTTATGATGATTTCGAGAAATATGCCGTCAATGGCTATGTGATGGTGCCGCAGGCGGTTTATTAGTGGCTTTTCGGAGATCGCTGTTCGCTTTTCGCTCCGGCAAGGGCGACGGCAGGCTCCGGAGTCGCAGATCCCGGGGCGGCGAACACCGCCCGTCTTCTCCTGGCAGGTGTCAGCTCGGCCGGGTAAAAATTCCGAACAGCGAAAACCTCCAATGAAACGCATCGGCCTACTCTCCGATACCCATTCCTATCTGGACGAAAGCATTTTTCAATACTTCGAAGAATGCGATGAGATCTGGCATGCCGGCGATATTGGCAGCATGGAAGTGGCGGACAGGCTGGAGGCATTCCGGCCCCTGCGCGCCGTATACGGAAATATAGACGACATGCCGTTGCGCCGCCGTTTTCCTGAGGATCTCCGCTTTACCTGTGCGGGAGTCGATGTGTTTATGACCCATATCGGAGGTTACCCCGGGCGCTACAACAAGCGGGTGCGCGCCATCATTCAACAAAACCCACCCGCTTTGTTCATCTGCGGCCACTCCCATATCCTTAAGGTAATGCCGGATAGAAAATATGGTTTGCTCCACATCAACCCCGGCGCGGCGGGCCAGCAGGGGTTTCACAAAGTGAGGACCATCGTGCGGTTTACCCTGCAAGAAGGTAATATCCAGGATCTTCAGGTGGTCGAGCTGGGGGCGCGGTAGGTAGGGGGGATGAGGGAATCTTGCCCGGCCGTATGGACGGGTTTACCCGGAAGAGCCTATGGCGAAGACGGGGAAGGAATGAAGGAATGATTAGTGTGGGCAGTGAAGAACGGAAGCTTCTCGGTTCTATGGTTTTGGGCTTTGGACGAAGCCGCCCTGAAGTCGGAGAACAGGGGATTGGCTTTCGTGTGATTGTTCGCAGTTCGCAGTTCGCAGTTCGCTTCCGCCCCGTCTTCGCTGCGCTCTTCCGGGCAAGCGTTCCGACTTCCGACTTCCGCTTTCCGCCTTCCCCCTTCCCCCTTCCCCCCTGTCTATTCATCAGCGCCTATGGCTGTCAAAATGTCACCATTCGTTAATGAAAATTTAAAACGGCGCCTCCATACGGCCTTGGCATTTCCTTTGATCGTTTTTCTATCGTAAACGTGAGCTTTTTAAAAGTGCATATTGACTTCCATTCACCGAATTGAACTAAAGAAGTTGATTATGGCGCCATTGAGAAGTTTCCACAGAAGCACCGTTGGCCGTATGCCCAATCCGCCTCCGTAAGGCTGGGCGCCGGGCTATACCGGCCAGCCGAAAGAGTAAGCCGGGCATACCGCGCCTGGGGCTCCGGCTTCAAACCCGATTTTGAGAAAAAAAACAACAACGATGAAAAAGACACTATTATATTCCGCTCTGGTGGCATTCCTGGTAACGGGAACGACCCTGGGCGTTTTTTCCTGGTTCCAACAAAATAACAGGACGGTCAGGATAGAACACATCGACGGCAGCCCGGCAAAGAGCGTTGCCTGGACGGTAAATAAAGACGGCGAAGTGGTGCCGCTCGATTTCACTAAAACGGCTGAGAATGTCGTCAACGCCGTGGTGCACATCAAGTCGACCCAAACCTTTACCGGCAGAGAGGAAAGCCCGAATGCTTTCCGCCAGTTGCCCGACCCCTTCCGGGAGTTCTTCGGCGACCCTGAAGACAGCCCCTTCTTCCGCTTTGAGAACCCGCGCGGCAACGGCCCGCAGGTGCGCGTTGGGACGGGTTCCGGCGTGATCATCAACGAAGACGGCTATATTGTCACCAACAACCACGTGGTGGCCGACGCCGACGACCTGGAAGTGACCCTCTACGACAACCGCACTTTCAAGGCGGCGGTTATCGGCACGGACCCCAGTACGGACCTGGCGCTGATCCAGATCAAGGCCAAAGGGTTGCCCACCCTGCCACTGGTCAATTCCGACGATGTGAAAGTAGGCGAGTGGGTCCTTGCCGTGGGTAACCCCATGGGGCTGAACTCTACGGTGACCGCCGGTATTGTGAGCGCCAAGGCGCGCAACATCAACATCCTGCGCGAGCAGTTCGCCGTAGAGAGCTTTATACAGACCGATGCGGCCATCAACCCGGGCAACAGCGGCGGCGCCCTGGTCAACCTGCAGGGAGGCCTGGTGGGCATTAACACCGCCATCGCCAGCCCGACCGGCGCCTACGCCGGCTACGGTTTTGCCGTCCCCGCCAATATCGTCAGCAAGGTAGTGGAAGACCTGCTGCAGTTCGGCGTTGTACAACGCGGCGTACTGGGCGTTATGATCCGCTCGGTAGACGGCGCCCTGGCCAAGGAGAAAAGCCTGGACGTAACCAAAGGCGCCTATGTGGATAGCCTGCTGGAAAACAGCGCCGCCGCCGCCGCCGGCATCCAGCCCGGAGACGTAGTGGTGGAAGTGGAGGGTAAATCCATTGCTTCCTCGCCGGAACTGCAGGAGATGATCGCCCGCTACCGCCCCGGCGACAAAGTGACGGTCAAAGTAGACCGCGGTGGCAAAATGAAGGCTTTCCAGGTGGTGCTCAACAACCGCCAGGGGAGTACTGCACTGGTGGAAAAGCCGGAACAAAAGGATGCCCTGGCCCTGCTCGGCGCTGAATTTGAAACCCTCAACAGCGATGTGGCCCGCAAGCTTGATATCGACGGCGGCGTGAAGGTCGCCAAGCTGTACGCCGGCCAGCTGCGCAAGTATACCGACATGCGCGAAGGCTTCATCATCACCAAGGTCGACGGCCGCGCGGTGGCCACCGTGGAAGAGTTGGCCGCAGCCCTGGAAGGCAAAGCCGGCGGCGTAATGCTGGAAGGTATCTACGAGAATATCCCTGGCGTGCGCTACTATGCCTTCGGTATGCAGTAAGCCCCCCGGACGGGCTACCCGTCTTCACTTCGTTCTTCCGGGCAAGCTTTCAGGTGGCCCGTTACGCTCATTCAAGAATGGCCGGGTGTTCTCAGGGCCCCCGGCCATTCTATTTTCAGCGCCTCCAGTTTACCCTCTATGGGCGGCCTGCCAGAACCTTCCTCAAGGCCGTTCTCTCAGAACCGCCACACCATCCCCACCGAATTGCCGGTAAAGGTCAGCCCGTCCAGCAGCGGCTTGAGTTCGCTGTTGCCCTGGGCCTGCCAGAAGTAGGCGCCCAGGTCGAAGACAAAGAGGAAGGCGCCCTGCAACAGAATCGATTTGCCGAAGCCCTTGAGCCGTTCGGGCTTGTTTTCGGTGCGTTTGGAGCGCTCCATGAGGTACAGGCCGCCCATCATGTAACCTACGTCCAGGCCGGCGTTGAACAGGAAGATCTTCTGCAGTTTGTGTTGCTCGTGAATGGTGCTGTAAAGGCCGAAGGAGGCCGGATCGGCATGGATGGCGGAGAAGTAGCCGGCGGTGGCCAGCCCCAGGTTGACGAGGTTCCATCCGGCGTTCATGGCGTGGAAGTACTTGTCCTCTCCTTCCCGGCGGGTAGCCAGGGTGGCGCTCAGGGCGATGTTGCCCACTGCCCAGCCGCCCAGGACGAGCATGCTGACGCCTTGCTTCTCCAGGCGTTGCCGGTTGATGCCGGTAATGTCCTGTACCTGGGTATAGGCTAAGCCGAGAAAGTTGACGAAGGTAAGGGTGAGTATGATCCGCTTCATGGCATCTTGTTTATTGGTATTATTTGTTGACTGATAACCAATAAACTGAATCGGGCAAGGCAGGTTCAACAATATGGAAAGGAAATCTGCTCCTTCCGGCATTTCTCGAAAACCGGAAGGAGCCCTTTGGGGTGAAGGGAGAGGTGTTTTCCAGCAGGATCAGGGGGGCGTTATCGGCGGTACCGCTCCCAGGCCTCGTCGCTGGCCATGCGCATATCGATTATGCGGGTGACGATGTAGGAGCCGATGAGGCTGACCGCAATGCCCTCCACTACGATGAACAGGCTGGCGGTAAAAGGGGTGATGTATTCGCCGATGGGAACGGAAGCTTGTATGTGAGACATCAGGGCCTCGTCGCCCGTGAGGTAAAAACCCATAAAAATGGTGAAACCAAGCACCCCGATCACCGAGGCGTACATGCCCATGGCCACGCCGGAGATATAGTTGGCAAGGCTTTCCGGATGGGTTTGGCGGTACTCTCGGATGGCCAGGGCGATCAGGCCGATGTGGATGACGCCGTTGAAGATCCGGAGGTTGTAGTTCATGCTGTGCCCTAGCACATGCATGATGAGAAAGAAGGCAATAAAGCCCACTAACATGAATAAGCCGTACTTGATGGCTATTTTTTTCATAAAAGTCTTTCTTTTTAAAGGCTTGACGGGATATACCGCAATGAAAATACCTGTTTGTGACGCCTCTCAAAAGCAGGATACAGGGCTCGGCGCTTAAAAGTTTTTTGCCCCGTACATTTATTGAACTGAAATCCAGTGTGGTATGTTTGATACCGCTCCGGTTTTGCGCCTGTCCTTCCCCCCGGAATGCCCCGGAAACTCTCCGGCATAGCCGGGGCAAACCTCTTCGGGCGTAACAATGCCGTACATTCGCCGTATAACCAAACACAGGTTTTGAAATGCTCCCTTGCGCCTGTCTGTAGTGTTGCGTTTCGCCACTTATCGTCCAGTGCGTCAATTGGAAAAAATGATATTTGAACAGTGAGTAGGCAAGGCTTTCGGGTGCGATCCGTTTAATTATGACTAATTAAATTAAACAGCCGAACTGATGAGAACTAACCCCTTCTGTATTACGCTGTCTCTGTTGTTGTTGCTGGCCGCCTGCTCCAGCCCGGAGGTAGAAGAAAATCATTTTGAAGACGCCCGTGAGTTGCGGCAAAGCAGCCTTTTCAAGCAGGATCTGGTGCCCCGGGAGTTTGTTGACATTCTGCCGCCTTCCGTTCGGGAAATACATTCCCGGATCTGCAGTGCCGACACGGTCAGCCACATGAAGTTTCGCCTCACCAGGTTGCCGGACGACTATTTCACCCTGATCAGCCGGATGGAACTGGCCCTGGAATCGGAAGTAGAACAGTTGCATCCGTTCGAACCGGAGGGCGCCGAATGGTGGAATTCTGAAAAAGTGCGCGCCCATTTTAAGGACGGCAGTTTCGTATTTCGCAAATTGCCCCTGGGAGTTGGCGATGCCGTTTATGTTGCCGCCGGCGAAGAAGGGGAGGTATATGCCTGGATCGACCGGTAAGAGCGTGGAATATCAAACCCTCCTCCTTCTCCTTCATCCCCTCTTTTTTCCCGTTCAGCACCTTGTCCTTGCAACTGGTAGTTCTCCGGATTACCTTGCCGGAAAAATTCAACCGATGAGAGTATTTCAAATGATGACTTTAGCGCTGTTGCTGGCCGCGGCCGGCGCCTGCACCAATGCCAGCGATGACAATTCGCCCTCCGACACGCCCGTCGTTGTCAATGACGGCGGCGCCTGGCGGGTGAGCTACTACTTTGATAAGGATAAAGACGAGACGAGCGACTTCGCCGGTTACCAGTTCTTCTTCCGGGATAACGGCGTGCTGGATGCCTCCCGCAATGGAGCCGCCACTTCCGGCACCTGGAAAGTCATACAGGATGACGGCAAGCAAAAACTGGTGATCAACGCCGGAACGGCTGCCAAGCCCCTGGCGGACTTAACGGACGACTGGGTGATCGTCGAACAGAGCGCTACCCGCATCCGCCTCGAGGATGACAACGACGAGCATGTGGAGGAATTGCACTTTGAGAAGAT
>JAGFJE010000319.1 GCA_024103175.1 Phaeodactylibacter sp.
ATCCTCCCAAACCTGCATGGCAAGCATTACCTGATCACCAGCGAGAGCTACCGGGTATCGGATATCTCCTTGATGCTCAACGGGAAAGAGCCTGCCGGGCAACCCACTACGGTGTACAGCAACGCCCAGGCCACCCAGGATTTGGGTATCCATTTCAAGCCGGCCAAGTTGCCTTTGCACCAATATGCGAAAGCGACGGAAGGGGCCGCTGTTTGAACAAAGTGTCGGACACCTCGAAGGTGTCCGACGCTAATTACAACACCATTTTTTTTACTTCAAATGAAAATAATCATGAAAAATCTCCTTTTTCCCATCATCCTTCTCCTTGCCGCAATTTCCGGCACCCTCCAGGCCCAATCGGCCAATGACGAAAACGACATGCAGGACTTTGCCCGCAAGTTCATGAACGCCTACAACCAGCAAGACCACGAAGCCCTCCGGGAAATGTACCTGGACGATGCCGTCCGCATCGGCCAGGAGGGCAGGGAAATCAAAGGGGCGGACAACATCGCCGCCTACTTCGCCGACCAGTTCCGGCAGAACAATGCCACGCTATTCATGCGGCAGCTGAGCGTCAACTGGTCGGACCGTGAGTACACCTGGGTAGCCAAAGGCACCTGCGAGGTGAACGGAAAGACTAATGTGTACGATATTCCCGTCCATTTCACTGTCGGCTACGCCAATGCGATGATAAAAGAAGACGGGCAATGGAAGATCGCCAAGTCCGTACATTACCCCCTGGAACATGCCGACCCCAAGGTGGCCGCCAACATCGAGATGTACACCGAGACCTGGGGCCGCATCGTGAACGGGAGGGAGTTGCAACTATTCAACGAAGGCCACTTCACCGAAGATGTGATCATGCACGCCGAGCCGGAAAACATAGTAGGCATCGAGGGCATGGCGGGTTACTACAAAGCGCTGATATCGGCTTTTTCCGACATCGAATTTACCATCAACAACATCTTCGGTGAGGGCAGCCAACTGGTCAAGCACTGGACCTTCAAGGGCACGCACACAGGCGACTTCTTCGGCATTCCGCCTACGGGCAACGCGGTCGAAATAAGTGGCAGCACGATTGTCCGCATGAGCCCTGACGGCCGCATTGCCGAAGAGCGGGATTTCATGGACAACATGGCGCTGATGGCGCAACTGGGCGTGGTTTCGTCGCCGGACAACGTGGCTGTCGTGGACGGGCTGTACCAGTCCTTTGCCAAAGGCGATGTACCCAGTGTGCTGGCCGCCATGGATGCCAACATCGTCTGGAACGAAGCTGAAGGTTTTCCCTATGCCGACCAGAATCCCTACATCGGCCCCGATGCCGTGCTCAACGGCGTATTCGCCCGGATCGGCGCCGAATGGGAATACTGGAACCTGACGGATATTCAGCTGCACGACATGTCGAACAACCAGGTGCTGGCCACCCTGCGCTACAAAGCGAAGCACAAGGCAACGGGCAAAACGATCGACTCGCAAACGGCCCATTTGTGGACGCTCAAGGACGGCAAGATTACGGCCTTCCATCAATTTACGGATACGAAGCAGGCGGCAGAGGCGGTGAAGTGACGGCCCACTCGGCCCGGGGTTGTGTAATAAGGTATGGTACACTGATCTATTAGGATAAGTTAAGATTTTTTAGGATCGTAAAGTACAGAAAGAATGATCTTAATGAATCTTAACCAATCTTAATAAATCAGTGTACTATCAGCCCAAGGGGCTTTTTGCACAACCCCGTCGAAGATGATAACCTATTACGATAATACAGGGTTGGCAGAACTTGCTCTTTCGCCACTCCGAATGCCACCTAAAATCATAAAACAATCACTCCAATTACTACTCCTTACCGGCATCATTCTGATTTACGCTGCCGGCCTCTCCGCCCAGGCGCAGGTGCGGGGCCGCATCCTTGAAGCAGCGGGCGAACCCCTGGTTTTTGCGAATATCCTCCTGCTCGACGCTACCGACAGCAGTTTCGTGAAAGGGGAAATATCGGACGAGGACGGCACTTTCACCCTTGACGGCCTTTCGCCAGGCAGCTACCGGTGTGAGGCCAGCATGGTGGGATTAAATGCTCATTCCAAAAACAGCGGACAGCTGCGCAAGGTTGAAGTGTTCCAGGCCGGGCGCCACCAGCCTTGCTCCGCGGAAGGGCTTGCCGAAGGTGTAATCGTTGTAGAATACCGCAGTAGGAATACCGGCGGCGCGGGCTGCCTCCAGCCCTTCTTCCGAGTCCTCGATCATGATCACTTCGCCTGGGGCAAGCTGCATCAGCTCGAGGCAGCGCTTGTGCAGAAAGCCGTCGTTGTCGGTTTTCCGGCCGGATTCTTTGCCCAGGATGGGGTTGAAGTGTTCGTAGTAGGCGGCGAGTTGCCCTTTCAACAGAGCGTGGATCTGTGCTTCGTAGGACGTGGAAACCACCGCGAGGCGGAGGCCCCTGGCCAGCGCTTCTTCGATCAGGCCCCTTACGCCGGGGCGGAGGTGCAGGCCGGGCAGGTATTTTTCGATGTAAAGGCGCTGCTTGAGGGGTTTGAAGGCTTCTACGTATTTCTCTGTCTCTTCCTTTGGCATTCCCTGCTGCTCCAGGCAATAGGCCAGCCGGAAGGCGGTGCCTGGCAGGTGAGACAAACTTATGAACTCCCCGAAGCTCCACTGCATATCGAGGCCGAGTTCGCGCATGGCTTCGTTGCAGGCGGGCAGGTGGCCGTGGCGCTCGGTATCGGCCAGGGTGCCGTCGACGTCGAAAAGGAGGGCTTGGAGCTGGGCTTGCATATTGTTGTTTTGCAGTATATTGATTGTCAGTTGTTAGTGGGGTTTTGGGGCTAGCGGCCCAGAGTTGGACAAAAGTCGGAAAGCGGAAGTCGGCCCTTCCTCGTGCCTCAGCCGGGTAAAAAGTCGGAAGGACTTGGGGCGCTCCGCAACCCTTTGTCTTTCAATGGCGTCCAATCTTAGACGGGTAGCCGGTGTGGGTTTGTCAAAAAGGTAACTTTAACAGTTCGGGGAAGCCCTCAATCATATAATCCGGCTCTGCTTCCCTTAAAACTTCGGCCGGCCGGTAGCCATAAGTAACGGCGCAGGTGCGCAGGCCGGCGGCTTGGCCGGCTTCCATGTCGTGGGTGGAATCGCCAACCATGAGGGCTATTTCCGGCGGGATGCCCAGCGCTTCCAGAATGATGCGGATGCCCGCGGGGTCGGGCTTGAGCGGGTACTTGTCCGGCTGAGCGCCCATCACTTTGTCGAAGTAGGGCGCCAGCCCGAGCTCCCGGATGATGGCCTCGGTGAAGTCCTGCGCCTTATTGCTGTAGACCGCCTTTTTGAGGTGGGGCAGGGCGGCCAGCGTCTCTTTCACTCCCGGATAGCATCGGGTCTTGTCGGCGTGATGTTGGCTGTAATATTCATCGAATAGCCGGCGGGCATGCCGGAGGATGGCGGAATCTTCTTCCAGTGTAGCCTTTTGGAGCAGGTAGCTCAGTCCGCTGCCCAGGAGGGGGGGGAGTTCCTCGTAGGTGAGTTTTGGCTTGCCCAGCCTTTCCAGGGCGTAGTTGACGGCGTCGGCGAGGTCGAAACGGGAATCGACGAGGGTGCCGTCCAGGTCGAAGATGAGTAAGCGGATGTTATTCATGAGGACGATATTGGGTTGTTATAAAATTGGGGCCGTGACATCCGGTTGGAAATAAACGGAAATACGCTGAAATAAGGAAATATCCTTCTTTGGAACAAAGGATTTGTCAAAGAACCGGAGATATATAGCTCCGGGTTTTATCTCCGGAACGCATCCGGGAACTGCCCCAGGTCTATTCCCCAAAGCACCGGCAAGAGGAAGTATACGGCCAGGCTGACGAGCAGGATAGACATAAAGTTCATCCAGACGCCCGCCCGCGCCATATCCGGGATGCGGAGGTAGCCGGGGCCGAAAACGACGGCATTCGGGGGGGTGGCCACCGGCAGCATGAAAGCACAGGAGGCGGCTACCGTAGCGCCCACCATGAGGGTATAGGGGTGCACGCCGATCGTCAGGGCCATGGGGGCCAGTATAGGCAGGATCAT
>JAGFJE010000389.1 GCA_024103175.1 Phaeodactylibacter sp.
CCAACCAGCACATCCAGGCCGGCGACATCGTCTTCATCCGGGACCACATCAACATGCAGCCCGACAACCCCCTGCGCGGGCCCAACGACGAACGCCTCGGCCCCCGCTTCCCCGATATGCTGCATACCTACGACCGCCGGCTGAACGCCAAAGGGCTGGAGATTGCTCAAAAGCACGGCATCCGCGCCCATGAGGGCGTCTACCTGGCCCTGCAGGGCCCCAACCTGGAAACGCCGGCCGAATACAACTTCTTCCACATTATCGGGGCCGACCTGGTGGGCATGTCTACCGTGCCGGAAGTGCTCGTCGCCAAACACATGGGCCTTAACGTAATGGCGATGTCCGTCGCCACTAATAAATGTTACCCACTGGAAGAAATACGAGAGACGACGCACGAGGATGTGATCGCCGTGGCTCAGGGGGCGGAGCCGAAGATGCGGAAGATCGTGATGGAGTTGCTGGAATTCCTGGGATGAGAAAGAGCGCGGGAATACTTTTTTCGATATCCTCCTTTCTTGCCTTTTTTCTTTCGTACCTGATCCTTACCTTGTTATTGCGTGTTTTTCAGATAATAACAAATATACCTCTCCTCATTTTCACTGGAATACTATGAAAGATAAGCAAACCTGGAAAGAATTTTACGAAGCCGCCATCGCCTACCGGGACCTGAAGCCCTGGGAATGGATGCATGACAATGATATTATTGGCGTACAGGACCCCGAAAGCGGCGAGATCGGGTATTGCTGCGTCATGGGCAATGCCGGAGAGGTGTATGCCCTGGGATTGTATCCGGGAGATGAAGGTTTTAAATCCTATCTGCTACTCCTCAACCAGCCTGATGGCATCTCACTGGAAGACCAGGCTGCCCTCGGCTTAAACCAGATCCTGCTCAAGGTGGAATTTGTGGACCGGGGCGAGCTCACCGAAACGGACCTGAAACAGATCAAGGCGCTGGGCCTCAAATTCCGCGGCCGCAACCAGTGGGTACAGGCCCGTTACCACCTGCCCGGAACACCCGGCTGGCCCATCAATGTAGAACAGGCTAAAAGATTAACCTACGCCCTCCGCCAGGCCTGTGAAGTGGCCGCCCGTTTCAAAGAGGATGAAGGTGTGCTTTATGAGAAAGGCGACAAAATGCTGCTGAGGGTGCCGGAGCAAAAGGAGGGGCAACTCAACTGGAAGGATAAGTATGTGAAGCCCAAAGGCTATGACGTCACTCCTTTCCCGGTCATAAAGCCCTCGCCGGCCCTCGTCAGGAAGGCAAAAAAAGAATTGAAGCACAGCAAAGGCGCCATCCTCTTCTTATTCCAGTACATGCGCCACCAGGTAAAGGGAGACGACGGCCTTCCCTTTATCCCGCGCCTGGCTCTGTGGATCAGCTACCCCGACGGCATGATCCTACACATGGATCTGCTGGGCCGGGAGGACGGGCTGGAAAAACTGGAAGCTTCTTTCTTCAAATTAATGCACCAAGCAATGGGCGTTATTCCCGGGCAGATCGTTTTCAATTCCATGATGGGCGCTAATGCCTTATCACGGCTGGCATCGGCGTTGGACTTCGAAATGATGTACGCGCCGGAAGAACCGATCTTCGAGGAGGTGATACAGTCGATGGATATGTTTTTGTAGACTGTTTTAGAAAATGTTTAGCCGCAGGGGCGGTTCGGGGAAAAACTCCGGACCGCCCCTGCGGCTAAACATTTTCTGCCTCACAGACCTTATACCAATAGCCGCAAATTTTTCGTAAATTTACATACCAAAAACAATGCGGTAATCAATGAAGATCAATAGCCTTTCCCTTCGGAATTTCAAGCGGTTCAGCAATCGAGAGTTTAACTTCAGCGATGAAGAGGGAAAGGCATATGATATGATTTTATTGGTTGGAAAAAACGGCTCTGGCAAGTCATCCTTGCTTCAGGCAATTGCTATGTTGCTCGGGGCAGCCTTTAAGCCTTTTACGACTCCTTCCGGCTTGCAATATCCTGGGTTTTATTGGGATAACATTCAGAGTGGCCGCATGCCGGTGGATGTTAAAGCTACCATTTCGATCAGTAAAGAAGAAATTGACGCCACGATTGATTATTACCGTCAGCTCCAGGAACGTTTTCCTGATGGAGGAGCTATGCCAGGAACCGATGAGACATTTGAGCTTTTCCTGGATTATCGTAAAGACCGGGTACAAGCACCAAATTCCGCCAATTTTTTTCAAACGAAAGGTTACGAGTATGCGCTCCAACTGAGCAAATTTGTGCCAAATTTTGAAAAATTATTTGAAAAAGTAGGCTCTGTCTATAAATATGATGAGCAACGCAATGCGGCCAGCTTATCCTCATTACAAATACAGGGCCTGAATGGGAAGGGAAGTGTAGCTAACGGGGTATTCAGTGAAAAACAGCTCAAAGAAGTCCTTTTCAAATGGTACGTTTTTCATCAAAATGTTGTGAATAAAAAATTTAGGTTAAGAGAGGGGCAAAGAGATTTCTTTGCCGATTTTGAAAGACTATATCAACAAGTTTTTCCAAACCGGACTTTCAAAGGTTTTGCGCCTAAAATGGAATTCGAAGACTTCTTCGACCAAGACCAGGATTTTTGGTTATTTGATGGAAAAAATGATTATGAATTTTCGGAATTATCAGGTGGAGAACGGGCGGTGTTTCCCATTTTATTAGATTTTGCCAACCGAATTATTAACAATTCAATAATACTCATCGACGAAATAGAGCTTCACTTGCACCCCCCTCTGCAGCAGGCGTTGGTTCGGGCACTACCTAAGCTGGGAAAAAATAACCAATTTATCCTAACTACCCATTCCGAAAGTGTAGCTGCAATGTTTTCTGAACCTCAAATTATTAGATTAGATGGGTAGGTTTCGGTTTATTTTTTGTGAAGGCAACCGCGATAGCTGGGATAAAGAGGTGTTAGAAAAAATAATTGCAAGCACTCAACTGATTGATATTGAAGTAGTACCAGTAGGCGGGAAAGGAAGCTTGGCAAACTTCCGGGATGGCTACGTTAAAGGAAACCGGCTCGTTAAAGAAGATGTGCAGTCTTTGGGGTTTAGAGATCGCGATTTTGACTTCCCGGTTCCTGAAAAACCCCAGCTCATCAAGGCAGGAAATAATATTTATGCTTCTTATCGCACCACAATTGAGAATTACTTACTTAATCCCAAACAACTTTTCCAGTTCATACAGGAAAAAGAGCATCTCGATAAGCTTAAGGAGAGCTCAAGGTCACTCGAGGGGGTTAAAACCATTTTTCGGGAAACTGCTCTTGAGCTAAAATATTATGCAGCCGCCCGTTGTGCATTAGGGGAAGTGCGTAAGTCTATTCGCCTGGACACTACCTGGAGAAGCCGAAGTGGAGATTTACCAGATGACCTTTCACGAGAGCACTGCCTGAACGAAGCAATTCAACTGGTTCAATATGCCGCCAGCCAGGCAAGCAGTTATACCATAGAAGCTATAACGAAATCCTTTGAGCGTTTCTTGGAACGTTTCGATGAAGAGTTTTTCCAAAATGAGAGCTACTTGATCTGGTTCAATGCCAAAGATTTACAAACCTTACTTAAACCAAAGCTATTCGTAACTGATTTTTCCTTTAAGGGTTATTATAAATATTCACTAGAACACTTTCAATACACACAGTTTCCAGACCTGTGGAACTGAAGAATATTCTTGTTCGGCCATAACCAAACCAAAGTATGCAAACCGCAGCACCATACCAACCAAAAAATAAAGTTCGGATCGTCACCGCCGCTTCCCTCTTCGACGGCCATGACGCCGCCATCAACATCATGCGCCGCATCATGCAGAGCTCCGGCGCGGAGATCATCCACCTCGGCCACAACCGCTCCGTCAAGGAGATCGTGGAGACGGCCATCATGGAAGACGCCCAGGGCATCGCCATCACTTCCTACCAGGGCGGCCACAACGAGTTCTTCAAATACATGTACGACCTGCTGAAGGAGAAGGGCGCCGGCCACATCAAGATATTCGGCGGCGGCGGCGGCACCATCCTGCCGGAAGAGATCGAAGAGCTGCACGATTACGGCATTACACGAATCTACTCCCCCGACGACGGCCGACAGATGGGCCTGCAGGGCATGATCAACGACGTGCTGGAACAATGCGATTTCCCCGTCGGCGCAAGCCTCAATGGGCAATTAAAAGAATTCAAGGACAAAGACCCGATGGTGCTGGCCCGTATGATCAGCGCCATAGAGAACTTCCCGGAGAAAAACCGCGACTGGCTGGAAACCCTGCGTCAGGAGGTGGAAGGCAAGGTTATCCCCGTACTGGGCATTACCGGCACGGGCGGGGCGGGTAAGTCCAGCCTGGTCGATGAACTGGTGCGTCGCTTCCTGATGGATTTTGAGGACAAAACCATCGCCATCATCTCCGTCGACCCCTCCAAGCGCAAGACGGGCGGCGCCCTGCTGGGCGACCGCATCCGGATGAATTCCATCACCTCCTCCCTGGCCGATGGCCGCGTCTTTATGCGCTCGCTGGCCACCCGGCAGTCCAACCTGGCCCTGTCCAAACACGTACAGGCGGCAATAGACATCCTCAAGGCGGCGCAGTTCGACCTCATAATCCTGGAAACCTCCGGCATCGGCCAGTCCGACACCGAGATCGTCGACCATTCGGATGTATCTCTATACGTAATGACCCCCGATTATGGCGCCGCCACTCAACTGGAGAAGATCGATATGCTCGACTTCGCCGACATCATCGCCATCAACAAATTCGACAAGCGCGGCGCTCAGGACGCCCTGCGGGATGTCAAAAAACAATACCAGCGCAACCACCAGTTGTTCGGCAAAAGCCTGGACGCAATGCCGGTCTTCGGCACCATCGCCTCCCAGTTCAACGACCCGGGCGCCAATACCCTCTACCGGGCGCTGATGGATACCATAGTGGAACGAACGGACGCCCCGCTGAAGTCTGATTTCCACAGCCCGGATGAAATGAGTGAAAAGATATACATCATACCGCCCAAGCGGGTGCGCTACCTCTCGGAGATCTCCGACAACAACCGCAACTACGACAGCTGGGTGGAACGGCAGGCGGCCATCGCCCGCCAGCTGTTCGGCTTAAAGCACTCCCTAGAAACTATAGAAAAACAGGACAACGTACCCAATAAACCCGAAACCCTCGCTGGCCTGAAGAAGGCCTACGAGGACCTGGAGCTCGACCTGGACGGCGACTGCAAGCGCATCCTCGACGGCTGGGAGGAAAAGAAGGCCGCTTACGCTGCCGATGAGTATGTTTATCAGGTACGGGGGAAAGAAATAAGGGTGCCCACCTACACGGAGACGCTCTCGCATTCGCGCATCCCGAGGGTGGTGCTGCCCCGCTTCAAGGACTGGGGCGAGATCCTCCGCTGGGTACTTCAGGAAAATGTGCCCGGAGATTTCCCCTACACTGCCGGCGTGTTCCCCTTCAAGCGCAAAGGGGAAGACCCCACCCGCATGTTCGCCGGGGAGGGCGGCCCGGAACGCACCAACAAACGCTTCCACTACCTGTCCCTCGACATGCCGGCGGCGCGCCTGTCTACTGCTTTTGACTCCGTTACCCTCTACGGAGAAGACCCGGATTACCGGCCTGACATTTACGGCAAGGTGGGCAATTCCGGCGTAAGCGTCTGCTGCCTGGACGACGCCAAAAAACTCTACTCCGGCTTCGACCTCTGCGACCCCAAGACGTCGGTCTCCATGACCATCAACGGGCCGGCCGCCACCATCGCCGCCTTCTTCATGAACGCCGCTATCGACCAGCAGTGTGAAAAATATATCCGCGAGCACGGGCTGGAAGACAAGGTGGAGGCCAAACTCAAAGAGTTGTACGACGACAGAGGCCTGCCCCGGCCCCGGTACGGCGCAAGCCTTTCCTCCCCCCTCGGGGGAGACAGAGAGCCTGCCCCGATTTCATATCGGGGGAGCTTGGGCCTGCCGGAGGGCCACAACGGCCTGGGGCTGCTCCTGCTGGGCGTCACCGGAGACCAGATATTGGAAGCAAGCGTCTATAACGAACTGAAAGCCAAAGCACTTTCCACTGTGCGCGGCACGGTGCAGGCCGACATCCTGAAAGAAGACCAGGCGCAGAACACCTGCATTTTCTCCACGGAGTTCTCTCTGCGGCTGATGGGCGACATGCAGGAGTACTTCATCTGGAACAAGGTGAAGAACTTCTACTCTGTGTCTATCTCCGGCTACCACATTGCCGAGGCCGGCGCCAATCCGATCACCCAACTGGCCTTCACGCTGGCCAATGGGTTCACCTTCGTGGAATATTACCTCTCGCGGGGAATGAAGATCGACGATTTCGCGCCCAACCTATCCTTCTTTTTCTCCAACGGGGTAGATGCCGAATACGCGGTCATCGGCCGGGTGGCCCGCCGTATCTGGGCGAAAGCCATGAAACATAAATACGGCGCCAACGAGCGCTCCCAGAAGCTGAAGTACCATATACAGACCTCCGGCCGCTCTCTGCACGCCCAGGAGATCAGCTTCAACGACATCCGCACCACCCTGCAGGCCCTCTACGCCATCTACGACAATTGCAACAGCCTGCACACCAACGCCTACGACGAGGCCATCACCACGCCCACCGAAGAGAGCGTACGCCGTGCTGTAGCCATACAGATGATCATCAACCACGAGCTGGGGCTGGCCAAAAACGAGAACCCGCTCCAGGGCTCCTTCATCATCGAAGAGCTGACCGAGCTGGTGGAAGAGGCCGTCCTGATGGAGTTCGACCGCATCACCGAACGCGGAGGCGTCCTCGGCGCCATGGAAACCATGTACCAGCGCAGCAAGATCCAGGACGAGAGCATCTACTACGAAACCCTCAAACATACCGGCGAATTGCCCATCATCGGCGTCAACACCTTCCTCAATAAAGAAGGCTCGCCCACCATCCGGCCCAATGAGGTGATCCGCGCCGCCACGGAGGAAAAGGAAGCACAGATCGAGACCCAGCGCAACCTGCGCAAAGCGAACGAAGAGAAAGGGTTGAAGATGCTGCGCCGCCTCCAGGAAGTGGCCATTCAGAACGGCAACACCTTCGAAGAGCTGATGGAGACGGTGAAGTACTGCTCGCTGGGGCAGGTCACCCACGCGCTGTATGAGGTGGGGGGGCAGTATCGGAGGAATATGTGAATGGGAACCTATTGGTTTGTTGCAAACTGTCGGGCTATTGGGTGTCCGGTGCCGTTTGTGTAAGGGTGGACATGTGCAAAGGTGTAAAAGATGCCGCGCACCTATTCAGCCGCCCCCGTACTTTTACACATTAGCACATTTACACTTTTACACGAGTATAGCCCGGTTGCACTCCGCCGGAAAACTCCCTATCTTACCACAGTTATGGATATCAACCAACAGATCATCGGTTTTTTATCGGAGCGCCTTCCTGCATTAAAAGGCATCTACCTGTTCGGGAGCCGGGCGGAAGGGCGTGCGCGGCCGGATAGCGATGTGGATATTGCCTTTCTGGTAGAGTGGGGGCATTCGCCTACGGCCATGCAACAATGGGAATGGAGCGTTGAACTGGCAGATATGCTCCAGGTAGAAGCGGTTGACCTGGTTGGTCTGCAGGAGGCCAGTACCGATTTCCGGTTCGTCATCGTATCCACCGGCCAGCGCATATACTGTAATGACCGGGCTTACTGTGATACTTTCGATATGATCGCCTATTCGATGTACCAGCGCCTGGAGCTGGAGCGAAGGGAGATCGTTGAAGAGGTGAAAAAACGCGGAAGAATTTATGGCTGATTCCATCATTCTCAATAAAGTAGCCAGTATTGAGCGATGCATCCGACGGGTGAAGGAGGACTACATCGGCCACGAAAAAGATTTCGAGATGAACTTCATGCGCCAGGATGCCGTTATTCTCAACCTGCAACGCGCCTGCGAGCTTTCCATCGACCTGGCCAACCACCTGGTAAAAATAAAACAGCTCGGTATTCCGCAAAATAGCAGGCAAGCGTTTGAACTGCTTCGGGAAGCGGGGATTATTGACGAAAAGCTCACCCGGGAATTATCCGGTATGGTAGGTTTCCGGAATATTGCCATTCACAATTATACTAAGCTCGACCTCGCTGTCGTGCAGTCGATTATTGAAAACCACTTACCCACTTTTCTGGATTTCACCCGGGAGGCCTTAAAATTTTCCTAAAAATGGCCCTGGAAAAGGAGAAGGTTGGCGAGAAAGAATTTATCAAAGCCTATCAGAAGCTCAAGCGGGAATACGATAACACCATCGCCGATAAAATTGTCAACGGTGAGGTGCAAATCGAGGTGGAGGAATACTTCGATGCTCTGGTGGGGCTAGACAAAGATCCTGCGAAAAAACCGGAAAACACCGAACCCATACTCGACCTGCGGCAAAACCGCACCATTCTGGGATACAACGGAGACGGATGGTGCGACGTGCACCCCATCGTAAAAGATATTCTGCAGGAACGCAAGAAGCTGTAACCCTCGTGTCGCGATCATCGTGCCTGCCCTGCGTAGCCTTGGCGTAGGAGGGATCGCCAGACTAATGATCGAACAGTGAACCAATCACCATGCCATACAGCGACAATTACTACGAAAACCTGTCCCACCTCCTTCGCTTCTTCACCCGCGAAGGAGCCCGCGGCTATGTGTTTGGCACCTCCCGGGACCAGCGCCTCATCCGCTACATCAACGAAGAGCTGAAAGAGAAGGCGGAAGAAAAAGGTATCAACATAAAAGCCCTATTTCCCGACTATGAAAGCGACATGCCCGTAATGGAATAGATCCGCCGCGCCGCCGCCGAGGCCGACGGACTCATCATCGGCAACCTGGATGAATTGATCCTGAAATCCAACGGCGACGTGCTGCTCCACCTCAACTTCAGCCGCGAATCCCTGCAGGCCCTCGACAAGCCTCTCCTCTTCTGGGCCAGCCAGGACAACATCAGCCGCATCGCCAACCAGGCGGGCGACCTCTTCTCGCAGCGCGCCCTGCCCACCTTTGCTTTTGATGAGCAGGCGCTGGCACAGCATCAGAGCCTGGCGATGGAGGCGCGGTTTGCCGATGAAAGCTACAAAACCAAAGAGGAATATAAAGAACTGGAACTGAAGATCAAACTGCTGGAAAAACAGCTTAAGGAGGCGGAGGCAGAAGGGCTGCCTGCCAAGCGTATAGCGGATAGTCTGGCTTTGCCGTTGGCGAAGGCGTATGCGGATAATCAGATGGCACAGGCGGCACTGGAACTGGTGGAGCGGTATGGAGTTTCCGCCACCTCGGTCGTGAAGAACCTGCGCGTTATTGGGGATATATATAAACAGGCGAATGAATGGGAAAGAGCTATTATGGCCTATGAACAGGCGATAGAAAAAGAAAACCCGGGAAACCGGTACGATCTGGCAATCCTTTATAGCCAATTAGCCAATGTTTTTTTGGAAATGGCTCAATGGGAAGAAGCTCTGAATTGGAACTTGAAAGCCATTGAAATTATGGAAGGAATACTGTCAGAAGACGATCCGGACCTCGCCACCTCCTACAATAACCTTGGATCAGTTTATTGGAATCAGGGCAAGTTGGAAAAAGCACTTGAATACCATCTCAAAGCCATTGCTATTTGGGAAAAAATCCTTGGCCCAAATCATCCGAAACTGGCAGAGTCCTATAATAACATAGGTACAGCCTTTCATAGCCAAAGTGAGATAGAAAAGGCTTTGGAATACTACCTTAAGGCAACCTCTATTTTGGAAAATATTCCTGCATACGACCACCCGAACCTGGCAACGGCGTACAACAATATCGCATTAGTGTTATTACGCCTTAAAAATTACCCAAAAGCCCAAGAATACATGAAAAAAGCGATAGCTATCCGTAAAAAACAATTACCGGAAGGACATCCTCATCTGGAAGGATCTATCGAAGACTTAAGAGAGATCGAAGCCAAGCTTCAGGATCAAAAGAACAGGCAATAAGCAGTAAACCAGGGCATCCGTCTAAGGCTGGACAGAAAGCTCCGGGGCGTGTACGGTGTACGAGCCAATGGCGCAGCCCACGGGCTTGTAAGGTGTACGGGCCTGTCCAACGTTAGACGGGTAGCAGTAAACCAATTTAAAATTGGCAACATTTTCACACTCATCGGAAAGGCCTAACAAGTTTCCAACCAGCCCTCCCAAAAAACTTGTCAAGCCTGGCAACAAACAAGAAAAACCCTTACCTTCCCAACAAAAAATGCAATCCAAAGGCAAATGCATCTACTGCGGCAAGCTTTTCTCCGGCTCCGGCCTGAGCCGCC
>JAGFJE010000390.1 GCA_024103175.1 Phaeodactylibacter sp.
TGCCCCGAACGGCCTTCCCCTGCCCCGGTTCCGCTCCCTTGCGGTGAAAAAAGTGTTGAAAGCGGTTCTTTTTCAGTTGCAGCATATAGCAGCCGAAATCGTCGCCCAGCCAGTAGCGGCCGGCGCGATCTTTGTAAAAACAGCGCCAAAAGAAGTTGTTGGGGCCGTGGTGTTCGAATGACCACTTTGCCAACTCCTTGCCACGGGCATCAATGAGCCGGTCATAGATCACAAAGGCCCCGGAAGTGTCGAATGGGAAAATAGGCGCGGGAAACGGCGGTGTCACGCTGGCAAAGCCCCAGGGGCGATAAGGGACAGGGGCGCCCTCCGTATCGAAATAATAACCATCCCTCTCCGGCTCATCGGTCCTTTGATAACCAAAAATGCCGTTCTCGCTGATACCCCAGGTGCTGCCCTGCCTTATTTGGCCTAAGTGCTGAAGCACCTCGCCGGTATGGCTCAGCCGAAGGGGAATGCCATTTTCTGTCAATGCCCATATCGTCTTATCGGGAGCGAAATACACCGGCTGGATATTTTGGACTCCCTGAACGGGTATGGCCCGGACACCGTCGGCCGGATGATAGCGGTACAAACGGCCGGCGCCCAGGGCCGACAGCCAAACCGCCCCTCCGGGGTCCTGGGCGATATAACTGATAAAGGTATCGGATGCAAATTCCGGGTCGGTTTGCCCGAATTGCGCGGCCAGGGAGCGCCCTTCACCGCGGTCGGGATGAAAGAGAAAGATCCCTTCACCCCGCTTCCCGGACAACCACAGCCAGCCGTCCGCATCTTCGGCGATGGCCAGGATTTCATTGAACGGCAGGCCGTCCTTTTCTTTGGTATAGGAGCGGAAGCTGTAGCCGTCGAACCGGTTCAGCCCGTTGAGTGTGCCCATCCACATATAGCCCCGGCTGTCCTGGAAGATGGCATTGACCTGGCGGTGCGACAGGCCGTGTTCTACCCCGTAGTATTCCACCCGGGCAATATAATCCTGGGCGGCAAGCGGTAATCCCCAGAATAACAGGATCAGTATAATGCTCCGGGTAGCGAGATGATATGCCCTGGATGTGGTGTGCCAAACCATATATTCAACGATCGAGAACGGGGGTATAGTTATTCAGGTTATTATACCACACACGGTAACCTGAGGTTACAGGCCGGAGAGCAATTATCTTAAGCCTTTCCGACATCCGGCTTTTCGCCGAATAACCGGCACGCAAGATACTACAAAAATAGATCCTTGTTTTGGCGCTTTACTTATCCTCCTTTCCCTTCTTCACCTCCTTCACAGCATCCTCCACGTCCTTCGTCGCCTTTTGCAGCTCCTCAAGCTGCCTTTTCCGTTCCTCACTGGCTTTCTGCTCTTCCTTTTCTTTGGAAGCCTCTTTTTTCGGGGCCGCCGCCTTTTCCTTCTTCGGGGCCGCCGGCGCCCCTTTGAACGGCTCTTTGGAGAACGTCAGCTCATCGTCCTTCTCATCCACATAGATGGTATCGCCGGCGGTGAACGTACCGGCCAGCACCAGCTTGGACAGCTCGTTGACCAGCTCTTTCTGCAGGACGCGCTTCATGGGGCGGGCGCCGAACTGCGGGTCGTAGCCCAGGTCGGCCAGCAGGTCTTCGGCGGCGGGGCTGAGGCGGAGCACCAGGCTCTGGCGCCCCAGCATCTTGTCGACCTTGCGGAGCAGCAGGCGCATGATCTGTTTGATCTCTTCGCGGGTCAGCGGCAGGAACATGATCTGCTCGTCAATGCGGTTGAGGAACTCGGGGCGCAGCTGCTCTTTGAGCAAGTCGAAGACCTCGTCTTTGGTGGCCTCGATGATCTCCTGGTGCTTTTCCTCCGGCAGCTCCGCCAGGTCTTCGAAGTTCTCCAGGATGGTCTCGGCGCCCATATTGGAGGTCATGATGATGATGGTGTTGCGGAAGTTGGCCACGCGGCCCTTATTGTCGGTCAGGCGGCCGTCGTCGAGCACCTGCAGGAGGATGTTGAAAGTGTCGTGGTGGGCCTTTTCGATCTCGTCGAGCAGGACGATGG
>JAGFJE010000391.1 GCA_024103175.1 Phaeodactylibacter sp.
GCCCTGCACGGGCTGTGGCTGGCCGTTATCCTTTTCGTAAAAAGTGAGGCCCGCAGAGGCGGCCGCCTGCTCGGCGCGGCTTTCTTCATCATCTCCCTCTACCTGCTGAACTACCTGTTGTTCCTCACCGGCACGATCCGTTCCTTCCCGCACCTGCTGGGGGTGTTCCATCCGGCGCTGTTCCTGGTGGGGCCGGGCTATTACTTCTTTATCCGCCGCTCGCTGGAGCCGGAGTTTCGGTTTAAAAAAGCACAACTGTGGCACCTGCTGCCGGCAGTATTGATCCTCTGGAGGGCTACTCCGCTCTATCTTGCGGAGGCGGAATACAAACTCCGGGTGATCGACTGGTATATGAACCCGGACGATAGCTTCACCTGGGGAATGCTGCTGCTGGGCAACGACTATATGTATCACATCATGGCCTATGTGGCGGCCGCCTGGTGGGTGGCCCGGCGGGTGGAAGAGGAGCAGGAGGATAGTGGCAACCGCCGCAACGCCCGCTGGCTGAGGCAGTTCAGCCTGGGCTTTCTGTTGTTGCTGGGGCTGGACCTGGCCGTGAAGTTCTCCTTTTTTGCCCTGAGCATACCTGCCTTTACCATGGAATACATCATGGCTGCCGTACTGGCCCTGGGCATCCACCTGGCTGGGTACCACGCCATCGGCAGGCTGGGCGATTTCCCGAGGATACTGCCCGGCTCGGAAAATGGCAAGTATAAAACCTCCCCCCTCACCTCCGAACAGATGGAAAGCTACCAGGACGCACTGCTGGACCTGATGAAACGGGAACAACCCCATCTGGACGCCTCCCTGAAGATTTCCGATCTGGCGGCCCGGCTCGACATTCCCTCCCACCACCTCTCCCAGGTGCTCAATGAGGGCATGAACACCAATTACTATGACTTTGTGAACTCTTTTCGGGTGGAGGCCGCCAAGCGGCGCCTGAAGGATGAGAATTACCGCCACTACAGCATCCTCGCCATCGGCCTCGAGTGTGGGTTCACCAATAAAACGACTTTCAACCGGACGTTTAAAAAGATGGCGGGCATGACGCCTTCGGAGTTTATGGAAGAGCGGAAAGAGGTGATGAAATAAGGCCTCCTCTTTACCTTATCGCTAGGGATGGCAACCCCATCGAAGTGATCTATGGCGCTGTGACGAATGCCTATGAGTGGGTCTTCCTGAAACTCGATAAAGATCTTGTTCTCGTCGGGCAGGAGCGTTTTTTCCTTAATGAAATGGATGAACTCCTGGGGGTGCTGGAGCATATCCTCGGCCAATACGAAGGGATAGCTATTGAAATGGCATAGCGGATCACTATTCAGCGCCTATCACCCCCAACCCCTTCATCCATGCTATCTCTTCTTCGGAAAACGCCGGCGGCGGCGGAGCTTCCGAATAATCTACGGACCTTTCAAAAACACCTTGTTCGTACAGGTCATTGAAAGCCTTGGCCAGGTCCAGGGAGCTGTCTCTGTCGGGCTGCTTCAGCGGGATGGGGATTACCGGCAACGGCTCTTTTACATCCACTGCCCAAATGTGGGTTTTGCCTATGCCGGCCCGGATCAGGCAGATGAGATAATGCGATTTAGGCAGGTAAGGGTGTTCAAAGGGCCGCTCCCCCCGCCGGATCAGGTCGATCTCTACGAGGTGCACCCCGGCGTTATGCAGGCGTTCCCGCTTTTCCCGGTAGGGGATCAGCCCCGGCTTGCGTTTATTGACCGGGGAAAGTATCTCGATGGCTGTGATCAGTTGGTTGCTTTTGCTGTCCTTTATCTCAACTACAGGAATTCGTACCTGAACGTTTTTGATCGCCGGAAGGATGGCGGTTTCTGGTGTAATGGGGGGGCCATAACCTCCTGCCGGTTCTTTTACTTCTCCAGGCTTGCGAAAAATTTCGACATCGGGATACATGATCCCCACATCTTCTTCCGGCGAGGTGTCTTCCACGGTATAGGTATTGAGGTGCACGGTATATGGTTCCAAAAGCCGTGAAGCCAGCTGCACCTTGATCAGATAGGCCAGGCTGTTGTGGACATCGGGCCAGAGATGCCCTTCCAGGTAAGGGTCCATGCCGGGAAAGGGAGAGGGCATAACGACGGTTTTTACAAATTTAGGTAAATGCGCCGACTTCCTCAATATTCGAGTGTAGGCCCGCGTGTAGTAACCCACTCCTTTTTTGTATATTTTCATTCCAATGACAGCAGCCGATGGTGATCAGGATTATGAAAATACTGGCCGTTTCATCTGGGTTGATCTTCGCCATGGATTACGCCAACCGCGTTTTCGATGATGCGGATACGTTATACCCCCGGCCCATAATGTACGCAAAAGGCGGCGGCCCGGCTTTCAAACCCGGCAATATGGAGGCGCTCAACTGGCAGGCCACCCTTCCGGATGAACCGGGAGCCGGATGGGTAAGAGCCGTTTTCCATTTTCCCGAAGAGTACTTTCCCCGGAGAAAAAAAGAACTGGTCGTTTCTTTTCCGGGGGCGTACGAATTGTACTGGGAAGGGGCGCTCATCGGGGAAAACGGCAAGCCCGCCGCCGATCCGTCCGGTGAAACGCCCGGTTATCTCGACCGGAAATACATCTTGCCGGATGAACACGTAACAGCAGGAAAGAAGGCGCTTTTGTTGCGCTATTCGGACCACAAAAACAGGCGGCGTTATGCGCTGGCGGAGTTCTCCGTCGACCCTTACAATGAGTTTTACAACCGCTCTCTCGTGAACGGCATTCTGATCTATGGCCTGGCAGGCATCTTCCTTATTGTTGCCGTGTACTACTTTTTCCTGTATTTCAACAGCTACCGGAATCCGTCGTTTCTTCTGTTTGCATTGCTGTGCGCCTTCTCCTTTGTGTTGATCGTATATGCGTATTCCAGAAATTACTACCCCTACACCTACCCGATGTACCATTTCAGGCAGACAACCATCTGGACATTGTCCTGGATCATCACGCTGCTGCTGCCGTTATTCTACCTTTACCATTTCGAATATCCGAACAAGAAACCCTTGCTCATCGGCATTCCGGCCCTGCTCCTGGCTGCCCGCCTGTTGCCCGGCGTTCCGTTTTGGATATATACCATCCTGGTGATCGCTATTCCGATATGCCTCGTGGTATGGGCGCTGTACAAGCGCAAGCGGGGCGCGGAGGAGGCCATGATCGGCCTCATCGTGTTCGTTGCCAGTTTTATGTATTTTAATATCAGCGTGTATGCCGGCTTCGGTGTACTTGTCATTGCCACCCTTTTCTCCCTGTCCGTAACATTGGGTATAGAACGCAGGAAGCACGAAGAGTCCCTGCTGCGGTCGGGGCGGCTGGAGGCGCAGTTACTGAAGAAGAACATTCAGCCGCACTTTCTGATGAATACGCTCACCAACATCATTTCACTCATCGGATCGGACCCAGGCCTGAGCGTACGCCTCATCGAGGCCCTGAGCGCCGAGTTCTACCTGATGATGGAGATCGCCGAGAAAAAACGGATACCCATTGGCAAGGAAACCGAGCTGTGCAGGGCATACCTGGAAGTGATGAGCATCCGGAACGATACCCGTTATGAGCTAAATACGGAGGCAGTCGGCGACGGCTGGGAAATACCCCCGGCCATCCTGCATACCCTCATCGAGAACGGCATCACCCACAACCTGCCGGTGGATGGCACGATCACCTTTGAGCTGTCGGAAAGATGGGCCAACGGAGAAAGGGCTGTTATCCTGAAAACTTTCGGCCACCGGAAAAGCGCCAACGGAACCCCTGCCGAGGGCACCGGCCTGAAATACGTAAAAAGCAGGCTGGAAGAAAGCTTTCCCGGAAGCTGGAGCCTGCAGTCGGGGCCGGAAGATTTTGGCTGGCAGACAAAAATTACCATTCCATCATGAAGATCCTGATCGTTGAAGATGAAGTGCACATCGCCCGGCACCTGGAAAAGAAGATCCGCAAAATATGGAGCGCAGCGGACTGCACGATCAGCCGGGCGGCGGCCCTGGAAGAAGCAATGGATTATCTGGATAACAACGAGATTGGCCTGCTCCTGCTCGACCTCAACCTGGGGGGGGAGGATGGGTTCGAAGTGCTGAAGGTGCTGGCCGCCGGTTCTTTTCACACTATCGTCGTATCCGCTTACAAAGGCCGCGCCATCGAAGCCTTTGAATACGGGGTGCTCGATTTCGTCCCAAAGCCATTTTCCGAGGAAAGGCTGCGGAAGGCCCTTAACAGGGTTATGAACACGGATTCCAAACCAGATTATCCCACCCAATACTACGCCGTCCGGAAGCGGGGGGCGATCCATCTGGTGAAAGACGACGAGGTGGCTTATTTCCGGGCTTTTGGCCACTATTCCAAAATCCATCTGAAAAACGGCCGCACCGAACTGCACAGTAAGCCGCTGGCCCGCCTGATGCCGCTCCTGGGCGAGGATTACGAACGGGTGCATAGATCTTACATCGTGAAGATGAGCGAGGTAAAAGGTATACATGTCTTTGAGGGAGGCAAATACGAACTGGAACTTCGCAACGGGGAAGTAGTGCCCCTTGGCAGAGCGAAGTACAAACGCATACAGGAGAAGTGGCTGCGGTGAGTTTGTTTACCATTTAAGAACCCTCCCCGAGAAGGCCTTCCTTCCCGTCCTCCACAGGACGTGGTATAACCCCGGCGCCCATCCGGCAGTGGATATTTCCACCTGGCCCTGTCCGGCCGTAATGGAATGGATCATCCTTCCCGAATCATCAAAAATGGACAGGCGGCCTTTGGTGAGCCGCACGCTTTCCGGTAATGCAACGATACACCGATTTACTGTTGGATTGGGCGATATCGACAATTTAGTGGTGGTGGCAGATGGCCTTGTGTTCAGGGCAGCCAAAGGCTCAAAGCACTGTAAAACGGTGCAGAACAGGCGGGGTTCCGAACCGGCGACGGTGTCGGTGCTCGTTCCCACTGCCGCCAGGCAGCCATCGGTGGCCTGCGCTATGTTGAACAGCGTTTCGGAGCTCTCCGCAGGCGCGTAGGCGGCAGAAGACAGGAGGTTGCCCATGGTATCAACCACACCGAAATAGGTGAAAGCATCTTCTACTTCGAATTCATCTGAATAGGCCAGGGAATTACCCACGAAGGCAACCATATCCGGCGCAACCCTCTTCAGGAAAATATTCAGGTCGAAATTGCCGGACGGATAGTTGTTGAGCCAGAGGGCATTGCCTTCGGCGTCGGTTTTCATGACCTGATATTCGGAAGTGATGAAATTGAAATCCGAAAACACGCCCAGATAGATGGAGCCGCCGGGAGTGGCGGCAATAGCATCGACGAAGGAAACTCCCTCGTATTCCCTCGCCCATATCAGCTCGCCGTCCTTATCTGTCTTCATGAGGTATCCCCCCTCGGCCGCGCCGCCGGAGAACGCTGCGCTGCCGCCGATCAGCAAGTCTCCATTGGGGAGTTCTTGGGCTGCCTGAACGGAGAGGGCTCGTCCGGAAGGCCATTCCAGAGGCAGTTGCCACAGCAGGTTCCCGTCCTCGTCGATCTTCATGGCAAAGCCGGTGGAGTTGCCCGTACTTCCCCGGTAATTCCCCAGCAGGACGAAGCCGCCGCCGGATGCCCGAATGGCCTCCCTGAAATCTTCGCGGGCTTCGAAGTCGAAGGTGGTTTCCCAGATCTTGTTGCCTGCATCGTCGATCCTTATGACGAGCAGGCCTTCGCCGCCCGTTTCGTCTTCTAACTGGCCGGCCAGGATAAAGCCGTTATCGCCGGTGGGCGTCAGTGCCGACAGCAGTTCCAAAGCGCCCGGTTCTCCGTTCCTCACCAGAATGCTTCGCACCGTATCTCCCTGAGGAGTGATTTCCACTAAAAAAATATCGGCCTCGTTCGGCGTGAAGAAGCCAAGGGCGTCGTAGGTTCCTTCAATGGCCCTGCCGGCAGCCATGAAGTTGCCGTTGGGAAGCGCGGTAATATCGCGCCCCGATTGTTTGAGGTAAGGCCCTGCCCAGGCATTGGCCCACTCCTGGGCCGGGCTTTCCATCACAACGAATAACAGCAGGATCAATACCCGGAATTTCAAAAGGTGATTTTTCATGGGATCTGTTTTTATACCTGATAAAGTTAGGCAGGTTATGGTGTATCAAAAAGGACAAAACGCAGGCATTATAGGCGTTTGTTTTTACAGACTAGTTTTCAAGCTATTGATTATCAATATTTTAAATGCCGAATCGGCTATCCGTCTAACGTTGGACACTGTTAGAAACAGGTAAGCCCAAGCAGCCTGCCGCGGTTGCGAACAGCGCCCGTCCTCTCCCGATAGTTGTAAAAATACCGAACTGCGAACTCGTCCAGCCCTAGAATGCTAGCCGCCGAATCCATAGCTTTTTTACAGCTTGTGGCCCAAAGTACAGCCGGTGATCACCGGGATATCCCTCGTTCTCTTTACCACGGGGAAAATAATGGTGGTGCTTTGCTCTTCGGGAACATCGCTGTCCATATGGTAGATCATCCGGGTAGGCTGAGTTTGAACATAGCCGTGCTCCAGGAGCCAGATCTTGCAGTAAATGCCGTGAGCTGCGGAGTTTTGCACCGAGCTTTTCACCACCAGGGCGGTTGCCCCTTCCAGGGTTCTCGTTTTGAATTCGCCGGTTTCCGGCGCAGGGGTGTCTTCGGGAACTTCGAAACCGATTTCCCAGTCAAGCCTCTCGGCAGGAACGGCGTCGGGGTCTTCGGGATAGATGCCGGTGCAGTTCTTGCCCGGAATGCCGGCTTGTTCCAGAAAGGCGGACAGCTTTTGGATGGATTCCAGGTGTTTATGGTAGCCGCCTGTTACCGGCAGGTAGAGGAAGCGGGTATCCGGCAGCTTTTCAATGGCCATCTCCGGCCTCAGTTCATGAGGTTTTCCGGAGCTGTGGGTGAGGTCGCGTTTCGGGCTGCAACTTGTTGTTATGGCAAAGGCCAGAATGATGGTTAGAATGTTCTTCATGTTTAGTACTACTCTTTTGTTACCCCCCCTATTTGATGAAAAATCCTGCAACGCGAAAGCGATATTTCATCAACTGCACGCTGCGTGCATCAACGGCTTTTGCATAGGAGGATTTTCTCGTTTATTGTACTTTAATCATCATCATTGAAAAACCCGCCACATCATCATTTGTCTTTTTTCACTAACCAGACAATGCCTGTTTATGAGAACACCGGCTCTCCCGATTACGCTTTTTTGCGGCGGGATAGCCCGCCGTTTGTCTACGCCGGCGCCTCTAATCCCGCGGCCGCCTGGTGCGACTACGACTACGACGGCGACGGCTCTTTTACCGAGATTACCGGCAGCCCTACCGGCGATCGTTCCCAGAGCAGCCTGCGCGCTCATTTCGGCCTGGGCGATGCGGATGTGGTAGACTCGCTCATCGTTGAATACCCTTCCGGCGCCATAGAAGTTGCCGGCCTGCCCGCCGGAATATACCGGGTCAACCTCCGCGCCGGAGCGGTGGTGCTGGGCGATAGCCTGATCATCCGTTGAACCGAAAATTTTAAAATAGAAAATAAAGATCATGGAACATCCGATCAAACCGACTCGCCCCGGCCTTCTACCCAGGATCATCCTGGCGGTTATCGCCGGCGAAGCCATCCTCGTATTTCTGATCACCATTGTACAAGAAAGCATCTTCGGGGGGATAACTTTTACGCATTCCCCCTGGCATCACCTTCTGCTTGGCGGCGCGGGGACCTTTCTCTCCGCCTTTATCGCCGGGCTGGCCGCTTACCTGCTGGTGGATAAGAGGAGCGTGGCGCCCCATATCATCATTAGCCTGCTGATCGGGGCCGAATCTACCTGGCTGATCCTGTACGGCGGCTCTCCGGATCCGGCCTGGTTCGAAGTAATGGCCACTTCTTCCCTGCTGGCCGGCGTCTGGCTGGGCGCGTTCGTGTTCAGGGCCGATCTTCACGGGGCGCCCAGGTTGAAAAAGAGCGAAGGCCCGGAAGCGGCTGCCTGACATCAGTGCGTTAGGTATTGTACAAAAACAACACAGAATTTTATTCTTTTTCCCACCAAAAGAAAAAACTTTATCCCTCCAACTTTGCGTATCTGGAAAAATCATTTAGCTTTGAGTATGTTCAAACATACTTCGGATGAAACATCAGGTTGATCCAAATAGCAAGGTTCCCCTTCACAGCCAAGTAGAACGCATGCTGCGCACCCTGATCCGCCAGCCGGAGTACCAGCAGGGGGCTTTCCTGCCCAAAGAGGTCGACCTGGCCAATCAGCTGGGCATTTCCCGGAATACGGTGCGCCACGGCATCAGCAAGCTGGTGAACGAGGGCCTGTTGGTCCGGAAGAAAGGAGTGGGCACCAAGGTGGCACAACGGAAAGTATCTACCCGGCTGGACCACTGGGCCAGCTTCTCCGGCGAGATGAAGGCCAAGGGCATGGAAGTGGTTAACTATGAGCTCGAATCCCGTTTTGTTCCGGCCGATATGGAAGTTGCCGAAGCTTTCCAGGTTTCACCCGGCACGAAGGTGTTGAAATTATCCAGGCTCAGAGGGACGTCCGAGGGGCCGAGCCTGCTGTCCGTTTCCTGGTTTCACCCCCGGCTCGGGTTATCCGGGCAGGAGGATTTCTCCCAGCCCCTCTATCAGATGCTGGAAAGGGAGATTGGGGTATATCCCACCGTCTCCCGGGAAGAGATCAGCGCCATAGCGGCGGAGAAAAAACTGGCCTCCCGGCTGGAGGTCAGAGAAGGCGCCCCCATCCTCTTCCGGAGGCGGGCCGTCTTCGACTCCGACGGCAAGGCCATGGAGTTCAACAAGGTCTATTACCAGGGAGAGGGATTTACATATTCTATCGATATAGAGCGGAAATAGCCCTCCAGGGCACAACTTTAACAAACAAAAAACAGGCAGTGGGCCCGTCTACCGGCCCGTTGCCCAAATAAAACCAATATGAGAGTCTTCCTACCTGCCCTATTCCTTTTGCTGATGTTGGCCGGCGGAGCAACTCCGGCATACAGCCAGGCGCGGTTTATCACCGGCCAGGTTACGGACCAGGCCGATGGCCTGCCGCTGCCGGGCGTCAATATCCAGGTCAAAGAAACGGCCATTGGAACGATCACTGATGTTGACGGGAATTATGAATTGCGCGTTCCCGGCGATTCATCCATTCTGGTGTTTACCTTCGTCGGGTATACCCCCCAGGAGATGATGGTGGGCGGGCAGTCGGTAGTCAACGTAGCCCTCGCGCAGGAAGCGGAAGTGCTGGACGACGTGGTGGTCATCGCCTACGGGCAGGTCCGCAAGAGCGACCTGACCGGCTCGGTCTCTTCTATCTCGGGGGAAGACCTGCTGCGCACGGCGCCCACCTCCCTCGACCAGGCCCTGCAGGGCCGGGCCGCGGGCGTTCAGGTCACCCAGGTGAGCGGCCGCCCGGGCGGGGAGACCTCCATCCGCATCCGGGGCAGCAGTTCCATCAATGCCGGCAACGAGCCGCTCTACGTCATCGACGGCATGCTCATCACCAGCGACAACAGCCAAACCAATGCCGGAGGTACGGCCGGCAGCAGCCTCAACGGCCTGTCCGCCATCAACCCCAGCGACATCGAGTCCATCGAGATCCTCAAGGATGCCTCGGCAACGGCCATGTACGGCTCGAGAGGGGCCAACGGCGTGGTTCTCATCACCACCAAACGGGGAAAAGAGGGGCGGTCTTCCGTCTCCCTGGATGCCTACTACGGCCTGCAGGAAGTACAGAGACAGCTCGATATGCTGGACGGGGAAGGCTTCGCCAATTACATCAATGCCTACAACCGGGACGCCGGATTCCCGGTAGACCCCCGCTACCTCATCCCCGATAAGATCGGCGCCGGCACCGACTGGCAGGAGGCCATTTTTCAGCGGGCGCCCATGCAGAGCTATCAGCTCAGCGCCCTGGGCGGCAACGCCAATACCCAATACTCCGTCTCCGGCGGCTACTTCCTGCAGGAAGGCATCATTCTCAATTCCGACTTTGAACGCTACAACCTGCGCGCCAACCTCGACCAGAAAGTAAGCGACAGGTTCAAAGTGGGAACCAGCATCAGCCTGAGCCACATCAATTCGCGGGGCGTGCTGACCGGCGCCCAGAGCCCCGGCACGGGCGTCCTGCTGCCCGGAGCCACGGCTTCAGCCCTGTTGTTCCCACCCACCTTGCCGGTACTGGACGAGAGCGAGCCCGGCGGCTATACCTTTGAGGACGACCGCGGCCGTAACCTGCCCAACCCGGCGGCCGATGCCGCCGAGACGGATAACATTTCCAAAAATTCCCGGGTGATCGGCAATGCCTACGGCATACTCCGCCTGGCCGAAGGGCTCCACCTGAAGGGCAGCGTCGGCATCGACGCCTATTCCGTAAAGGAAAACCGTTTCGTTCCCAACTTCCTCAAGCGCACCGAAGCCAATAACGGGGAAGCCGTGGTGGCCACCGTCGACGGCTTTACCTGGCTGACGGAATATACGCTGAACTATAAACGCACCTTCGGGGAAAAACACGCCGTCGACGCCCTCGCAGGCGCCACCTTCCAGGGGTTCCAGTCGGAGCGCCTCTTTACCTTCGCGCTGGATTTCCCGGATAACCGCACCGGCTACCATAACCTGGGCGCCGCCCTGAACCCTCAGCCGCCTGCCAACGGGGAGTCCTCATGGGGCATCATCTCTTACCTGGGGCGGGTCAATTACACCCTGAACGATAAATACCTCTTCACCCTGACCGGCCGCCTCGATGGGGCGTCCAAGTTCGGGGAGGACAGCAAATACGGTTTTTTTCCCTCCGGTTCCGTCGCCTGGAAACTTCACCAGGAGCCCTTCATTGCCGAACTGGGCCTGTTTACCAGCCTGAAGGCCCGCCTCAGTTACGGTATCATCGGCAACCAGGAGATCGGCCCGTTCGGCTCTCTGGCCACCGTCGGGCCGATAGGCCAGGGGGTGTTCAACAACGACGAGCCCTACATCGGCCAGGAGCCCCTGCGCTACCCTAACCCCGGCCTGAAGTGGGAGCGGACCAACCAGGCGGACTTCGGCGTCGACGCCGAATTCCTGGACGGCCGCATCGCCTTCACCGCCGACCTCTACCAGAAAAATACGACGGACCTGCTGTTGTTTGCCCCGTTGCCTACGACCACCGGCTTTTCCTCTTATCTGGCCAACATCGGGGGGTTGAAGAACCAGGGCTTCGAGGTGGCCGTCAATTCCCGCAACACTACCGGCGCCTTCCTCTGGCAGACCAACCTGAACTTTTCCGCCAACCGGAACGAGATCACCGAGCTGGCCAGCGACGGCGACATCCCCGTGCCCGGCGTCCTCCAGGTGCCTGCCGGATGGAGCATCCTCCGGGTCGGGCAGCCACTAGGCACCTTTTTCGGCCTGCGGTCTGCCGGCATCTTCCAGTCGGATGCAGAAGCCCAGTCTTCCCCCACGCTGCGCGGGCAGAACGCCGAAGCCGGCGACCGCCGCTACGAGGATATCAACGGCAGGGACGCCGAAGGCAACCTCACCGGACAGCCGGACGGGGTGATCGACGAGGCCGACCGCACCATCATCGGCAACGCCAATCCCGATTTCATCTGGGGCCTGACCAATACGTTCTCCTTCAAGGGCATCGACCTTTCCGTCTTCATCCAGGGCGTCCATGGCAATGAGCTCGTCAATGCCTACCTGTTCGAGATCGGGACCATGGCCGGAGAAACCAACGTGCTGGCGGAATTCTGGGAAAACCGCTGGACGGAGGAGAACCCCTCCGATGTATACCCGAAGGTTAACCCCAACGAACGCAATATCTTCAGCGACGCTCAGGTGGAGGACGGCTCTTTCATCCGGATCAAAAACATAACGCTGGGCTATACCCTGCCGCAACAGTGGCTGGCCAAAGCCGGGATGCGTTCTGCCCGCCTGTATGTGACGGTGAACAACCTCTTTACATTGACCGATTACCGGGGCTATGACCCCGAGATCAACGCCTTCGGGCAGAACAACCTGCTGCAGGGCATCGATTATGGAAGTTACCCGCTGGCAAGAACGGCGATCGTGGGCGTTCAACTGGGGTTTTAGAAATGGAGATCACTCAAGAAATTCATCAGCATGAAAAGATACATCTATATTTCATTGGCGCTTATTCTGGCTCTCGGCCTGTTCCAGGCCTGCCGGAACCTGCTGGAGGAGAACCCCAAAGACCAGGTCTTTGTGGAGAATTACTTCCAGACGGAAAGTGACGCCGTTGCCGCCGTCAATTCCATTTACGCCATCCTGAACTCGACCAGTACGGCTCCCACCTTCGGGGGGGTATACCACAGCAGCTACTGGGTAGTGGCGGGGCTGGCATCCGACGAGATGGAGAACCGGCAGGCCGGCAACCCCGATCTCGACCAGTTGGATAACTTTGACATCAAGCCGGTCAATTCCTTTCTCTACGACATCTGGCGCAATGCCTATAAGGGCATCAGCAACGCCAATTTCGCCATCGAGGGCATTCCGCTGGTGGAAATGGAAGAGGGGTTGAAAAACCGCCTGCTGGGCGAAGCCCACTACCTGCGGGCCATGCTCTATTTCGACCTGTCGCGCCTGTTCGGGGATGTCCCTCTGGTCCTTAGCCTGGATGCGGAGATCACGCCGGCCCGCACGCCGGCGGCGCAGGTGTACGATCAGATCCTTCAGGACCTGCAATTTGCCAAACAGCACCTGCCGCCGTCCTATCCGGCGGGGGAGGGGCTGGGCCGGGCCACCCTGGGCGCCGCCAACGCCCTGGCCGCCAAGGTACACCTCACGCAGGGCAACTGGCAGGAGTGCATCAGCCACTGCCAGGCGGTGATGTCATCGGGAAATTACGGCCTGTGGGAGGATTTTGCCGACGCTTTCCGCCTGGAGAATGAGAACGGGAAGGAATCCATTTTCAATGTCGGTTTCGGAACGGCCAATAATACCATCTCCTTCTGGGAGGTCGGGCAGTTCAACGTGCGGCTGCTGCCGCGCCAGTTGTCGGGCGAGATCCCCGGAGTCAACGCCCAGGGATGGCAGGTGGCCACGCAGGGCCTGTATGATTCCTACGATCCCCAGGACCGCCGGCGCGAAGTGACCCTGCTGACCACCATTAACAACACCGATGGGACCACTACGACGGTAGAGCCCCACATCCAGAAATACTGGGACCGCATCGCCGAGCCGGGAGCGGGCAATACGGACAACGATTTCCCCTACCTGCGCTATTCGGACGTATTGTTGATGTACGCCGAAGCCCTCAATGAACAGAATAACGGCCCGACGGCCGAGGCCTACCAGGCGGCCAACAGCGTCCGCAAACGCGCCCGCTTCAATGGAACGGAAGAACTCCCCATCCTGCCGGACTTGTCGGGCCTTTCCTATCAGGAATTCAAGGACGCCCTCCTGCAGGAGCGCCGGTGGGAGTTCGTCGCCGAAGGGCAACGGTGGTTCGAC
>JAGFJE010000398.1 GCA_024103175.1 Phaeodactylibacter sp.
CCATATCCTCCTCGGTAATATATTCGGCCATTAAAGCCGGCTCTTTGGCCAGCATGACGGGGATACCATACTCCCGCCCCAGCTTCAGGTAGATCTCAAAATATTCCGGCCGCCCCCAGAACAGGCAGCCCATGTGGCTGTCCAGGTGTGTGGGTTGAATGCCGAAGCGGAGGGTTTGCTCGATCTGGGCGCGCAGTTCTTTTTCCACCTCTTCGGCGCTGGCCCTGGCGGTTACCGCCGCGCAGTCGGCATGGAGGAAGCCCAGTTCGTTCACCAGGCCCGGCACTTCGCTCTTCGGCGCCACCGGCCCCCAGCGGAAGTGCTTCCATTCGTTGGTCAGCGTGAGGTGGATACCCAGGTCGTGGCCGGGATTTTCCCGGGCCCAGCCGGCCACTTCCGCCATCCACGGGCAGGGCGGCATGATGCTGGCCGAAACGACGGAGCCTTCCGCCATGGCCCGGAAGCTGGCGACATTTTCGGAATGGGCCATCCCCAGGTCGTCGGCATGGATGATGAGGAGCCTGCTGCCGGAGGGATAGCCGAGTTGTTCGGCAAGGTTGGGCTGGGCGGCGCCGTTCAGGCAGAAAGAGAAGGACATCAGGAAGAAGAATATCCGGTTCATACGTATTGGTTTAAGTGGATGGACAGAGTTGGGTTACAAAAAATTTCCTCGCCCGGGCGGTTATTGGCCCTCTACCTCCGACACGCTTATCGTCCAGGCGTACCGGCAAGGCGGTTTCTTCCGCACCTCATCCGGGATTGATACGGTAAAACCGTTGCCTTCCTTTTTCCATTTCAACGGCTCTTTTGCTCCCAGCAGGGTAACCTCGGCCCCCGGCGCCGGCCGGTGAGTACCGATGGCGACCTCCGCCGGCATCTCCTCTTCCCCTTCTGCCGCCAGGTAGAAAAAGGCCATACTGCCGTCCGGGCGCCGCACCATGGCGATATTGCCCTCTTTATAGGGAGCGATGGCCCGGCTGTTGTAGATGGCCTGGCCGTTCACCTCCATCCATGCAGCGTATTCTTCCAGCAGGCGGTAGGCGCCCGGCTGAAAAGTACCTTCCGGAGTAGGGGCGATGTTGAGCAGCAGGTTGCCGCCCTTGGCCACGATGTCGATTAGCAGGTGGACGCCCTCGCGGCCGCTCATGTATCGGGCGCCGGGCGTATGGGCCCAGCCGCCGCCGGAGATGATGCAGGACTCCCAGGGGTAAGGCAGGGCTTTTTCGGGCACGCGGTTTTCCGGGGTGAGATAGTTCTGGTTTTTGCCGGGCACGGCCCGGTCGACCACGATCAGGCCGGGCTGCTGCGCTCTGGCTTTGGCCACCAGCTCATCCATGCGGATATCCTGGCTGACGATCCGGTGTTTGATGAACCCACCTCCGCCGGATTCCTCAAACTTCCCCCGGTAGTATTCCGCTATTTCCTCATCGGTGAGCTTTTGCACCCAGCCGCCGTCCAGCCAGAGAATGTCGACCTTGCCGTAGCCCGATACCAGCTCCATGATCTGGTTGTGGGTGAACTGTACGTACTTTTCCCACTTTTCCGGGTATTCCTTAGGGCTGTAGTTGACATTCCGGTCGAAAGGCGGAAAGTAAGGATCCCAGTAATTTTCGTGGCGCCAGTCGGGTTTGGAAAAATAGGCGCCCGCCCAGAAGCCCTCGGCCCGGAAGGCGTCGAAGATGGCTTTGGTGATGTCGGCCCGGGGGTTGGTGTGGAACGGGCATTCGGGGCTGGTAACTTTGTAGCCGGTGTGCCTGGTATCGAACATGCAGAACCCGTCGTGGTGTTTGGTGGTGAATACGACGTACCGCATGCCGGCTGCCCTGGCCGCTGCGGCCCACTTCTCGGGTTCGAACCGGACAGGGTTGAAGGTCTTTTGCAACCCTTCGTATTCCTGCTTGTAGGCGAAATAGTCAGCGGGGTTCCCGCCTTTTTTGCGCTGGCACCAGCCGTAATCCTCCGGGCAGAGCGACCAGGACTCCACGATGCCCCACTGGCTGTAGGCGCCCCAGTGCATCAGCAGGCCGAATTTGAGGTTTTGCCACGCTTCCAGTTTTGCCAGCACCAGCGGGTCCGTTTCCGGTACGTAACGCTCTTCTTCGTGGCCGGGTTGGGCCAGGAGGTTCCAACCGGTGAACAGCAGGAACAGGAGAAACCAGTTTTTTTTCATATCGATCGGGTTGTTTTGCCACCCAATGATACGCAAAACAGATCTTATTGCAGTTGATAATTACTTTTTTATCCAGGGAAGCGCCTGCGCTTCCGGCCCGCTGTGAACGGCCAGATAGTACAACCCTGCCGGTAGTTGTTCTACCGGCAAACGCACCCCGGCCCGCCCCCGGGCGAGCGTCTCCCGGTAAAGGCATTGCCCCATAGGGTTGCGTATCTCCAGGACAGCCTCATCCATCAGCGGTTTTTCAAACTGCACTTCCAGAAGGCCAGAAGCGGGGTTGGGAAATAGAGCAAAGCTGCCGGCGCCCTCTTCGCCCACATCCGAAACCACTACGCTGACGCAGGCGCGGTTGTCGCCGAATTGATCGTCCAGTTGCCCGTCGGGGCCGGATGCCCAGACACAGAAGTTGAACGTACCTTGCAGCGGCAGAGGCCAGGTTTGGATGTTGCCCAGGGAGAGGGTGGCGCTTTCTCCCGGGCCCAGGGAGAGCCCGCTGAAGGTGCGGCTGATGTTCTGCTGGGTGTAACAAATGAACCAGCAGGGCTTGAAGACGGCATTCAGCTCGATGCGGCCGATGGTTTCGGCGCCGTTGTTACGCACCTGTACTTCTATTCCGGAAAATGCCCCCTGCATATAACCGCCGCCGGTGGGGTAACAATTTTCCTCGCCGGTGGTGATGTTGTGTTGGGCTATGATTACCTCCTCCACGGCGATGTCGCGCCGGCTAAGGGCGGGGTTGCCTGCTGCGTCCCAGGACCGCAGAAAGATATCGCTGCCATCGGTAGTGTTGAACACGCCCTGGCTGACGTACGGCGTTGCTTCCGTTTCCTGAGGAAGAGCGCTTCCCAGGGCCATGAGCCCGCCGTCGTCCTGAGCCGCCAGGGAATTGGGGTGGTAGTAGGCCGGCCCCATGTCGAAGGTATGCAGGTAGCCCAGCTCTTCATCCAGGGCCAGGGCGATGTAGCTGCCGTCCGGCGACTGGCCGCCCACGTAGCAGCGGCCGGCGTTGCAGCTCACTTTTTCAAAAGAGCCGTAACTGCCGAGGGCCAGCTCCTGCCGGATGCTGAGAGCGCCGTCCAGCAGATAGAGCTTTTCACCGGCCAGGACGGCCAGTTGGCCCGAGGGGCCCCGGGAAATGCTTTTTCCACCTTCCAGTGAAATGCCGGCGGTTACCTCCACTTCCCCATCTGTCCATTCGGTGAGCATTACCTGTTGTTGGCCCAGTAAGGCCGCGGTATTGAGGCTTGTCGTCAGCATCTCCACCAGTTGCAGGTTGAATGTATCGCTGAAATCGAACGAAGCGGCCATTTCCCCGGACATGCTGTGCCATTCGATCAGGCCGGCGCCTTTTTCCGCCGCCAGAACCCCCTGGAGCGGAAGAGCGGTTGCGATGGGATTATAGAAAGGTTCGCTGGATTTGTACCACAGGGTTTGCCCGTTTTTATCCAGCATATATAGAATGCCGGGGATCAAATAGTCACAACCGGAAACAGCCCCGGCCAGGTAGAACACTTCGCCCAGGGGGTCCTCACTCAGGCTGTTTATCTGCCCCAGTTCAACAGCCTCGGCCTCATTCAGGTAGCGCTCCCAGATCAGGTTGCCCTCCGCATCGGCCAGGCCAATCCAGGGTCGGAACACCGGATAGCCCATATACTGGCCGGCGGAGCCGCTGATCAGCCAGGCCCCGTTGATGGTGGTGGGCAGCAGCTGGTCCGCCATACTGACGGGCTGCAGGTGCAGGCTGCGGTTGACGGCCTGAGCCGGCAGGAGGTGTTGGAGAAAAACACAAAAAAGGCAGAGAAAGAGCTTTCTGATTTTCATGATAGGATGGGTTTGGTTCGATGGCTGAATGGTTTGATTGCTACCTTGCTGAAATCCCCGGGATTACAGCAGCCAGTGCGTTTTTTGGAGAAACCTGTAAACAGGGCGTAAAAAATGAACTAAACGTTGGGTCACCCCTTCTCCCCCTCACCCCTTCACCCTCTCACCCCCTCACCCTCTCTCCCCCTCACCCTCTCTCCCCCTCACCTCAATCTCGATCAAATTCCCACTCATCACAAAGTGCACGAACGTGCGCGCCTGTTCCCGGCCGAAGATCTCCCGGACGGCGCATCCGCTGAGGTAGCACCAGCTGCCCAGGTTTTGCAGGGCCCGCTGCTTCTCGCGGGTGAGGCTGTCGCCGGCGAAGCCGCTGTTCTGAATGACGACGAGCCCTTTGGGGGTATCCAGCAGCAGGTCGATCACGTTGGTGAACAGGCGGCCGTGGTGGAAATAGCGGATGGGATATTTCCGGTAGGCCTGGCGGATGTCGAACTGCCGCTCCAGGAAGCCGGCCCAGGCGTCTCCCAACTGGGCCAGCGCCCGGGGCGCCGCGGCGCCCATCTCGTAGCGCTCGATAAAGCCTTCGGCCATCTTCAGCCGTTCGGCAGCGGAGTAAGCAAGTTGGTCGGCCGTCAGGAAGGCTTTGATGCCCTTGGCGGCGGTATACAGGTCGACGCCCTCTTCCAGCTTCAGCGGGTTGGCGTAGTGGAGGACGTCGCCGATGCGGGCGCTCATCTCATGGGAAAAGGGCTCCTTGGCGGCGTCGATATCGTAGAGTTCGTACTCCTTCCGGCCGGCGCGCTCGGCCAGGAAGCGGATCTCCCTTTCCGGGGGCTCGGCGTGGGTGAAATCGCGGGGATAAGCAAACACCTCTGTTTTGATCTTCAGCAATTGGCCGTTCCATTCCCACTGGCTTTCCTCCGTATCGGGGCTGAGCGAGGGATGATCTTCCTCGCCCTGGCGCCATACCCGGTTCAGCCATTTGGTGGGGCGGGCGCGGGAAGGGATGACGAGGTAGTCGCGGGCGCGGGTCATGCCCACGTAGAGCAGGCGGGCTTCCTCCTGCAGGGCCTGTTCGCGGGCACGCCGGTTGGCGTCGCTTTCCGACAGCCTTTCATCCAGCGCCGTACTGCGGATCTGGTCGGCGTAGGGGTTTACCCAGTAGCGCATCCAGCGGTTGCCCAGCACGTTGTCGAGGTCTACCTCATCGCTCTCCTGAACGATGTCGACGCCCCATACTTCAGCCCGCAGGCTGCCCTCCAGGCTGTGGCAGATGACGATGGGCCATTCCAGGCCCTTGCTTTTGTGGTAGGTCAGCACGTTGACCGCATCCGTCCCTTCGCCGGAGCCCTGCATGTCGGCTTCGTTGTTTTCCAGGTCGGCCAGCCAGAGCAGGAAACCGCCCAGGGAGGCCGCCGTATGGAGGCGGTTGCAGGCCTCTTCGTACTGCAGGGCGAGCCTGCGCAGGACGTCGACATTATCCAGGCGCTGCTGCACGTTGCCCCAGCCGGCGACGATGCGGCGCAGCTCCAGCTCTTCGAGCAGCAGGTTGAGGATCTCGGCGCTGGACAGCTCGATGGCCTGCTCGCGCAGGCGGTCCAGCGCCAGGATGAAGGCGTCGTCGCCGGCCCATGGCCCGGCCCAGCCTTCTCCGTTGTCCACCTTATCGAGGTATTCCAGTCGGTTTTCGATGATGTCCTCAATGGGCTGGCCGCTGGCCAGCAGCAGGATCTCGGCCACCGAAAGGGAGTCGTACTGGTTGAGGATGTACTTCAGGCAGGCCAGGATGAGCCTGGCCTCGGCGGTAGCCAGCAGGCCGCTGCGGGAAATGGCGGCCCGCAGGCCCACCCGGTGCAGGGCCTCGGCAACCACCTGGCACTCGGCATTGGAGCGGCACAGGATGGCGGCGTCCCCGGGAAGCGCCGGCCGGGGCGCCCCGGCCCCCTTGGGGATGACGTGCAATTGCCGGTTCAGGGTCTCCTGCAGGGAGGAGGCGATGCAGTTTTCCATCCACGGCCGGCCGGGCAGGCGGCCGTCGCCGTCGTACTGAAAGTGCCAGTGCATCAGGGCGCCTTCCATCTCCTTGGGTTCGGGCCCTTTATCGGTGGCCTTTGCCCGGACGGGCTCCAGGGCCACCTGCTCCCGGGGCAGATCCGTGAAGGCTTTGGTGAAAATGGCGTTGGTGGCGTAAACAATGTCCTGCCGGGAACGCCAGGACCGTTCCTGGATGTCTTCGGGTTTCACCCCGCCCACCTTGCGGATGATGGCCTGCATCAGCTCCGGCGCCGCCCCCCGGAAGCCGTAGATGGACTGTTTGGGGTCGCCCACCCAGACGGAATGTTTGGCCAGCTTAGACAGTTTCAGGAAGATCTCCAGCTGAATGGGGCTCGTGTCCTGAAATTCATCGACCATCAGCAGGTCGATCTCTTCTTTGAGTACGGCCCTGGCCGTAGGGTCATCCAGCAGGCGGTTGACCAGCACTTCCATGTCGGTATAGTCGATCAGGCCGCGCCTTTTTTTATACTCGTCGTACTCCTCGATGGCGGCAACGGCGATCTCGAAGATGTTGTAGATAAAATCGCGGATGTCTTCCTGAAAATCGGGATGGCGGTAGTGGGCGGCGGCGAACTCCAGCAGATCGGCCACATCATCGCGGCTTTTGGCGGCAACGTCGAGCTTGGATATCTTGGCCCACTCGTGCCAGTAGAGGTATTTGCGCAGGCCGAGGGTGCGCTGAAAGGCCTTGAGGGTGTTGGCCGCCTCGCGGGTCTTTTTGGTTTCGTCGGCATTATTTTCCAGGCGGGCGATGGTTTGGCCCATCAGCTCGTCGAGCCGGTGTTCGAAATACCCTTCCGGGTGGCTTTCGCCGGGCGGGCCGATGAATTCGCTGAAGGTTTCAAAAGAGCGCACTTTGCTCTTCTCAAGGTCCGCGCTGGAAAAATCATTGGCGCGGGCGATGTCGGTCACCTGTTTGACCTCCCGGCGCCAGTCGTAGCGCTCGCGCTTGTTCAGCCCCAGGCGGTCGCTGAGGTATTCCATCTTTTCCACCCGCTCGCTGTTCAGCACGGTGGACAGGGAGAGGTTGAAGAGCACCTGCTGGTCTTCGTCGGCAATGATGTCGACTTCGGGAGAGACGCCGGCTTCGAAGGCGAAGCGCTGCAACAGCTTCACGCCCAGGCCGTGGACCGTGCCGATGAGGGCGTTGGCAAGCTGGTCGGCCTGTACGCTGAGGCCTTCCTCCAACAGGCGCACCCGCACCCGCTCCTGCAGCTCCGCCGCCGCCTTTTTGGTGAAGGTGGTGGCGATGATGCCGCTGGCGCGCACATCTTTCTTGAGGAGGCTCACCATTTCGTTGGTAAGCCGGTAGGTCTTGCCGCTGCCCGCCCCGGCGGAGATGATGCGTAGGTTCATGGTCAGAGATGGCTCTTTTTTGTTTGCTGGCAGGTAAAATTTCGATACAAGGCTTTACCTGTAGTGGTTGCCCCTAAAGATATTAAATTTAGGGCTAAATAAGCTCGTAAACAAACGCTTACTTCCGCACCACCATCTTCTCCGTCACTGTTCCTCCCTCCGTCTGCAATGTATAATACAACACCCCCTCCGGCAGCCCTTCGCCACTGAGCGGTATTTCCTGCACGCCCGCTTCATACCAGCCGCTGAACTGCCGCAGCAGGCGCCCGTCGGGGCTGTGGACCAGCAGGGTGGCCGGGCCGGCGGCCTCCATCCGGAAGCTGACGGTGGTATTCCCGGAGAACGGGTTGGGGGCATTCTGAAGCAGCAGGCCGGGCGTTTCCGGGGCGGGCGTGAAGGCCAGTTCGGGGCGGTACACCTGCCCTTCGGCGTCGTAGGCTTCGGCCCGGGTGAAGTCGGAGCCCAGGCTCAGCCACTCGCTCAGGCTTCCCGCCCGGCGGGCGCGGAAGGTGAGGGTGAACAGGGGCGTTTCCGGATCGGCATCTTCCGGCAGCCGGTAGCAGCTGGCGGTGACCCAGCCCTTGTCCAGGAAATTCCAGCCCATATCCTCCTCCTGCATCAGCCCGTAATCGGCGCCTTCCAACCGGAGGGCCGAGGGGTCGAAACGCAGGGTGAACTGGAACGCCCGCACGGCGCCCAACTGCCGGGCATAGATGGGCGCCTGCACCCGGGCGCCGGCTTCCACCTTGCTGCCGGCAGCCCACAACTGGAAGGGGCGGTTGCCCGGGGCTGACTCCGTGCCTGGCACAGCGCTCCCGTCGACATCGCCGACTTTGATGGCGATAAAGTCGGCGCCCTGAACGCCCCCATTGGGCAGGTTGGGCAGCACGATCCGCTCGGGGAAGGGTTCCTGCCAGGGGTTTTGCGGGTTGGGAAAGGTGTAGGCCGCATCGATAAATCGCCAGCTGAAGTTGTTGGGGAATTCCGTTATCCGGCCCAGGATCAGCTTCTGGATGTTGATCAGGTCGAGGGTGGTAAGGTGCTGCGAATTGTTGACGTCGGCGGCGATGATGCGGTAGGGGTCCGTAAAGCGGCTGTTGCCGAGGAGGTGCTGGCTGATGATCAGCAGGTCGAAGGTGCTCACGCCGTTGCTGTGGTTGGTATTGAG
>JAGFJE010000404.1 GCA_024103175.1 Phaeodactylibacter sp.
CTTTTCGCTGGAATTGCTCAGGTTGTCTACCGAAATAACTTCAAACCCGCTATCGATCAGGTCGACGATGGTGTGGCTTCCAATGTAACCACATCCTCCCGTAACCAGCACTTTTACTTTGTCCATAGTCTTTTTACCTGTTCTTTTTTGTTTTCCGGACAGGCGCTTTTCCTGTCTTTCCTGCGCCTTTGCCTGTCAAAAAAGCTACCTTTGCTTTTTCAATTTCAAAGGTACACCAAATCGAACAATGGACAGAAAAGAACTGGCAAAAGAAGTCGTAAAGATCGCCCGGCAGGCGGGCAGCGCCATCATGGCCATTTACGGGAAAGAGGATTTTGGGGTGGAACTGAAGCAGGATGAATCTCCCCTCACGCTGGCCGATAAAGCCTCCAATAACATTATCTGTGATGCGCTCGAAAAGCTGCCGGTACGATACCCCATCGTTTCCGAAGAGAACAAAGAGCTTCCCTATGAAGAGCGCCAAACCTTTGAATACAGCTGGCTGGTCGACCCTCTGGACGGCACCAAGGAATTCATCAAGCGCAACGGAGAGTTTACGGTCAATATCGCGCTGATCCACAGCGGAGCCCCCATCCTGGGAGTAGTATACGTGCCCTGCTTCGACGAAACCTATTGGGCCGTCGCGGGGCAGGGAGCTTACTGGGAACACAATGGTGAGACACGGCCCCTTCAGGCGGCCAGCTTCAGCCTGTCCGGCCCGGGCCTGAACGTCGTCTGTTCCCGCTCGCACCTCAATGAGGCGACCCAGGCCTTTATCGATAAACTGAACGCGCCGGAACGGGTGGCCAAAGGCAGCTCGCTGAAGTTCCTCATCCTGGCCCGGGGCGAGGCCCACGTCTATCCCCGCCTGGGGCCCACCATGGAATGGGACACGGCCGCCGCCCAGGCCGTACTGGAAGAGGCCGGCGGCAAGGTGATCGACGAGGAAACCAAAGCGCCGCTGCGATACAATAAGGAAAATCTGCGCAACCCCTATTTTATCGCATACGGTAATGTGCAATGAAGAATTCCAGGCCTCCGAAAACTGGAAAATCTTATTAAATTGCTCCCATGCATTCTCTCAGCGTCATCATCACTACCTTCAACGAAGAGCCCAATATACAGGGCGTCCTGGAATCCGTATCCTGGGCCGACGAGGTCATCGTCGTGGATTCCTTCAGCACCGACCGCACGGTAGAGATCGCCCGGCAGTACACCCGGCGGGTGATGCAGCGCGAATATACCGGGCCGGCGGAACAAAAGAACTGGGCTATTCCCCAGGCCAGCCACGAATGGATACTCCTGCTGGACGCCGACGAGCGGGTCCCGGAAAAACTGAAACTGGAAATACAAAAGTATCTCAACCAGGAAAATATTCCCTACGACGCTTTCCGGATCGGCCGCCGCAACTTCTTCATGGGCAGGGAGGTGCACTACAGTGGCTGGCAGGGCGACGCCGTCGTCCGCTTCTTCCGTCGTGACCTCTGCCGTTACAACGATAAGCAGGTGCACGAAGAGATCATCACCGAAGGCCTGAGGGTGGGCTTCCTAGACAATAAGCTCCTGCACTACACCTACCGCGATATGGAGCACTTCCTGGCCAAGATGCGCCGCTATGCCCGCTGGTCGGCTCAGGACCACAGCGGGAAAACCAGGCGGGTGACGGCCTTTCACCTGGTTTTCAAACCTTTCTTCCGCTTTCTGAAACACTACGTCTTCCAACTCGGCTTCCTGGATGGAAAGGTGGGGCTGGTGGTGAGCGTGGTAATGGCGTGGGGGGTATTCCTGCGGTATGTTAACCTGATGGAACAGAAACGCGTATAGGTGATAAAATTCGTTCCTTCGCTCCATCATTCCTCACTACTGCCCTACTTCACGATCTCAAAAGCCGTTTCGGCGGGAGTACTATCCTTTTTATTGTTGTTGTCAGGCCTTAACCCCAGTTGGTGGATGCCCTTGATAAAGCGCAAAGTACCGGTCTGGGACCGGATAACGATGCTCTGGGTAGTAATGTCCCCGAGGCGGCCGAAGCTGACGCCCTCCAGGAAGGTGCTGGGCGTGATGCCGGTAGCGGCGAAGAAGATATTGTCGGAACGGACGAGCGCATCCAGGGTGAGCACTTCCCGCAGTTTGACGCCATCTTTCCGCAGTTGGCGCTTTTCATCTTCCCGCTGCGGGGCGCGCATGCCCTGCATGCCTCCTCCCAGGGCTTTGACGGCCGCGGCCGCCATAACGCCTTTTGAGCTGTCTCCAACGCCCATCAGCACATCGATGCAGGCGCCGGGTACAGCCGCCATCAGGGCGCCCATCACGTCGCCTTCGGGATGGAGGGAGATGCGGGCGCCCGCCTGCCGGATCTCCTCGACGAGGGAGGCGTGGCGGTTTTTATCGAGCACAAAAACCGTGAGTTCGTTCACTTTCTTGTCCAGGGCTTCGGCGATGCGGTGCAGGTTTTGGGTAGGGGATAGCCGGATGTCGATGGCTTCCCGGGCCTCCCGCCCGGTGATGATCTTATTCATATAAATGGAATGGCCGGGGTCCCAGAAGCTGCCCCGTTCTGCTACGGCGATGGAGGAGATGGCGTTGGGGCGCCCGTCGGCCAGCAGGGCGGCGCCTTCCACCGGGCCTGCGGCTACATCCAGTTCGGGTCCTTCACCGTTGCCGACCCATTCGCCGTTGAAAAGGGCAGGAGCCTCTTCTTCCGTACCTTCTCCGATAACGACAACGCCGTTCATGTCGACGGTTCTCAGGAAAGCGCGCATGGCTTCGGCGGCCACCTTGTCTCCTTTCTCTTTACTGCCCATACCCATGTACCGGGCGGCGGCAATGGCGGCCGCTTCGGTGACGCGGGCCAGCTCCAGCCCAAGGTTGCGGCCCGGTAAGCGTTGTTCTTCCTGGTTCATAGCGATTTCTTTTGACGATGAAGCTTTTCGGTGAATATCCCTCAAGGTACAGCGCTATGCGGTGGGGTTCAGTGTGGAAGGTCACAGAAGGGTGATCTGGCAGATGAGCGCGCAGGGCGGAAGGTTGGTAAAAAAGCTGCAGCATGGCGGAAACATGCCTGCCGGCGGAACAGCAGGCGGGAAGGCCATAATTAAACCGAAGAGCCTGCCCCGAACTCGATTTGGGGACATAAATGAAACAGCCTCTTAATTATTCTTTATATTTGAGATCGGGGAAATTACTTTTTAAAATATGCGGAAGATCTCTTGCTATTGGGGAGTTCTGTGCTTGCTGTTGGCAGCCACTTGCAGAACGGACAACGCACCGCTTCCGGCAACCCGTGTAACCCCCAAAGTTTGCACTTTAGAAAATGAACAAACCGATTACAGGCTCCAACCGTTCATTCAGGTTTTAAAGGATACCATCCCGGGATATACCTTTCAGGATATTCTTCAGCCCGCGCTGCAGGGCGAGTTTCAGCCCTATTCCGAATATGCCTTGCCCATTGAGAATTATCAATACTACTGGGGTAAGCTCCAGGTGGAAAACCGCCTGGACGACGCGGAGCAATATACCGAATGGGTGCTTTCCTTCACCGGCACCTGGACGGCCCTGGATGTTTTCATACCAGAGGAAGACGGCTCGTGGCGGCAGGAACAAAATGGAACGTTTACGCCGGACCGTTTGAAGGGGTTTGCCCCTACTGCCAAGGGTAACCTGGTTAAACTATTCCTGCCTCCGCATAAGGCCGTGACGGTATACTTTCGTGGCAAAAGCGAGCGGACGGCCATCTACCCTTCTTTCTATACCCGGTTGAAACACATCGATACTTTCTATGGCGACTTGCTGAAAAGCAAAGTGGCCAATGCCCTTTTCATGGGCTTTCTGCTGATGATGTTCTCGTACAACCTCATCGTCTATTTTTTTGGCAGAGACCGCAGCTTTATTTTCTATTCCGGTTATCTGATCATGGTGGTGGTCTATGCCGCCTATTCGTCGGAAGACCTGGTGGATTGGCTCGGATTGTTTCCCGATCATCCGGCATACCAGGGGTTTATGAAGTTATCGCTTTATCTGGCGATAATGTGTTACCTGGCGTTCATTCGCAGTTTTCTGGACCTGGAGCAGTTATTACCCAAATGGGATGCGGTTTTTAAGGCCGTCATCTATCTGGGGTTCCCCCTTATCGCGCTCGATGTCATCGTGTTGATGCTCACCAATTTCAGCTATGTGGTGGAAGACCGGATAACCGTGCCGTACATTATCCTGGTGATCCTCTTATGTTGTTCCTTGCTATACCCGTTGTTCAAAACCAGAGATAAAAAGGGCTACTTCATCATTGCCGGTATTACAGCGATATCCCTGGGCGCTTTCCTGACGGTCATTTCCCGGGTGTGGGCGCCTCCTTTTTCCATTTTCTACCTGAAAGCCGGGACCATCGTGGAGGTCCTCATTTTCTCCCTGGGTTTGGCTTATCGACAAAGGCAACAGAAGCAAGCCCAGCAGGAAGCCGACTTCAAGCTCAAAGAAAGCCGGCTGATCCAGGAAAAGAAGGAGATCGAAGCCAGCCGGCTGAAAGAGCTGAATGATTTTAAAGCTCGTTTTTATACCAACATCACTCACGAATTTCGCACGCCCCTGGCCGTGATTATGGGCATCGCCGATAACCTGGCCGGCCACCAACAGGAAAAAACGCTCATTCAGCGCAACAGCCAGAACCTGCTGCGCCTCATCAACCAGTTGCTGGACCTGTCCAAACTGGAGTCGGGGACGCTGGCTTTAAACAAAGTACATCAGGACATCATCGTTTATTTGCAATACCTCACCGAATCCTTTTATTCGGCGGCTACGCAGAAAAATATCCGCCTGCTTTTTCATTCCGAGGAAAAGGAGGTTATGATGGATTACGATGAGGAAAAGATCCAGCAGGTCGTTTATAACCTGTTGGCCAACGCATTGAAATTCACCGGGGAGCAAGGGAAGGTCATCTTTCACGCCAGCAAAACGGAACAGGATGGGCGGCCCTTTTTAAAATTGAAGGTCAAGGACAGTGGCATTGGCATTGCTGGGGCGGACCTGCCGCATATTTTTGAGCGGTTTTATAGCCCCCCTCAATCCCCCCGAAGGGGGGAGGTTCCGGCGGAGAGCCTGCGGGAGCCTGCCTTAAGCAGCCCTTCTTCTGCCAATCCCCCCCCTTCGGGGGGGCTAGGGGGGGCTGGAACGGGCACTGGCATCGGCCTGGCGCTCACCAAAGAACTGGTGGAGTTGATGAAAGGACGGATAGAAGTGCAGAGCCGGCTGGGCGAAGGAACGGAATTCATCCTGTACCTGCCCATAGAAGCGGAGGTGGCGCCAACCGCTAAGGTATGGGTGGCGGAGCAGGAAGCCGTTCGCAAAACGGGACAGCTTACGCCATCAGGCATGGATCCGGCCCCTCCGGCTGACGCATTGGACGAAGAGGAAGCAGTGTACCGCTCTGCCTTGCCGCAATTGCTGATCATCGAAGACAACCCCGACATCGTCACTTATATCAAAACCATTGTAAAGGACAAGTACAAGGCCCATACGGCCGGGAATGGAACCCTGGGCATCGAAAAAGCTTTGGAGATCATTCCCGACATCATAATCAGCGATGTGATGATGCCCGAAAAAAATGGCTACGAAGTCTGTGAAACCCTGAAACAGGACGAACGGGCCAGCCATATTCCCATTATCCTGCTCACCGCCAAGGCCACGCAGGCCGACAAAGTGGAAGGCCTGAAATACGGGGCGGATGCTTACCTCACCAAGCCTTTTGACAAGGAAGAGCTGCTCATCCGGCTGGAAAAGCTGGTGGAGTCCCGCCGCCGGTTGCAGCAACGCTATGCCGGCGGCCCCAACGCTTCCTCAACTGCGGAGCCTTCAATAGATGATCTTTTCCTGCAAAAACTATGGGAGCACATCCAGGCCAACCTGAGCGATGCCGAATTCGGGGTGCCCCAACTGGCCGCGGCCGTTCCGATGAGCCAGATGCAGTTGTATAGAAAATTAAAGGCCCTGACCGGCAAGACACCCTCCCAGTTCATCCGTTCCTACCGCCTTCAAAAAGGGCTCGAACTGCTTCAAAAAGGCGAATTAAACATTTCTGAGATCGCCTACGACGTCGGGTTTACCGACCCCAGTTACTTTTCCCGGGTATTCCTCAATGAATTTGGCAAGAGTCCGAGCGATTTTGTAAAGTAGCTGATAACCAGTCATTTGGCACTTATTATACACACCGCTGTAAGATAAGTCCTATCTTTTTTCCCCCTCCTGAAAGATATGTCCATGCTTATGCAAAATAAGTGAAAGGCCACTGTTCGGCCCTGCCCCCATCTTTGCATCAGTCAACAACTTAAAATCCATTTCATATGAAACATCTATTTCTGGGCGTAGCCCTGCTGCTGGCGGCCGCCGCCGTCGCCCAAACACGAACAGAAGGCATTCCTGTGATGCGCATGAGCAACCCCAGCCAATACCTGGAGATCAAGTTCGGCACTGGCCCCTCTGCCAGGCCCGCTCCGGCGGAACAGCCAACGCCGCCCAAATTCAATACCGAGGAACCCAGCGCCGGCGAAAAAAGCCTGCAGGCCGAGTACCGGCTGCACCTGGCGGCCCTGGAGGCTTGCAGTCCTGATGTGTACCTGGAAGAACTGGAGTACATGTATAGGTATAAAGGAGAAAAGCCCCTGACGGAGGAGCAGCTCGGGTACCTGATCTGGACGCAGCGCTCGCGGGAGTATGCTTCGGAGAAGTAAGCATTTATTTATCCAAATAACATCAATCATGAAAACTACATTTTTGTCCCTTGCCCTGCTCTTGGGCAACCTGGCCTTCCTGTCTGCACAGGACATTTATCTGCCGGTTTCCAGCTCATCGGAAACGGCAAAGTCTGAATATTTCAAAGCCCTCCAGGCAGCCGAGAACGCCAACATCCCCGCCTTTTTTGACGGGATGAAAGCAGCCGTGAAAACAGACCCCAACTTCTTCATGGCCTATGTCAATCTGGCCTTCGCGGAAACGGCTTTTGGGCAGTACGAAAAAGCCGCTGCCTTTATCAAACCCGCCTTGGCCATTGACCCTGCCGGCTTCAACGAGAATGAGCGGATACACCGCAAAGCCCTGGAAGCATGGGCCAAAGACCCCAAAGCCGACCCGGCTGAATACATGGAAACGCTGACCGCCGCCTACCCCAACACGGCTGAAGCATTCGACCTGGCGGGCCGGTCGGCTGCATGGCTCAGCAAAGACCCCAAAGCAGCCGTCAAGTACGTGCTGCGATTGCTGGAATTGCGGCCCGAGTATGGCGGCGGCTACAACACGCTGGGCTACAACTACATGGCGATTCAGGAGATGGACAAAGCCAAAGCCGCCTTCGAAAAATACCTCGAACTCGCCCCCGCCGAACCCAATGCCTACGACAGCATGGGAGAGTACTACCTGAACACCGGCGATTATGCCAAGTCGGCCGAATACTACGACCGGGCCGTTGCGCTGGGTATGGAAGGCTCGAAGAAAGGGGCCGAAAAGGCGCGGGCGGCGATGGAAAAGGAGGGCAATTGAGGCGAGTGTGGAGCGGCCAATACCCCCCCCCGACGCATGCCGATTGAACCGATTATTCATTTTAAAAAAAAATCCACCATGAAACCCAACCTTCTTTTCATCCTGCTGGCGGCCTGCCTGTTGGCATTTACTGCCTGTCAGCAAACCTCTGAAACAAAGCCCGATATGACTCAAATCAAATCGGAAATACAAGCCCTTGAAAATGCCTGGGCCGCCGCCCTGAACGCCAGGGATATCGACGCCCTCATGGCCATGTATACCGACGATGCGGTGAGTATGCCCTACGGAGCTCCCACCCTGTCGGGCAAGGCAGCCATCCGCCAGAACCAGGAGCGGGACTTTGCCACCATGCCCGCCGGAATGGCCTATTCCTTTGAAACAACCGATGTGTACGGGAACGCCGACAAAGTGACCGAGATCGGCGCCTCCACCTACAAGGACGCTGACGGGAAGGTGATCGGCACGGGCAAGTACATGTGTATTTGGGAAAAACGGGACGGCAAATACCTTTGCTCCCGGGAGATCTACAACAACGACCAGCCGCCCGCCCCAGCAGCCAGCAAAAGCATCCACCTGTTCGACCTGCCGGCCGATGTGACCGAGGCGGAATGGTCGGCAGCGCTGACGGAAATGAACGGAGCCATCGCTGAGATGGGCTATCCCGGCGCCGGCTATTATTTCTACAAAACAGGAAACCCTGATACCAAGGACTACCGCTACTACTTCGAAGGAGTATGGCCCAGTGCTGAGGCTTATGAGAAAATCCACGAAGCCCCGG
>JAGFJE010000415.1 GCA_024103175.1 Phaeodactylibacter sp.
CGCCGGACGAGCCTTCGCCCGATAAACCCATTGGCGCCGGTGATCAGAACAGGGCCTTCCATATTTAACGGTTTTTCAGTTTTTTAGCATTTTTCAGCCCTTTTTGGTAAAGGTTCCGGTACAACAACCATGTTATCCCGCTGACCGAGCCGCCGATCTTGGCCAGGATGCCTCTTGCCGGTGGAATGGCCAGCTCCAATGGCTTCCTTTTTATGGCTTTTTGTATGGCCCGCTCCACATCTTCCACCGTGAGCACCTTTGTGGAGCCGGAAAAGCTCAGGGCCGATTCCCGGGGTAAGGTGAGTTGATGGTCAAACATCGGGGTGCGGACCAGGTCGGGGCAGATGGTGGTGACGTAAATGCCTTTGTCCCGCAATTCCAGGGCCGCTGCCAGTGAGAAGCCCCTGACGGCAAACTTGGAAGCGGTGTAATAGGACATGCCGGGAACCGGAGCTATGCCGGCCAGGGAAGCAATATTGATGATGTGGCCGCCGCCCTGCTTCTCCATTATCCGGGCTATCCGGGTAGTGCCGTAAAGGACGCCTTTGGTGTTAATATCCAGGTGCTTGTCAATATAGGATTCATCCGCTTCTGTGATGAAACGGGGCAAAGATACGCCGGCAATATTCAAAAGGTAGTCAACCCGGCCAAACTTTTCCAGAGTGGCCTCGGCTATGCGGTTCCACTCCCGGGCATTGCTGACGTCGAGGCCCAACGGGAGAAAATCTTCGGTTTCCTCCCCGAAAGTTTCCAGCAGGCGGGCTTCCCGGATGTCGGTGGCCACCCAGCGGAACTGTGTGCGGTTCTTCCGGGCGAAATGCCTGCCGATCCCACTGGCGGCGCCGGTAATAATTGCGACGGGGCGTTCCATGGCGGCGTTTTTTTGGTAAAGAAAAGAAATTTCAGGGGAAAAACTCCGGCCGGGAGCCCAACGAGGCGCAGGTCATCGAGCGGGCGCCGGCTCAACTGCACCGTAAACGGTGGCTGAAATGCACTTATACTCAACGGCAATAGGTTTTGTGCATTTGTGGGTGGACTTCCCCTTTAGGGGATTTGAGGGGCTGGGAGGGCTAATGCACAAAACCTATTGCAACCAAGTATACATCCGTATTCCACAGGTGAAGGAAACCTGTGAAGTGATGGCGGGACAGGGCCGTTGGTTTGTAGCAAAAATCAGCTTATCGTTGGCACTACTGTGTTTCTGCGCTCTCCGCAAGACGCCGAACGCGTAAACAAGATGGTGGAACGCGAGCCTTACCGCATCGCCCGGGAAGAGATCCCCCGCATGGAGCAGGTGATGAAGAATTTTGTATGGTATCGCTGGGTAGAGATCGTTCTTTCTCTGGCTGGCCTGGCGTTGATCCTTTTTTTTGAGGAGGCCGGTTACTGGAAAGGAGTGGGGGCAGGCCTACCTGGATGCTTTACGGGATTTTATGGAAGGATAAAATTACCGGAGGCTGTCTCAAAAGTACCGGTATACTGCCTGGCTTTTGAGACAGCCCTGATAATCATTCATTCATTCAATCAATCAATCAATCATTCATTCATTCATTCATTTTGGGCAGTACCCTCCTGTTTTCTTATCCTGGAAATGGCATACCAGGCTTCGGTGGAAACATCTTCGCGCAAGTCGAATATTTTGGCGAGTTCCTCGTCCGGGTCTTTGTCGGGATGGGCTTTTTGGAAAGCGCCCTCCGCCCAGGGCTTGTCCATATCGGCAATTTCGAGATAGGCCTCTCCGGTCAGGTAATTGTAATCTCTGCCGGAGCCTCTGGGCAGGACCAGCTGCCAGAAATTCCATGACTGGTAATTGCCATTTTTGATATTCACCTCGTGCAACGGCTTAGCGATATTGGACTCCATAGCCTCGTAGGCGCCCATGTTCTTCTGGCCGACTTTCATTTTGTGGACGATCATGTACCTGGCATCCATGGCTTTGGGGCCGGAGGCGCCATCTTTCCAGACGAACATTTCTCTCCAGACGATGTCGCGGGCAGGTTGCATTTTATTTTCGTAGGTGTCTTCTTCACTTACGCCTGGATGTACTTTTTCCCAGACACTGGCCCGGTCTTCATCCGAAATGCTCTGTGAGCCGGGCATGCCCCGGAAATAGTCGACCGTGATATAGTCATAGTCCCGGTTGGTGCCACTGGGCAACCATATCCCGATCAGGTCCCATCCCAGGCGATGCCCGCGGTTGGTGGCTTCCTGATGCACCGGCTCAAAGATCTCCCTTTCCATTTTTATGGGGTCTTGGCCGGGTTTGACTTTCATGTAATTGACGAGGGCGTAGATGGGAAGTTCCTCCTGAGCAGCTTTCTCTTCCTGTGCCGTAAGGGCCAAAGGGGTGGAAAATATGAGGATGAAAAATACTGCCCACAGGTGGGTAATACGTAGGTTGGACATGGTGTTATGGTTTTTAGGTGATTGAATCTGAAAAGCTTTCCGCATTTTATGCCATAAAGATATTGAGCCTCTAATTGGCGCGCCTGCACATATCTTTCAATTCTCTGGACAAATCTTGCATTTTGAGTTAGGGTGGGCGATATTATGCGTCGAATTCTATAGCTTAGTCGAATTCTATAGCTTAACGGAGGAAAACAAATACAGATGTGTACCAATAATAAAATGAAAACGGCCTTTCCTTCATTTTTGCTTCTGGCCAGTTTCCCCTGGCTGCTCTCCGCTCAGGGATTCCCCGGGGAATATTTTTTGCCGGCGGATGGAAGCGAGGTCGTCTTGCAATTGGAGGAGGCCGGCTGGAACCAGTTGGGGGGGACGTTGACCGATTCGGACGGCGCCCGTTTTCAGGCCAACGCCATCATCGAACAAGGGGAAGCAAGGGGGACGCTGGCCAACCAGGAGGGGGGAATGTATTTTGAGGCCTATCTCCAGGGGGAACAGCTCATTCTCCGGATCATACCGGCCGATGCCTACAACCAGCCGGACCACCTCAACGCTAAGGAGTTTGTCCTCACCCGTCGGGAGCGGACAAAGGCGCCCATAACATTGGGCCGGCAAGAGCCCGGCCAGGAAGCAGAAGCGGCCCAGCCGGCCCCGGAGCAGGGCCTTCCTCCCGGAACCTGGGAAGGGGCGTACTTCGGGGGCATCAATGAGGTGCCCGCCGGTTTGTCCATCAGCCGCTACGGCAACCAGCTCAGCGGCCAGATCGATGCCGGGGGATACAAATACATTCTCGAGGGAGCGATCAGCGGCAATGAGGCCTGGGGAGAAGTGCTGGACCCACAGTCTCAGGGCAAGATGAGATTTTCCGGAAGCCTGAGCGCCAACCTCCTTACCCTCACCTTTTCCGGAGAAAAAGGGCAGTCCGAGATCGCGTTTTTGAGCGAAGCGGCAAGGCCGCTACTCGGTAATTGGTCTTACGCCGAGATGGCCAGCCCCGCCCGCCCTGCCCGTACCCGCCAATTGCTGATGAGGCTCCTTCCTGATGGCAGGTTCTATTACGGAGACGCCGGGGCTGTCAGCACTGCTCCTGAAAGCGATGGGGTTACCCGGGGACGGTGGAGGATTTCAAACAATGTCCTTTATTTATTACAGGAAGGAAGGTGGAAACCCTTTGCCGCCTTTCAGGTTAGAGGCGACAGCTTGTTCCTGAGATTGGGTAATGGCGAGGTTCAGGAGTGGAAGCGGGGTAAATAAATGGGAAAAATGCCGTCAGTCTGCCAATTTTGAAAGCCACCAGATTTTGGGTGCGGCCAACATTCCCGGCTTGGAAAATATTGCCAATCTCAGCCAACTCCCGGCTGTTGGCAGTTGGGTGGTCGGCCTGCCCATGCTGATCCGGCATGGCAGCGGGGCGCCCCTCAGGGTAGTAGCGCTTGTACCGGAGGGTTAATCTGTCATTGCAGTTCCCTTTTTGCGGCTTTCAGTTTTTCCTGCTGCTCTTTCAACAGCTTTTCAACTTCCTGGAGGCGCTTGGCTTTTTTATCCAGGCCGGCGGAGAGGCCGATGTTCTCTTTCCTTAGCTTTTCGATCTCTTTGCGGTTTTTCTCAATTTGCTTTTCATTGTTGGAAATGTCATCCTTCAGGCTTTTGATCTCCGCCTCCAGGCCGCTCAGCTGTTCTTCACTTTCTTCGACTTGCTGTTCATAGTACCTGGGAACGAAGTCGCTGATGAAATCATCTACGATCTTTCGCATGGCCCGGTATTCTTTCGGGTATTCGCCCGGGCTCAGGTAGATGTCATAGCCGAGCGAAGCAAAGACACACATCTGCGTCTTGTCTTTTTTCTCGTCGAAGTGCGTATAAAAGTTCATCGCTTTATCACTGAGAGCCTCGAATTGTACCTCTTCGGCATCCAGCAGGTCTTTGTTGGCCAGAAAGCCAAAGCCTTTCAGTTTGACGTCGTGTTTGTCCTTCAGATAATCTTTCCAGGCGCCTTTCAGGGTTTTGGGCCCGGCTTCGAGTTCCACCATAATACAGGGCCGTTCGGCCTTGTCATATTTAATGGTGGAGTTGGCGACCTCTACTATCTGGGCGATGGAAAGCATGGGAAGGGCCAGGATAAGGATAAAATTTAAGAAAGCATATTTCATGGTAAGAATAAGTTGAGTGAAAAATTGGCTTCATGTGACCGAGCCTTTTTCACCTATAGAACAGGCCGCCTGCCGCTCATGTTTGAAAACGACCGGGAACGGTTGCTTCATGCGCCTGAGGCCGAACAGCGGCCTTGTCGTGCGGCGGGTAGAGATACAGTGGCGGGCGTTGGTTGAAAAGCATTTGAGCCGGGTGAAACCGCTCCGTTGAAAGGAAAGGCCAATAAAAAACCGGGCATAGCTGCTGTTTTTCCTTCACTCTTGCGATATTTAC
>JAGFJE010000435.1 GCA_024103175.1 Phaeodactylibacter sp.
GGCGTTATGCCGGGACGCTCTAGCCAACTGAGCTATACCCCCAAGTTTATAAGTTTTCCGGCTTAGAACAGGATCGAGGTACTTGAACCCCGGACCTTCCCGGCGTTATGCCGGGACGCTCTAGCCAGCTGAGCTATACCCCCAGTTTTTCAAAAGCGAATGCAAATTTAAGGGTTTTCCGGTAAAAGCAAAACCCTTTGATGAAATAATTTTGAGAATCACCGGGCCCGCTCATAAATGAACGCCCGCTCGCCGATCTGTTTTACCAAACGATATTCAGTGCTGAGGAGTTCCGCAAAATGGCCTTCGTTCTGCGGGCTGCGGAAGATCATAAACCGGGGGCGTTTTTCGATAAGCTTTTCAATTTCCTTTTCCTGATCGACCTCCAGGGCGGCTACGTGCTGGCTCTCCCAGAAGAGGGAGGGGTGCACGTAGGGCTGGGGCGGTAATTTCCCCAGCAGGTGGTAGGTGATCTGGTCGTTGACGGTGTAGGCGACATCTTCGGGAGCGAGCCGCGGAGCGATGTAGGCGGCGATCTGCCGGGGATAATCGGTTTTGAGGTAATAATCCTGGTATTGCAGGAACAGGTTGGCGAGCAATATTAATCCGAGCAGCGGATAACCGATCCTGGGCCGGCGCAGCCAGCGCAGCCCCTTGGGCAGTTCTTCGGCGGGTATCCCGAAGAACTCGCCGGCCAGGAAGCTGAAGGGCAGCATGAACTGTACGAAATAATGCCCGAACAGCTTGCCCGGCAGCAGGACGCCTGCGAGCGCCAGCGCCGCCCACAGCAGGCCGAACTGCCGCGACGGCAAATGGGCCTTGCGGGAAAACAGCGCATAGTAAAAGAAAAAGGCAACCGGCAGGAAGCGCAGGTTGAAATCCAGAAAGAAAACCAGGTGGCCGAGCAAGCCCTTGCTTTCGATATAGCGGCCGCTGACGGTAAAGGTATAGAACCATAGTTCTTCCAGGTGGCCGATGTGCTGGTACCAGGCAATAACGCTCAGAAAGGGAAGGGCGGCGCCTGCGGCCATGGTGATCGCCTTACTCCAGGCTGCTCCCCACTGCTCTTCTCCCTGCCGGGCGCGCCACAGCAGGAACAGCCCGAAGGCCAGCCCGTCGAACAACACCACGTACTTGATGACAAAACCGGCGCCCAGGCTCAGCCCGGCCAGGAAATACCCCCAAAGCGGCGGCCGGGCGCAATACATCCACACGGCCAGGGCAGTGAACAGGTTAAAAAAGGTTTCCGTGTTGGGGGAAACGCCGTAGAAAGTGAAGATGGAATTCAGGAAAAGATAGGCCAGGCCGGCGGCAAAAGCGGCCTCCGGGCGGCTGCCAAAGGAAAGCTTCGCCCGGTAGAGGAAAAAAGACGTGGCGGCCAGGGTTGTGGCGGCGGCAATACGCAGCAGGAGAATGGATTTACCGAGCAGCAGTTGCAGAAAAGCGTATACCAGAAAGATCCCGATCGGCTTGGTGTCAACATAATCTACCTGATAGGTATAACCGGCCAGCAGCGTATCTGAAATGACGATGTAAGTCGACTCGTCATGATTGATGACGCTGGGGAAAAAGGAAAAAAAGCGCAGCAGTAGCGCTACTCCCAGGAACAACAGAAAGATAATGAAAAGCCGGGTCCGTCGCAATGCCAGTTGGTTTTGTTCCGGCAAAGATAAAAAATCATGGACGGGCCAAAGCAAATCAACGAATCAACAAATCAACAAATCAACAAATCACGAATCCCTCCTCCTCAACTCCCTCAGCACCTGTTCGATCCGCTCAACGATATCCTCCTCGCTGCTTCCCTGGTCCAGGTTTTCCAGCGCCATGCCCACCATTTCGATGGCCATGCCCAGTTTTTCGATCTGGGCTTTGAGGTATTCGTAGTCGCCTGTTTCCCAGTATTTACCCTCATCTGTCACTTCCAGGTCGTGGAGGTATTTTCCTTTGAGGTAGCGAAGCAGGCGGACGATGGCGACGTGGGCGTCCGGGCCGGCGAACTGGGTCTTGACCGCATGCCACTGGGCGTGGGCGGGGTATCCTTCCGAAGCGCTCATGGCCACCTGAACCGGTGAAGAGATCACACAGGAAGCGTTGAAGAACAGATAAACCCATTCACATTTGGGGTGAACCTGGAAGCTGATCCCCTTGAGGGCAAGCGTGCCGGTTATCTGGATACCTCCGGTGTCTGTATTGTCCAGGCCGGCGGTGGGCGCTTTACTCCAGTCTTCATCCAGGATGGTATACTTCCAATTCATCGCTTTGGCGATGTCTTCCACCTCTTCGACCAGTTGGTGGACAGCGCGCTTATCGGTCAGCGACCCTCGGTAATGCAGGCTCAGGCCCATAGTTTTTATATTATTTTATCGTGATGTATGCAAATGAGAATTATCCGCTATTCTGAACTCGTCTACGAAGGGGTGGTACGGCGAACCAATCAACCCAATTTTACCCGGCCGATCCCGACAACTGTCGGGAGAGGACGGACAACCAAATCAACCTAATCAACCAAATCAACCTAATCAACCAAAGCCCCTTCCAGCCGCTTCTCCACCTGCCGGATGATCAGTTCCCCGTGGTCGCGGGTGTTCTCGATGAACAATTTGCTGGTTTCCATCCCCGCGCAGATTACGCCGGCCAGGTACACATTGGGCAGGCTCGTTTCCAGCGTCTCCGGGCTGTGTACGGGAATGCGGGGTTCTTCTTCCGGGATCTCCAGCCCCAGGTTTTCCAGCAAGGTGTAATTGGGCACATAGCCGGTCATGGCCAGCACCCAGTCGTTTTCAAGGGCAACCGGGCCTTCGGGGGTGTCCAGCACGGCTTCCCGGGGGCGTATCTCCCGTACGGAGGAGTTGAAGTAGGCTTTTATACTGCCTTCCCTGATCCTGTTCTCAATGTCTGGCCTGATCCAGTATTTTACACCCTTGTATATCTTGTCATCGCGGATGGCCATGGCCACTTCGGCTCCTTTTCGCCAGATCTCCAGGGCTACCTGGCAGGCGGAATTGGCGGCGCCCACCACCAGTACTTTCTGGCTTACGTAAGGGTGGGCGTCGTCGTAGTAGTGCTTCACTTTGGGCAGTTCCTCGCCCGGTACGTTCATCAGGCGCGGGGTATCGTAGAAGCCGGTGGCTACGATGACGGAGTGCGCCTCGTATTCTGCCTTATCGGTCAGGATCCGATACATGCCGCTGTCGCGGCGCTCCATGCGCTGAACAGCTTCATAGGGATGGACTTTCAGGCCATAGCTCTGCTGGAGGCGGCGGTAGTACTCCAGCGCTTCCCGGCGCGTGGGCTTCTCGCCGTGTGAGATGAAAGGGGTATTTCCGATCTCCAGCAGTTTGGAAGTCGAGAAAAAGGTCATATTTACCGGGAAATGGTAAATGGAATTAACCAGCATCCCCTTTTCGAGCACCAGGTAATCGATGCCCGCCTTTTCAGCGGCAATGGCGCAGTTCAGCCCGGTAGGGCCGCCCCCTATAATGATCAGGCTACGGGTATCCATGAGTCGTTTTACTTTTACGATTATATGATCCAACGTACAGGGAACAACAATAAGCTGCCTGAGGTTTGCTTTTATTGTTTTCTGTGCAACTGTTGCATGATGGCGGCAAAGAGGCTTTCGGGCCGGATGGGCTTGACGATGTAATCATTGATACCAACCATAAAGCAGCGTTCCTGTTCCTGTTTCGATTCATTGGCGGTCAGGGCGATGATCGGGGTTTTGGCCTTGTTGCGGATCTTGATCGTGGCCTCTATCCCATCCAGGATGGGCATCTGCAGGTCCATCAGGATGATGTCGTAGTTCTTCCTGGCCACTTTTTCGCAGGCTTCCCGGCCGTTTTGGGCAACATCAATATCGGCTATCGAGGACCAGCCCGCCAGCATCCGCTTGGTAGCGAGGCGGTGCAGGTCATGGTCTTCTACCAGTAATATGTTGATAGGGGATTCCGGAGATTCCGGAAGCGGCTTCTCACTCGTTTCCGTCACTTTCACCGGCAGGCCGGCGCGCAGGGTGATCAGCCTGTTGTTTTTTTCGGTGGCTTCCAGGGAACCTCCCATGGCGGTGATCAGCTTATAGGAAATGATGATCGGGAGCAGGGCCAGCCGTCGTTTCCCGGGCGCGGCATATTCATCTCCCTTTTCAATGGCATCCTGGATTTGGCCGGCGGTTATCGCACGCCCGGTGAAAGTGATGGTGAAAGTGAGCGCATTGGGTGAGCGGCGGCTGCCTTTGGGCCGGGCCGTGAAGGTGGCCGCCTGCCCGGGCGTCCCGTTGCGGATCGCCGTTTCTATGAGGTTGTACAGCACCTGGGAAAACTTCTGGCCATCTGTGAGTACTACCGGCGGGAGGCTGTCCGAAAGGTCAAAGTGAACCGACAGGCCCGCCTGTTCACTGCGTATCCTGGAAACGTTCTTCAGCATTTGAAAAGCCTCTCCGAGGACCAGCTCCGTGTATTTGACTTCTACGAGTTCCTCTTTCAGGATGGAAAGGTTGAGCCAGTTGTTGATGGCGAAGGACAGGTCGTCGAGCGACGACTTCATCCCTTCGATGAAATCTTTCTGCTGATCCGAAAGCGGGCTGTTTTCCAGCAGGTACAAAAAATTAACCATTGAGGCGATCGGCGTCCGGATATTAAAGGTGAACTCGCCAAGCAGGTCCTCTTCCAGAGGAATGGAGGCCGCATCGGCTGGCTGTGCCGCCGGGCCCTCCAGCCCGTGGGCGGCCTTTAGCTCGGTGACGTCCTGAATGCCCCCAACCAGGAGGATGCGGTTGGACGATTCGTCGTAATTGACCTGAGCTTTGACATGCAGATAACGCACATTGGTATTTTCGATGACGATCCGGTGTTCGATATGGTGGGGTTGCCCGTCTTTAATGGCTTCTTCAAAAAAGGATTCTACCTTTTCACGATCCTCCACATGGACGTATTTGATATAATCTGAAAGCGTGGGTTCGAAGCTGAAGGGGGAAAACCCGAAGAAGCGAAAGATCTCTTCGTCCCACTTCATGGCGTTGTTGACGATATCCATTTCCCATTTTCCAAAGCGGGCGATCTGGTGGGCCAGCTGATTGCGCCGCTCGCTGTGGCTCAATTCTTTGGCCTTTTCCTGAAGCCGGGCCTGTGATTCAAACCGCTGCAGGGAGTAGCGGATGGTCCGCGCCAGGATGCGAGAGTCAAAATCGCCTTTCACCAGGAAATCCTGCGCGCCGGCCCGGACCGATTGTATACCCATGATCTCATTTTTGAAGCCGGTCAGTACGATCACTGGAATATCGGGAGCCCTTTCCCGGAAAAGTTGAAGTGTCTTAAACCCTTCCACATCGACGAGCTTGAGGTCGAGCAGCACCAGGTCGGCCCCGCGCTCCTTCAGAAGGCCTAAACCGGAGCTTAACGATTCGGATTTAAGGAGGGTGTGCTTCATTCCAGCTTCCTTGAGATAGGCCTCTATCAGGGCAATGTCTGCCGGGTTATCCTCAATGATCAGAATATTTGTTGCGCTCATACGATCCTTTGAACAAACTCTAAACGGCCATTTTTGCTTTCTCTGGATGCTTGCTGGGCCAGGCGTACCTCACCTGGGGTGTCCTCTATCAACAATATTGCATGTGGCCGGGCCCGGTTTACCATTAGTACCTGTTGTTGTGATATTAAAATTAGAATCCGCTGAAGTCATTATTGTAAAGTGTGGCAAAAGAGATGGGCGTTCAATCTTGAAAATAGGTTAAGGGGCCATTACTCAGGAAAAACAATTGGAAATCAGTTCTTGTAAAAATACAGCTTTTTTAATTTTAGCTGTGGCTTCTGCTCAGAAATTGTAAAAAAGATGGGATATTTCGGCCCTTTGCCTGTTCACCTGCGTTGGTGCTTGCCTATATTTGCGCAAATTTTAGAATATGTATACCATAGACCAGCTTCGCAACCAGTTTGAAGAGTACCTGGAAAACCATGCTTTCGCCAAAGAGCCCCGCGAACTTTACGCCCCCATGGCCTATATAATGGGCATGGGGGGCAAACGCCTGCGGCCCCTGCTGGCCCTGATGAGCGCCCAGCTCTTTGGAGACAATGCACCGGCCGCCCTACCGGCCGCCATGGCCGTCGAAGTTTTTCACAACTTCAGCCTCGTCCATGACGACATCATGGATGAAGCGCCGTTGCGCCGGGGGCAGCCCACCGTTCATCATAAGTACGGCCTCAATGCCGGCATCCTCTCCGGCGACGCCATGCTGATCTATGCCTATGAGTTCATCCGCCAGGTGGAAAACCAGAACGCCGTACCCCGCCTGCTGAGGATATTCAACCAGGTGGCGATTGAGGTGTGCGAAGGGCAGCAGTATGATATGAATTTTGAACAACGCCAGGACGTGAAGATCGATGAGTACCTCCTGATGATCGAATTGAAAACTGCCGCCCTCATCAGAGGAAGCCTGGTGATGGGCGCTATAACCGCCGGCGCTCCGGATGCGGACATTGACAGGCTGGCCGCCTTCGGCCGAAATATCGGCGTGGCCTTCCAACTGCAGGACGATATCCTCGATACTTTCGGCGACCCCCGGAAAGTGGGCAAAAAGGCCGGGGGCGATATCGCCCAGAATAAAAAGACCTTCCTCATCCTGAAAGCCCTGGAACGGGCCCGGGGAGAAACCCGAAACCAACTGGCGGCCCTCATGTCTACCACTCCTGAAGATGAGGCCGGCAAGATCAGAGAAGTGACGGAGATACTCCATCGGCTTAACATTCCCGAATGGGCGGAAGAAATGAAAGCCCGGTTCCAGGATACGGCCCTGGAAGCCCTGGCCGCCATTGCCGTGGATGAAGAACGAAAAGCCCCGCTCCGGGAACTGGCCCTGCGGCTGATCCGGCGGGAATCTTGAGGGAATTTTACCCGGCTGAGCACAGCGAAGACGGGGAGGGAATGAATGGCAGCCTGATCCTTCCCTCCTAATGCATCCTGTCTCCCCGCAGTTCCAGTTCCTTCATGATTTGTGCTTCCCGCTCCAGGTATTCGTTCCAGCGTTGGCGGACGAGGGCTTCGTTGTTGTAGCGTTTGGCCAGGTCTATGAAAAGGCGGTAGTGGCCGGCTTCGGCGACCATAAATTTGTGATACCAACCCCTCAGAGCCTCGTCTTTGATGTGGAGGGAAAGGAGGCGGAAGCGCTCGCAGGAGCGCGCTTCGATAAGCGCACAGGTGAGCAGTTTTTCCAGGAGCCGCTCTTCGCGGCTGCCGCCCTTTTTCTGGAACTGCAGCAGTTTGTTGACGTATTCGTCCTTTCGCTGACGGCCCAGTTGCAGGCCCCGTTTTTCCATCTCGTGGAGCACCATGCGGAAGTGGCCCCACTCCTCGGTCACGATGGGCGCCAGCTCTTTGACCATTTCCGTTTTTTCCGGGTAGCCCTGTATGAGGGAGATGCAGGAGGTGGCCGCTTTCTGCTCGCAGTAGGCGTGGTCGGTCAGGATCTCTTCCAGCTCCTTTTCCGCCAGGTTGGCCCAGCGGGGGTCGGTCGGAAGTTTGAGGCCCAGCATCTGCACCTGCCGCAGTTCCTTTTCCCTTTCTGTATTGCTCATAGGTAGCGGGTCATTTTTGGATGGGCAAAGATAAGGATTGTAAGCATAAGGGCCGGCGCCTGAAAAGAAAAACCGTTCTGTCTTCGATAAACACTACCGGGTGGCCCCGCTATTCACTCCTTCATTCATTCCTTCATTCCTTCATTCCTTCATTCCTTCATTCCTTCATTCCATATACTTACTCCAAACACCGGATCTGGTTGATAAAGAAGCCCAGCTGATAGACCTCGTACTCCTCGTAGCCGCTACTCCAGGAGACGATGACTGAATCCACTTCGCTGTTTTTCAGGATGTTGATCTGGCCCTGGTCGATGGGGTAGTGGACCAGGTAGGACAGCAGGCCCGTTTCCGTATCATAGGCCCCCTTGTCCATTTTTCCGGAAAAAAGGGTGATGAACTGCCCGTTGAGCAGTTTGACCATGAGGTAGCTGCCTTTCTCGATGAATCCATAGGCCTCCCGGGCGTTGGGATAGGCGAAGGTAAATTCCAGGGTGAGGTAGCGATAGCCGCCCAACTGGGTGAAATAGCCCTCACAGGTGAGGTATTCCTGCCCGTTGAGTACCGGGCGCATGCGGTCGTCGGTATGGGTAAAGAGGAGTTGTTTTTGCAGGTCGCGGCGGTAGCGGCCACGGCTGTCTTTCCCTTCGTAGGCCACTCTACATTCGGGAACCGGTGGGTTGAGGATTACATTATCGGTGGAGGTGAAGGGGCTGAAGTTATCATCCAGGAGCAGGTTCTCGAAGGAGGCGCCGGCAGTGAGCTGCATGTTTTCATATTGTTTGGCCTGTTGTTTTTTGAGTTCCTGCCCTTTGAGGTAATCCTCCACATACGTACCCCGGCGGGTGATGGATTCGGTGCGGTTGGCTTCCATGAGGGCGATCCGGGCTTCCCGCTGCGCTTCCTCTTCTGCCTGGCGGGCCGATTCCAGGCGGCTTGCCAGTTGTTCAACCTCGGAAGCTTTGGTGTTGCGGCGCAGCGCTTTTCGATATTCTTCCTCCAGGCGCAGGCGTTGCCGGTTGGCCTCTTCAGCGCGGTCCTGGGCGATCTGGGCGGCATCTCTGGCGATCTGGGACTTGCGCTCCGCGATCCTCCGCAGGTCTTCTTCCGTGATGGGGATGCCTCCTTCCAGCGGTTCTATCCGGATATCCGCCACGGGGTACTTTTCCTGCTGGGCGGCCCCGGCAGGGGTGTCGGTAGTTCCGGAAAACTCGGAAAACACCTGGGTAGTGCCATCCGGAAAAACGATGATGGTTTCTCCTTTTTCATTGGTGCGCATGGCCGGCTGCGCCGGCAAGGGCGGCGGCAAAGCTACGATAATAAGGGCCAGGAGCCCGGAAAAAAGCCTACATTGCATGATCAGTGATGGTTTTGGGAATTAAAATGGCCGTTGTACCCAATATCAAAATGCCGATTATATTATTTCATGTACTTGCCCTATTTTTAGCACGGAATACAACTGTATCTGTACATTCATACGTTAAGGTAGGGCATTTGGTTGCAAAGGTCAATAGCGCTCATCGAATTAAACCGGATAAAACAATGAAAAAAGCCATTTGGATCTTCCTTTTCTTCGGGCTCCTTTCCTGCCAGAATAGCCGGCAGGAGAACAATGCCGGCGCCCAGCCTGAGTTTAAAGACCTGGCCGTACGGTATCCGGATACTTACCGGGACACCAGCGTGGTGGACGACTACTTCGGGGTGAAGGTGGCGGACCCTTACCGCTGGCTGGAAGATGAAAGTTCGCCCTCCACCCGCCGGTGGATCAAGCAGCAGCAATCGCTCACCGAGAATTATCTCGGTTATATCCCTGACCGCGATGCCATCCGCAGGCGCCTTACCCAGTTGTGGGATTACGAGCGCTATTCCCCGCCCATCCGGCGGGGCGATTATTATTATATGTTCAAGAATGACGGCCTGCAAAACCAGGACATCCTCTACCGCATGGCCGGGCCGGACAGCCCCCTGGAAGTCGTCCTCGACCCCAACCTTTTTTCTCGTGACGGCTCCATCTCCCTGGGAGAATATGCATTTTCCAAAGATGGCGCCATGCTGGCTTATCAGGTCTCCGAAGCGGGTTCCGACTGGCGGTTCATTCTCATCCGGGACCTGTCTACCGGCCGCAACCTCACCGACACCATCCGCTGGGTGAAATTTTCGGAAATTGCCTGGTTTGGCGACGGCTTTTTCTATTCCCGCTATCCCGAACCCCTCCCGGGCCAAACCCTGACCGGCGCCAACGAATTCCACCAGGTATACTATCACAAGGTGGGCGCCCCTCAGTCGGAAGACGTGCTGGCCTTTGCCGACCGCCGCAACCCGCAGCGGAATGTTTACGCCCAAACCACCGATGATGAGCGCTTTCTCCTGCTCTCCGTGGTGGAGTCTACCAGCGGCAACGCCCTTTACTTCCGGGACCTGCGCATCGACGACCCGCTTTTTACGCCCATCGTTGAGAACTTCGACAATGACTATGAGCTGGTGGGCAGCAATGGCAACTACCTCTACATTATGACCAACTACAAGGCGCCCAATAAGCGGATACTGCGGATCGACACGCAGCAGCCCGGCGCCCGCTACTGGGAGGAAGTTGTTCCTGCTTCCGAAGATGTATTGCTGGACGCCTATTTTATGGGAGGCAAACTGGTGGCGCACTACCTGCACGATGCCTACAGCCAACTGAAGGTGTTTTCTGCCGGCGACCAGGAGGAAAAAAACATCGAATTGCCGGGTATGGGGGCAATAGTGGATATCAGTGGCCGGGGCGGCAGCCCGGAGGTTTTCTACGAATTCTCCACCCTGGCCAGCCCCGGGACGATCTACCGCCTGAACCTGGATGCTTATGAACAGCAGGTATACCGGCAACCCCGTTCCCCGTTTGACAGCGACGCCTACGAGATCCGGCAGGTTTGGTTTAAGAGCTATGATGGCGCCGATGTCCCCATGTTTATCGTACATCGCCGGGGGATGAAACTGAACGGCAACCACCCCACTTTGTTATATGGATACGGAGGGTTCAACATCCCGGCCCTGCCCTTTTACAACCGAAGCCGTTACATGCTCTTTCCGGTTGTGTTGGAGAACGGAGGCGTCTGCGCGGTGGCCAACATTCGGGGCGGGGGAGAATTCGGGGTGAAATGGCATGAGGCAGGCGTCAAACACCGCAAGCAGAACGTCTTCGATGACTTCCAGGCGGCCGCCGAATACCTTATCGCCAATCAGTACACGAACACTTCCAAACTGGCGATCCACGGCGCTTCCAACGGAGGCTTGCTGGTGGGCGCCTGCCTGGTGCAGCGCCCCGACCTTTACGCCGTGGCCCTGCCGGCGGTGGGCGTCCTGGATATGCTGCGCTACCAGAAATTCACGATCGGATGGGCCTGGTCGGACGATTACGGGCTGAGCGAGGAGGAGGAAGCATTCAAATACCTGTATGCCTACTCTCCCCTGCACAATATCAGGGCAGAGAAGTATCCGGCAACCCTGATCACCACTGCCGACCATGACGACCGGGTAGTGCCCGCCCATTCCTTTAAGTTTGCCGCCACCCTGCAGGCCTACCAGCAGGGCAAGGCGCCGGTGCTCATCCGGATCGAACCGAGCGCCGGGCACGGCGCCGGCAGCCCCACTTCCAAGCGCATCGAAGCCGGGGCGGATATGCTGGCCTTCATGTTTTTCAATATGAAAGAAGGAGTGAAATATTCCTCTGGCGATGAATGAATTACGGACCTGAACCTACATGCTGTATCTTTTTGACATCGGCTTTCTTCCCGTTCGCATCTGGGATATCCTGGATATCCTGATCGTAGGCTACCTGATCTATCAGATCTACAAGCTGCTGAAGGGGAATATAGCTTTCAATATCTTTGTTGGGGTACTGACGCTCTACGTCATATGGTGGCTCGTCAACCAGTTGGATATGGACCTGCTCTCGGCGGTCCTGGGCCAGTTCGTCAGTGTGGGGGTGATCATCATCATCATCATATTTCAGCCGGAAGTCCGGCGCTTCCTGCTTTTTCTCGGAAATACGACCCTGCGGCAGCGCTCCAATTTCGTCGGGCGCATCATTGACCGCAACCTGGAAAATACTGAGGAAAAGGCCCGGCAGATCCGGGCGATGCGCTCCGCCCTGCTGCGGATGAGCAAGAAAAAGACCGGCGCCCTGATCGTGCTGGCCGGCAACCTGAGCCTGGATGGCCTGGTCAGCTCCGGAGTGGCCATGGAATCGGAGATCAGCGAGCCGCTTCTGGAAAGTATCTTCAATAAGGAAAGCCCGTTGCACGACGGAGCAGTGCTCATCGCCAACGGAAAGATAAAATCGGCCAGCTGTATCCTGCCCGTTTCCGAGAACCCCAACCTGCCCAAGTCGGCCGGGCTGCGGCACCGGGCGGCGGTGGGTATTTCGGAACGGGCCAACGTGGCTGCTTTCGTCGTGTCGGAAGAAACCGGATATATCTCCTACGCAGTGGACGGAGAGCTGAGGCGGAAAGTATCGGAGGACGCCCTGCAGGAATTGCTCAACCAATACTTTTAAGCCTAATACCCTCCAAAGAACATTTGTATGAAGCTACAGCGCCTCCCCGAATACGAGATTGACGAGGCAATAGAATCCTCCATTGCAGGCCTCCTGGCCGATTGTTTTCCGGAATACCCCCAAGGGCGTATCTACTACAAGCAACTTCCCGATTTCCGTTTCCTGTGCTGGGAAAGCGGGGCGCTCATCGCCCACATGGCGGTAGAACACCGCGTCATCAACAACGACGGGCAGGTGTTCCGCATTTTTGGCGTGGCCGACCTCTGCGTGGCGGAAGCCTTCCAGCACCGCCGCCTGGCCAGCCGCCTGTTGTCGGAATTATCCATCCTGGGCCTGCGCCACCGCATCGACTTTCTCCTGTTGATGGCCAAAGACCACGGCCTCTACCTCAGCAACGGCTTCCAGTTGGTAACCAACACCTGCCAGTGGCTGATGATCAACGAGCACCGGACGCTGGGCATCGCCCACCGCCGCGTCAATTCCAGCCTGATGGTCAAAGCCCTGAGAAAAAAAGAATGGCGGCCGGGGCTGGTAGACCTGTTGGGGTACGTGTTCTGAGCAGCATCGGGCAGTTCGCGGCCAGCACTTGGCAATGCCCGCCCGGAAGGCTGAAAAATCGGGCAAATTTTGTACTTTAGCCGTCCGCGGTTGTTTGGGATGGATCAAAGTATTTAGCGTTGAGGTGACATCTTTTTCCCCTGTTCCTGCCGACAAGTCGTTATTCCTTCTGAAATAGGGGTAAAAAGGTGTCATCTCAACCCGCCAGATAAAACCTTTCGCCATTGAACCGCAGCGATATCGGCTATGGCCCGGTACAAAGGCGAAAGATGTCACCTGGCTGACGCTAAACAGATACGGAATGATCTAATAAATACCAATAAGTAAGAATATGCAAAAAGTACAGGATTTCATTAAACAGAACAAAGAGCGTTACCTGGAGGAACTCTTTGGCCTGCTGCGTATCCCTTCCATCAGCGCCGACTCTGATTATAAGGATGAGGTGGCCAAAGCCGCCGAATTCGTAGCGGACAGCCTGCGACAGGCTGGCGCCGACAAGGTGGAAGTGTGCCCTACGGCCGGCAACCCTATCGTTTATGCCGAAAAGATGGCCGGCCCGGACAAGCCCACGGTGCTGGTCTACGGCCATTACGACGTCCAGCCTCCGGACCCCCTGGAGCTCTGGGAATCCGGGCCCTTCGAGCCGGTCATAAAAAAGACGGCCGAACACCCCGGCGGCGCCATCTACGCCCGCGGCGCCTGCGACGACAAAGGGCAGTTGTTTATGCACGTCAAAGCCTTCGAGGCGATGAATGCGGCAAATGCCTTGTCCTGCAATGTGAAGTTTATGATCGAGGGCGAGGAAGAGGTCGGCTCCACCAACCTGGGCATATTCTGCCGGGAGAATGCCGATAAACTGGCCTGCGACACCATCCTCATTTCGGATACCTCCATCATTGCCAACGACGTGCCCTCCATAACGGTGGGCCTGCGCGGGCTGAGCTACGTGGAGGTGGAGGTCGTAGGGCCCAACCGCGACCTGCATAGCGGCGTATACGGCGGCGCGGTGGCCAACCCCGTTAACGTGCTCTGCGATATGATCGCTTCCCTGCAGGATGAAAACCACCGCATCACCATCCCCGGTTTCTACGATGATGTGGCGGAGTTGAGCCAGAAAGAACGCGCCAAGCTGAACGAAGCGCCCTTCAACCTGGATAAATACAAAAAGGACCTGGGCATCGGCGATATTCAGGGAGAATCCGGATTCACCACCCTGGAACGCGTGTCTATCCGCCCGACGCTGGACGTCAACGGCATCTGGGGAGGCTACATCGGCAAGGGCGCCAAGACCGTCCTGCCCTCCAAGGCTTCCGCCAAGATCAGCATGCGCCTGGTTCCCAACCAGGACCCGGACAAGATCACCGAACTCTTCAAAAAGCACTTTGAAAGCATCGCCCCCGATTCGGTGAAGGTCAAAGTGACGCCCCATCACGGCGGCCAGCCTGCCGTTACGCCTACCGATACCCCCGAGTATCAGGCGGCATCCAGGGCCATGGAAAAAACATTCGGCAAAACGCCTATACCCGCCCGGGAAGGAGGGAGCATTCCTATTGTCGCCCTCTTTGAAGAGGTGCTGGGCGCCAAGAGCATCCTCATGGGCTTCGGCCTGGATTCCGACGCCATCCACTCGCCGAATGAACACTACGGCTTATTCAACTTCTACAAGGGAATTGAAACGATACCTTACTTTTACGAGTATTACGCGGAAATGAAATAGGGTTGGAACAAGGACAAAAAAAAACCGGCCCTGCGGGGCCGGTTTCCAAAAGAGCTTTGAGAGGCTATCTACATACCAAAAATGGGGACATCCTTTGATACCCCCGAAATCTTTCATAGGATTATAATTGCATTCGTGGGATTCACACCTTTATTTGTTAGTAGTAAGTCTTTTCTGCCGCCCGCTTCTTTCCGCAGGCGCTGTCAACAACCGTTTATCATCGTTGACAATACAAAGATGGGGAAAAAAAGAGGGGAGGTGAAGTACAATTCTGTAAAATACTGTACCTCTTCTCGTGTTTATGTTTGGTTTAATAATCTGATTTTCATCATTTTGCGTTGTTTTTACCGGCTTTTTGTGTGCCAAAGGCGTTTTTTGGAGGAATAAATTATTTCCGATTGTTACCGCTTTAGCATTTTCGCCACCCCGGTAGCTCTCCCGTTGCTGATGAATATGGTATAAAATCCGGACGGCAGCCCGCTGAATTCCAGGATTATTTCCTCTTCTTCCACTCTTTTCCGGAAGGGCGCCGGCTGGCCGAGCAGGCCGAAAACGGCAATTTGCAGCTGGCCGGGATCCCTGACGGGCCGGATGTGCACTTCCTGATCAAATGGATTGGGATACACTTCCCAGGGCATTGGAAGAGAAAGAGCCGCCGTTCCGGTGAGGGCAAATTCATAACAGGCGTCGGATGCACAGCCATTGGCGTCCGTTACCGTTACGCAGTACTCGCCGGAAGCCTCCGGGAGTATGGCCTGGGTATCCGCGCCGGTATTCCATTGGAAGATATATTCTTCCGGCCCGTCCAGGCCCGCCACCGTCAGGCCCCCGTTTTCTTCTGCGATCTCGAAATCGGGCGGCGGATTGACCATGATGGTGATGTCGTCGGAAGCCTCACACCCATTTACATCCCATGCGGTGAGGGTGTAGGTGGTGGTGGCGAAGGGTTGCACGGCTATGCGGGGCATCGTAGCTCCGTTGCTCCACAGGTAGCTTTCGGCAGGGCTGGCGTTGATGGTTATGGACTCACCCCGGCAGATACCCGTGGTAGTACTCGTAAGCTCTACGGCGAACGGAGGCAGTTCGACGGCCTGGAGCGTGGCGGAGGCGCTGCACCCATTGGCGTCCGTTACGGTGAGGGGCCAGGCGCCGGGGGTTTCTATAAAAACAGTGGGCGTTGCCTGCCCGCCGGCCCATTGATAATGCGAGAACCCGCCGGGGGCGGTAACCTCAAGCCCCTGGCCCGGACAAAAGAAAACGGTGTCGGCCTCGAATTCTATTTTGGGCAAGGGGAAAACCTCCACTGTAATTTCCGCAGTAGCCGAGCACCCGAACGCATCCAGGACAGACAGGCTGAAGGTTGTCGTTTCGGCGGGCTGCACTACGATCTGAGCGGCCGTCGCCCCGGTGCTCCACAAATAGCTTTCGGCGGGGCTGGCGTTGAGGGTTACGGATTGGCCTTCGCAGGCTCCGGCGGCGCTGCTGCTGAGCTGCAGGCCCAGGGGCGGTATTTCCAGGGCTTCCAGCGTGGCCGAAGCGGTACAGCCGTTGGCATCGGTAACGGTCAGCGCCCAGGTTCCGGCGCTGTCGATGAAGATGGCCGGGGAGGCCTGGCCGTTGCTCCATGCGTATCGGGCGAAGCCTTCCGGGGCGGCGGCTTCCACGCTCTGGCCCGGGCAGAAAAAAACGGAATCGGCCTCAAGGCTTATTTCGGGTAACGGGGCGACCTCCACCGTGATTTCCGCCGTGGCGGGGCAGCTGGCCTCATCCCAGGCGGTGAGGCGGTAGGTGGTGGTTTCGTTGGGCTGTACCGTTATCTGGGGGGTGGTCGCGCCGGTGCTCCACTGGTAACTGCCGGCCGGGCTGGCGCTGAGGGTGACGGACTGGCCGGGGCAGGCCCTGCCGGCGCTGCTGTTCACCGTCAGGGTAGCGGGCTGGCAGAACTGGTATTCTACACAAAGCCGGGGCGCATAATTCGGGTTGCCGTCGTAAGACTCGGCCGTGCGCCGCCCCAGCCCCTGAATGATAAGGACGATAGCGCTGGAAGCGGCGTAGCCGTCCCGGCCGACGATTTCCTGGAGGATGGGCGCCAGGTTGGGCGTCTGCTGCGCCTGGCCCATATCGCCTATTTCCTGCCAGCCGGGTGGTTGCCAGCTTACCGAAGCCTCGGTCAGCGGGCGGCGGCTGATGTCGTGATCCGAGCTGGAAAAGGGAACGGGAGCATCGGAGGCTTCCCCGTAGATCATCAGCTGGCAGGGGTCGTCGTTGTTGTTGTCTTCCACTGCAAATTGTATCGAGGCGTGGGTGATAACGGCGTTTGGCGGTATATTCAGGCCCGTGAAGCGCATGCCGACCCACTGGTCGCTGCCGTCATTAACCATTTCGAGGTCGGTGCTGGACAGGCTGATGTCGCCATTTGGCTCTTCCTCCGCATCATCATACCGGTCGCTTATCTGGCTGCAGGTTTCAATAGCGCCCACATAGAAAGTGCGCTCGGCAGATGTGATGGTGTTGCCGTCGTTGTCGGTTGCCCGCGCCCGGATGGTGTAAGTACCATTGGCCGGCGGCGTCCAGGCCAGGGTGTAGGGCGCCGAATGGCTAACGCCCACCGAATCTCCGTTTACCAGGAAGACAACTTGTTCTATTGTGCCGTCACTGTCGCTGGCCTGCGCCTGGAAGGATATGGGGGCGGGGGAGGGGAAAAAGGCGCTATCGGCCGGAAAGCTGACCGCTACGTCGGGCGGGTCGCCAAACGGGCTGAACTTGCGCAGGGTGAAATAATCCAGCACCTCCCCGCCAACGCCGATGAATTTAAGGTCCAGTTCCTGGCCCATAACCTCCAGGGAAAGAGAACCGAGGGTTTTGGCGCTGTAGTACATTACCGGGTGGTCGAGGGGGCCGTTCGACAGTTTGCCGGAAGAGCCGGCAACGGTGTACACGGCGCCAGCGCCGGCCGATGGGCCGGTTATCATTTTCTGGTAGGCGCCGTCTTCATCCAGGCGGCCATTGCCGCCGTCCATCACCATGGAAGGTTCCAGGCTGGAGGAATGGCCGTAGTGCCCGTGGAGCAGGAAGGAGCGCTCATAGGAATGGCTGTGCCCGCAGAGCACCAGGTCGACGCCTGCGGCTTCCAGGATGGGCAGTACGTTCTCCCGCATATCGATCAGCTTGCTCTCATCGTCTGAGTCATGCGACCCTTTGGAATAAGGCGGATGGTGAAAAAAGGCGATGATCCAGTCCTGCTGGGTGGCATCGAGGTCGTTTTCCAGCCAGAGGAGCATGGGGTCGCCGGGCTCCCGGCCGGAATCGTGGGAATCCAGAACGACAAAATGGATGTTGGCGTAATCAAAAGAATAATAGGCCTCGGTGCCGGAAGCCAGCCCGCCGGCTTCGCCGTTTTTCGGAAAGGTGAAGATGTCGAAATAGGGCCCCGTCTGGCTGGCCGCGCTGGCACTCCCGTAGTCGTGGTTGCCCGGCGTAGACCACATGACGGTTTGGATGAGCTTCGCCTCGTACATATTTTCGAAGATGGCGTCCTGGTATTCCGCGTCCGTACCGTCGTCGTAGGCGTTGTCGCCCAGCAGGAGGATGAGGTCGGTAAATTGGTTGCCGGCGTAGGAGTAGTAGCCATCGCGCACGGCGCGGGCATCCTCATCGGCGGTGCCGCAATCGCCCAGCACCCAGGCGCGGACCGGCTGTACGGTTCCATGAGGGGGGGAAGTCTTGAAGAAGTGGTTGACTGTGCCCCCTGCCAGCGCTCCGTTGCTGTCGCCGACGGCATAGTAGTAGCGGGTATTGGGCTGCAGGCCGGCCAGGGTAATTTCGTGGTTGATGCGGGCGCCGGATTGCTGTGCCGTCTGGTTGAGGGCATCCGGGGCGGCGCCATACCAGACGATGCTGTTGGTGGCGGCGCTGGTCCGCCATTTGACCACCATGCTGGTGGGCGTGCCGGATTGGAGATAGGGGCCGCGGACGATCTCCACCACTATGGGTGGAGAAAAGGCGGGCGTCCCATTGCCGGGCGTAGCCCCACTGCCGGAATCCTTCTGGCCGGAATAGGCTTCCCGTTCTGCAGAGGACGGGGTAAGCCGGCCGCCTTCTGCCTGCTTCTGCTGCATCAGCCGGGCCACTTCCTCCCTTTTGGCCAGCCACTTGTCCTGGCGGGGCAGGGCCTGGGCAACCTGTTCGATGCGCTGCAGGGCTGCAGAATACTGTTGAGCGGCTACTTCCAGGCCAACCAGGCGCTCCTGCAGGGAGATGATGTCGCCCAGGCGCTGAACGCCTTCCTCCAGCGCGCCGATAGCCAGGCCGTACTGGCCGGGGTAGGCCAGCAGGATGCCGTCCGCCAGGTTGAAATAATCATCCGGGCGGATGGCATTGTCGTTTTTCAGGGCGATCATTTTCCGGAGGTCGGCTACCGCCGGTATAAAGGCCCCCGTCTTTTGAAAAATGGAAGCCCGGGTTTCGTATCCAAAGGGGTTTTCCGGCTCCTGCTCCAGGAAAGTATTGATGTGCAGCAGGGCCCTGTTAAAGTTTCCCGTATCCCGGTATAGCTGGGCCAGCGGCAGGTGGCAGATCTGATAAGCCGGTTCCAGCTCGAGCGCCCGGTGGAAATCCTTCAGCGCCGGGCCTATATCGCCGTGTTCCTGATACAGCATGCCGCGTTCGAAGTGCAACAGGGCGTCATCGGGCTGTGCTTCGATCTGGCTGGATTTTCGTTCGATCGCTTCGTGCAGGCTGCCGTGCGCCAGCCCGTTGCCGACAGCGAGGATAAAAGCTAAAAAGGCCATCAAAGCCGGGATGCTTTGCTTAATGGTTTGGCGGGGCCCTACGGGCCGAACGAGGGATTGTCTCTTCGATTGCATAGCACCTTAAGGTTGAGCGTTGGAGGGGGGATGATTATCTATACGTAAATTCCCCCTTTCATGTTGCTTGTTAAGCCGGTAAAGTAAAAGCAAAATTCTGCCCCTGGCTTCGTATCTTGGAGCCAACCAAGCACTCAAACCATGCAATTGCCGGAAGTCATAGAAACCGAACGCCTGCTTATTCGCCCTTTTCAGTCCACAGACCTTCCCCTGTTCCTGGAATTCATGCTCGATGAGATGGCCACCGAATACCTCGCCTTTTCCGATGAACAAAAGACGGAAGGAGGCGCCAAGGCGCTGTTCTGGGAAGTGGTGGAAAGCTACCGCACGGATGAGCCCATCATTGCCCTGGCCATTGTGGATAAGGAAAACGGCTACTTTATGGGCTCCTGCGGGATATCTCCCCTGGAGGAAGACGGGGTGGCCGAATGTTACTACAGCCTGTTGCCCAAATACTGGGGGATGGGTTTCGCCACTGAGGCGGCCAAGGCCCTGGTCAATTATTTCCTCAGCCTCGATGAGGCCAAGGCCATCAAAGCTTTTGTCAGCCCCAATAACCCCCGCAGCATCCATGTGGCGGAACGGGTGGGCATGAAACCCCTGGGGGAAGCCACCCATCCCTTTTCGGGGCTGGAAGGGCTGATGTATGAGAAGCGGAAAAACTGATCCTATTTCGAAAACAACAACCAGGTGTCGGGGTCCAGGATCACCTGCCCGGGTTCGAATTTGCACCTCACGTTTACTTCGGTTGTTTTTTCCTCCACCTCCACCGTCCAGGTTTGGGAAGCGCCGCCGCCGCCGCTGATGGCCTGGATGTCCAGCGGGAAGGTAAAGGCGGGCCCTTCCTGCACCTGCCGGATGGTAAACTGCAGGCGGTTTTTCCTTGGTTTAACCCATTCTACTTCCAGTTTGGGCTGGCCGGAACGATAGAGCCATTGCTGGAAAAAACCGGACAGGCCCTGTTTACTGGCAGCCTCCATCGTCCGCTGGAAATCAATCGTCAGGGCGTTGCCGCCGCGAAACAGAGCGTAGTACCGCCGCAGGCCGTTCCAGAAAGCCTGCTCGCCGACTTTGCGGCGCAGCATGTGGAGCACCCAGGCGCCCTTCTGATAAGAGTTGGGGTTGAGCAGGGCGTTCCAGTTGGTGACGGTGGTGTCGACGATGGGCGCCGCCCGGCGGCTGGCATAGGCCACCACCTGCTGCCGTTCCGTTTGCAGGCGTTCCACCAGCCTTTCCCTTCCGTATTTGTACTCCATGTACAGGCTGGCGCCGTAGGTGGCGAAGCCTTCGCTGAGCCAGATGTGGTGCCAGTTCTGCTCCGAGGCGCTGTTGCCGAACCACTGGTGGGCGACTTCGTGGGCGATGAGATCCTCTTCCGAGCGTTGCCCGTCCACAGAATTTTCATAATAGAAGATATTGCTGGCGTTTTCCATGCCCCCGTAGCGGGTTTTGGACTGCACATTGGCCAGCTTGCGGTAGGGGTAGGGGCCGATGTAGCTGGTGAAGAAGTCCAGGACTTCCACGCCCAGTGCGTAGTCATAAAACCCCGCCTCCCGGTCCTGCCGGTACACCCAGCTGGTGACCGGGATGCCGTCCACTTCCCCGGCATACTGCACCCCGAAGCGGGCTGCCCCAATGACCGCCACCTTCATGGGAAGGGGGACGCTTTCCCTCCAGTGCGTCAGCTTGGTTTCGTCGTCCAGGTTGGTTTCCTCAATTTGTATGCCGTTGGCCACCACCTGGTAGTGGTCCGGCGCGGTGACGATGAAGTCGACCGCCGCCTTATCGGAAGGGTGGTCCACGCAGGGCAGCCAGTGGTGGGCGCGGTCGGGCCAGTTGTCGCCGAAAAAGGTGCGCTCTCCGTATTTGTTCTGGTCGATGATGAGGCCGTCGGCGGGGATGCCCTGGTAGAGAATCAGGAAGGTGCGTTCTTCGCCGGCTTGAAGAGGCGGTTCGGGAGAGATGGCGAGTGATTCTCCTTCATGGTTGAATTTCACCGGGTTTTCACCTTCCTTTACGGCCAGCACATTCATGCCCTTTCCATCTTCACCTTGCTTTACCAGGTCGAGCGTGAAGCTGGAAAGCGGCTGGAGGAATCTGATCGTCACCATAGCCGAGGCGGTGATCTGGTCCGTTTTGTCAGACAGTTCCAGTTGGAAGGCGTAGTGCTGTACGTCCAACTGGCCCAGGCGGGGGATGGAGGTCTGGGCGGCGGCCGGGATGGAGAGGTATAAGAATAGGAACAGGCAGGCTTGGAGATGGCGCATGGCGGTTGTGTTTGGGGGTAAAAATAGGGAGGATTTTAATATTTACGGGCCTTTAGAAGGGTTTTATGAAAAGGGCGGGATGTTGTTCAGGGAAGAATCGTTTTTGAGTTTACTCGAAAAAGACGAGGGGTAGTGTCCGATGGCAAATCGGTTGGCTCCGCGCTTCCGGGCCGGGGCCAACCGATGTATTTTTACCGCAGTATATCGGTCAGAAACGCCATTTTATTTCAAACGGAACGGTGATAAACCCCACCTGTTTATAAAGATCCGTCGATTGGTTGATGTAGTGGTAATTGATACCCAGTCCTAATGCCAACCGGGGTTGGATGATCCAGGCGGAGCCCACTCCGGAGTTGAATCCCCATGCATTATTACCAAAACGCGGGAGGTAATAGCCCGCCCCTGCCTGCAGGAAGATGTAATTATCGGAGTGGAGAGGGACAAGATATTTCAGGTTTGCCCCCAACTGAGTGAAATGCTGGTTTCGGACAGGGCTATAAAATTGATGGTATCCCAACAGGATGTTTACCATCCACTGCGGCATAAATTCCCGCTCAATACCATAACTGAAGCTGAACCCGGGGTCGAAGGCGTCATTAAAGCCACCAACGGGAAAATTAGGCCCGAAATTCGCGAACAATGCCCATTTACCCTGATCGAAATCATCCACCGATACGTCAACTGTCTCTTCGGGGGATTCAGAACCGGCCGTACAATCCTGCTCTTCTATTACTGCCTGTACTTCCCATTCTCCGGATACCGCCGCCGTGATGAGGCCCCAAAAGCATCCATTTTCGTCTGTCATTACGTAATGCACACTCTTCTGCCCGTTCGGGTTGGTGTAGACAATGGCTATTTCGGTATTGGGCAGCCCGGGGTCGGTGCAACCCTGAGCGTAAATGGTACATACATTCGGGACATCATCTTTGACGGTGCGATAATCCCCCCGTTCACATTCTGCCCAGGATTCCACGAAGATATCTACTCCGGGGCTCTTAAGTTCCGTTTGAAGCGAAACGGCCCCCAGGCGCGTCAACGCATCAACCCAGGGGGTATAAGCAGAAACAGTGATCACTTCTTCAGAACAAAGGGGCGCCTCGTTATGGGGCTGAAGGGTCACCTGTACCATTTCAACACCACCGGCGGGCAGGACCAACCGGGACGGGGTGAGGATGTAAGACCACTGTGGCGGCAATCCATCGATCCGGAAAAAAACGGGTTTTGTTTCTGCATAGGGGTTTTCGACCTGGAAGCGGGTTGTGACCGGCTCGTAGGGGCTGCTCGTTGTCGTTACGAATTGATTGATATTTTCCTGCGTCCAGTTATTTTCCAGGTTGATATCATTGGATAACCCCCGGATCTTGAGTTTTACGCAAGTGTGCTGGCCGGCAGTTGGCGTCCATTCAGAGGAGATGAGGTAGTAGTCGTTAGAAGCGTGATCCTGGCCTTGGAGGAGCGTGACGGTCTCAATTTCCAGGGTATGCCAGGTGGAGCCTGTGCCCCAGGGTTCCAGGATCTCCAGGTGGACTTCAAAGTTCGTCGCATCGGCGTGGCCCTGGTTTCGCACCCTGCCGTAAACCATGTTCACGGAGCCCACTACCGGTTTTTCATTTGCGTTAATGACATTCAGCGGATCAGCCTCAAAATCTCCCGCCAGGGTAGGGGCGTCCACCCAAATATCGAGGGCTTCCCATCGTTCATCATGCGGGCTGACATACACGTCATTTTCCGTTGCCGGCACCTGATAGTTCAACCGGATTTCGGCCTGGTTGGCATTCATTGAAGTGACTTCGATATTCACCCCTGAGCCGGCATCGTCAAACACATCGCGCCCGCTGGCCGTAGTATAAGTTGCCTGGGAAAGGCCGGTGGTTGTCACTGTGGCATTCTGAACGATAGCCGGCCCTTCTCCCTGTTTGATGTAATCATTGGCTTTCACGACAAGCACGCCCTCAGCGGGGAGTCCATTGTCCAGCCCATCCTGGCGCCGGTATTCGGCCGTATAATGCAAACCGTCGCCGATCTCAATAGCGACGGCCTTTGCGCCATCCACATTGTTGTTCAAGGGGAGCAAGGTATAAGTTTGGTTAACGATCGGCGTTGCGTAAGCCGGCTTATCGACGTGGGTGATTGTTTTGGATGTCGCCGTTCCGGTTTCGTCAATCCAACCGGCGCGCCATTTCTCCCATCCCATCACATGGACGTCGTGGGCCTTGTCGCTCATGTGGCTCCAGGCGCCAACAAAGTCGCGCCCATATGTCACATAGGGATAGGCGAAAAGGTCAACCAGGCCTACCATTCGCCCGGCGGCATTGGTAATATGAGGATCATCAGAGGCCAGGTTGACGACTCCGGAAGCCATTAATTGCCAGCCCGGCCCAGTGGGGATGGTATAAGGCCAGGGGCCATTCGTGGCCCATTCCTCCCGGGTGGAGGTTTCATCGGTAACCACAAGGACAAACTGGGTGGTAGACAGACTGGCCCCGCTGGTCAAAGCAGCGTCTATGGCTTCCTGAACCAAGTCGATCAGGGGAGTTTGCGGGACAGAATAATACCAGTTCAGAGCGTGGTTCAACGGATACCACCCCAGGCCGGTGACCGCGAATGAAATATCTCCATAGGACACTTCATCAAAGTAGGCATTTAAAGCATTTCTGATCTCCAGGGCTTTCGTTGTAATACCCGGCGTTGCGGGGTCGTTCGCCGTTTGCTTCATGAAGATGGCGGTTACCGCGATCTCCCCTTCCAGGTGCCCGATGCGGAAGCCGTGAACATTATCCTGCCCCGGAGTTCCCTGCATATTGCCAAGTGCATTGCGGTTGTGGTGATCGGGGCCCATATTGCTGCGGCTGTTTACCTGCAATAAATCGTTACCCGCCAGGTCCTTACCGCTTATGCCGATGAAATGATAGCCGTCATGGGAGCCGTCGTCGGCAATGTCGAGATTGGAGATCACGCCTTTCCAGACAGCCCGGCTATTCTCGGGTTGAGTGGAAGTCAAGGTGGGGGTAACCCCCAATGCGGCAGTGCCGGCGCTTTTCGGGGTGAGGCTCGTGATGGCGGCCGTTTGCATGGGCTCGCTGAACTCGATCTCAATGGTAATATCCTGAGTCCGTTCCGCTGGAAAGGTAGAGGCATCTTCAAATGCCGCAGGATGAATTTCAAGCTGGCCGGTTGTTCCATCCCAGATCCATTCGTCTCTAGAAACCAATCCCAAACCGGAATAAACGGACACTTTCTTTACGTAAGGCCGTGAGTTGTCGACCAGTACCGGGCGGACAAAATCGCCGTTGTTGACAAAATCATTGAGCAAGATATGAACGTAATACATGCCGTCCGGAAACCGTGCTTCCTGGTTTTCCCTGGCTTTATCCGCATCGGAGCCGTTGGGTTCGGCGCCGGCGCCAATTCTGGCGTCAGTTTTCCAGAACTGGCCGGCGTCTATATTGGCCTGGGCGCCATCGGCGCCTCGGGTATTGGTCAGTATCCAGGTCAAACAGCTCTGCCAGGTATTGACGCCCTGCAAGTCTGCCGGAAGCCCCCAGTAAACGAAGGCGTTTTGTGGGAACTGGTTGGCCTCAGGCCCCGGAAGGAAGAAGTCGAACTCCACCAGGCTGTAAGGGTCGGCGGCGCTGCGGACATTCTCCCCTCCCGGAACCCCCGATTGTATCCAATATCCCAATTGATGGGGATTAACCATCAGGTTTAAATTGGCGGCCATGTCATCATAGGCGTCTACCAGAAAATCCACCTCTCCCCACGCCGGGTTGCGCGGGTTACTGTGGTCATTGGCCGCTGCATCCACTACGATGAAATCCTCGCCGTCATTATTGATATCCGCCACTACCGGGTTGGAAACGTTGGGGTCGCGGTCGGCAGCGGCGGTGTACCGAAGAAGAATATTGCGGTTTTGGGTCCCCCAATGGACGTGGTTTGCCTCGGTGGCTATGCCGAAAAAGGTGGTATTTACGTTGCCAATATCGTCTCCGGCGGCGATGGTGTCGCCGACGTTCCAGGCCGGGTCGGTCACCGTATGCTGATACGTGATCCGTTCATTATTGGCCGGCGGGCCCCAGTCGACGTCAATTTGCAAACCGCCGCCATTAATATTGGGCGGGTTGTTGACCGCACCGACGACCCCTCCCTGAGCAGCATCCACCCGCTTACCGCTGGCGCTGATGTCTACTCCTTCGTGCAGATACTGGCGGCGCCCCGCTGTTGAGTTAAAATCCAGCGGGGTGCCGAAACTGTGAAGGATATCGTGGTCGCCGTCGTGGACCGGCCAGAGTTGTTTCCGGATCATGGGGTAGGAGGGAGTCGTAAAAGCGGAATTGCCCAGGGCAGCGCT
>JAGFJE010000440.1 GCA_024103175.1 Phaeodactylibacter sp.
CTATGCAAAAAGACTCCTGCCGGGAAGACGTCTACCACCAACTGTTCCTCACCCTCGCCGAGCGCCTGAGGAACTACCTCTATTACCATTGCGGGGACGCCCAGCAGGCGGAAGACCTGGCGCAGGAGGCTTTCCTCCGACTGTGGGAGCACTGCAAAAAGGTGCCGCCCGAAAAGGCTAAGGCCTTTATCTACCGGGTGGGCTACAACCTATTCCTCGACGGGATCAAACACCGCAAGGTGGTGCTGAAATTCGAAAAACGGCAAGCCGGAGAACGCGCGGTGGAATCGCCGGAATTCGAATACGAAACCAAAGAGTTCGAAACCCGCCTGTGGGCAACTATCACCGAAATGCCGGAAAAAAGCCGGGTGGTGTTCCTCATGAACCGCATCGACGGGTATACGTATAAGGAGATCGCAGAACTGCTGGAGATCAGCGTGAAGGCGGTGGAGAAGCGGATGAAGGGGGCGTTGGTGAAGTTGAATGAGTTGATTGGGTGATTGGTTGATTGGGTTGATTGGGTTGATTGGGTGATTGGGTTGATTGGGTTGATTGGGTTGATTGGGTTGATTGGGTTGATTGGGTTGATTGCGGCGGCCAACTATTCAACCCAATCAACATATTCAACTAATTCAACCAAAACCAGTAGGGTGCCGCCTCCCCAAATCGTTACACTATAGGAAAGTACAACAATGGAACCATACCAACCCGATAACGAATTCCTGCTGCGCTGGCTCGACGGACAGCTGAGCGAGGAGGAGCTGGGCCGCTGGCAGGGCAGCGAGAGCCACCGGCGCTGGCAAGCCGTGCAGGCCGCTCTGGAGCGCGGCGCCCCCCCGCCGGTGGACAAGGAGGCGGCCCTGGAGCGGCTACTGGCAGCACGGGCGGCGCGCGCCCGGCGGCGCACCCTCCGGCGGCGCGTGCTGTGGGTGGGCGGTATTGCCGCCGCCATAGCCGGGCTGGCCGTGCTGCTGTGGCTGTTCCGCCCAGCGCCGGAATGGGAAACAGGCCTGGCGGCTAAAGAGGCCATCACGCTGCCCGATGGTTCCGAAGTGCAGCTCAATGCCGATTCTTACCTGCGCTATGAGGACAGCCGGTGGGGCCCCGCCCGAAAAGTCCGGCTGGAGGGAGAAGCCTATTTTTCAGTGACGAAAGGGGGCGCCTTTGAGGTCAGCACCGCCCTGGGCGACGTTCGCGTTCTGGGCACCCGATTCAATGTATATGCCCGGGGGCAGCGCTTCGAGGTGGCCTGCCAGGAAGGTAAAGTGCTCGTTTTGACGGATACCCGGCGAGACACCCTCCTTCCCGGCCAGGGGCTGAAAAAAACGGAAACAGTAACGGATACCTTTACCACCGAACCAGCTTCCCCCTCCTGGACGGAAGGCCAGAGCAGCTTCCGGTCGGCGCCCCTGCCGGAAGTGTTCCGGGAGATGGAGCGGCAGTACGGCATTCAGGTCCAGGCGCCCGGCCTGCCGGGCCGCACCTTCACCGGCCGCTTCCCGCACGACAACCTGGAAGTGGCCCTGCAGGCGGTATGCGGGGCGATGGGGCTGGAGTATGCGATTTTGGATGAAGGAAAGGTTCAAATTACCGAATGAGAGCCCCCTCCGCCTTCGGCACCTCCCCCGAGGGGGGAGGAAATTCTTCGATCTGCAGGGGGATAAAAAAATTTATCTACAAAAAATGCACAGCTATATAAAACTGAACAGGTTATTTCTACTTGCCTTGGCATTTTTTGTCTTACTACCTGCCTACTCCCAGCCCGCTCAAAAAGCCCCCCTCCGCCAGATCCTCCAGCAGATTGAGGCACGGTTTGAGGTCTCCTTTGCCTACGACGACGCCCTGGTGGAGGGCATCGAAGCCCTGCCGCCGGCCATGGATAATGGCCTGGGCGCCGCCCTGGCCGAACTGCTGGAAGGCACAGGCCTGGCCTACACCCGGATCGACGAGGCCTACATCGTCCTGAAGCCGCGGCCGCCGGAGCTGTCCTTCCTGTGCGGCAGGGTGCTGGAGGCCGGTACCGGCGCCCCCCTGCCCTATGCGACCCTCTACCTCAAAGGAACTTCCACCGGCTGCTCTAGCGATGCCGACGGATACTTCGAGCTGTCGGCCGCCCTGGGGCCGGCGGATACGCTGGTAGCCAGCTACGTGGGTTATCAGGGGGCGGCCCTGCCGGCGCGGGGCTTCGCCCGGCAACCTTGTAGAAACATCATCATGTCGCCGGTACATACCGAGCTGGCCAGCGTACTGGTCAAAGAATTCACCATCGACATGCTGGAAAGGGAATCCGGCAACCGCTACCGCTTCAACCCCGGGCAGATTCCCACCCTTCCCGGCTGGGGGGAGCCCGACCTGCTGCGCGGCTTGCAGCTGCTGCCGGGCATCAGCGCCGCCGATGAATCGGCTTCCAACCTCAATATCCGGGGCGGAACGCCCGACCAGAACCTGCTGCTCTGGGACGGCATCCCCATCTATCACACCGGCCACTTCTTCGGCTACTACACGGCCATCAACCCCTATGTCGCCCAGCGCATGGACGCCTACCGCGGCGGCTTCGGAGCGGAGTACGGCGGCCGCGTCTCCGGCGTGATCGACATAACGGGCAAGCCGGAGCTGGGCAGAGAACTCCGCTACGGCATCGGTATGAACCACATCAATCTGCACGGCTTCATGGAGATCCCCATCAAAAAAGAGCGGCAGGCGCTGCTGCTGGCGGTGCGCCGCTCGTACACCGACCTGATCCAGAGCCGGGCCTACCAGAACATCTTCAACCGCATCTTCGCCAAGGGCAGGGTGTATGAGAACCGGGAAGCGGAAAAAAACAACCAGGGCGAAGCGCTGGCCAGCCCCGTATTCCATTACTCGGACATCAACGCCAAGTGGCGCGCCCTCCTTTCCGACAAAAGCGAACTCTCCGTAAGCCTCTACGCCGGAGGCGACCAGTTCGACTACAACTTCAGCTTCGCCGACGACATTTACACCCAGGACCGGCTCAAGGTGGACAACTCCGGGCTGAGCGTCAACTACCGGCAGGAATGGAACGAAAAGTTCAGCACCAATGCCCGGATCGTCGTCAGCACCTTTACCAACGAATACAACTTTCACTACACTTTTGACCCCGATATCCCCTTCGAGTTCCGCTTCCGCACTTACAACGAGATGCGCGACTGGAGCCTGCAGCTGCAACACGACTGGCAGGCCCATCCCAGGCACCACCTGCGGATAGGATGGATGGGGCAGGGCCAGAAAGCCGATTTCCAGTACGAGGAAGAACGCCGGGGCGGTGACATCAGCCCCGGGACCGAAGCCTTTGAGGGAACGACCTCCGCCCTCTTCGGCACTTATACCTATTCCGCTCCCGGCCGGCTGGAAGTATCTCTGGGCCTGCGCTCCGAACACTTCACTCCCGTCGAAGAAAGTAACCGTCTGGAACAGCACCGGGCTCTGATGCCGCGCATTTCCACCAGCTACTATCCCTTCGGCAGGCAGTTCTTCCTGCAGGCCAACCTGGGCGCCTACCGGCAGTATGTCTACCAACTGCCGCCTTTCTACAGCGACCTGGGCGCCGGGGAAGGCGTCTGGGTGATCGCCGGCAGGAATTTCCGCCCCCTCTACGGAGGGCAGTGGTCGCTGGGCTTCGGCTACCAGCTGGGGCGGTTCGAGATGGAACTGGATTACTATCAAAAAATGGTGGGCAACCTGTCCTCCTGGGAAGTCACCCTGGAGGAGGATGTCGAGAACCCCTTCACCCAGGACGGCAACCTGTGGGCCACCGGCTTCGACCTGCTGCTCAAGCACCGCTGGCCGCGCTATACCCTATGGCTGAGCTATTCCCTGGGCGCCGTGGCCAATGAGTTCGACGCGCTCAACGGGGGCGAGCCCTTCCCCGCCGACAACGACCAGCGCCACTTGCTCAACCTCACCCAAACCCTGAGGCTGAACCGGTGGAACCTCTCCGCCACCTTTTTCTACGGCAGCGGTAAGCCTTTCACCACACCCACTGACATGGGCGCCCGCCCGGATGAGCAAACCGGCCAGCCCGTCTTCTTCCTGAAGTATGACAAGCCCAACAACGGCCGCCTGCCCGCCTACCACCGCCTCGACATCGCCGCCGATTACCGCTTCGATACCGAACGCTGGACGGGCAAGCTGGGACTCTCCGTCTTCAACTTCTACAACCGCCGCAACCTCTTCGACATCGACTTCTTCCCTGTACCGCCGGAGTACAACGACGGGCAGCCGGGGGTATACAACCTGGAACGGCCGATGCTGGGCTTTACGCCGAATTTGTTTGTGCAGATCGAGTGGTGAGGGATAGAACGCGGATTTTCGCGGATGCGGCGGATTTTCGCGGATCGGCCGCCTCGTGGCGCGATCATTACTGCCTGCCCTCCATAGCTTTAGCGAAGGTGGGGCCGCTGGCCAGAATGTCATACAATTCTCCTCCCTCACCAGCATCCAAACCCGCGGTGATCCGCCCGATCCGCGGCATTGCCCGGCGCGAAGCTGTGGGAGACGGCGTCCGCGTTCTATCACACCTACCGGATCTTCATCCCCGCCGCATCCCACATCACCGGTTTGCCGCTGAAGTAGCTTACGTTAGAGGCCAGCGAGGGCCCGGCGGCGCGCAGGCCGAAGGTGGCATCTTCAAAGACAGGTTTGCCGGTTCGCATGCTGGTGAAGAAGTTGGCCCAGTGTTCGAGGTGGTCGCTGTAGCCCTCCGGCGAGCGGTATACCGTTTCCTCCGGCTCGACGATGCGGGATTCCGGGAGTGGGTACTGCTCCTTATACCACTGTTCGAATTCCTTCTGCTGGGCTTCGGAGAAGGTGTTGAAGGTATCCCATCCGCCGTAGCCGGGCTGGGAAGATAGGACGTTGCGCCGGAGCGTCACCGAGCCCCAGCCCAGGCTGATGGCCCCCTCGGTGCCCACCAGGTTGACGGCGGAGCCGCCGCCGTTGCCATCGACGAAGTTGCAGCGCAGCTGCATGTTGAAGGCGGGGTGGGCTTTCGTTTCCGGATAATCCAGGACAGTAAGCTGTACGTCGGGCACGTCGCGGCCGTCTTTCCAGTACCGCAGGCCGCCGGTGCTGAAGATGCGCTCCGGCCCCTGGGAATCGAGTACCGTATGGAGGGCGGAAAAGAGGTGGACGTAGAGGTCGCCGGCCATGCCTGTGCCATAGTCGCGGTAATTGCGCCAGCGGAAGAAGCGAACCGGGTCGAAGGGGTGCTTGGGGGCGTCGCCCAGGAAGCGCTCCCAGCCGATGGTTTCCGGTGAGGCGTCGGTCGGGATGGAATACTGCCAGGCGCCGTTGGCGGAATGGCGGTCGTAGTAGGCTTCCACCAGCACCAGTTGGCCGATGGCGCCCTGCTCGAAGAGCTCCCGGGCCTTCCAGGTGATGACGGAGCTGACGCGCTGGCTGCCCACCTGAAATGCTTTGCCGCTCTTCTTCTGGGCGTCGATCACCGCCTGCCCCTCTTCCAGGTGATGCACCATCGGCTTTTCGCAGTAGACGGCCTTACCGGCCTGCAGCGCCTCGATGCAGATCTTGTCGTGCCAGTGGTCGGGCGTAGAAACACAGACGGCGTCGATGTCTTCGCGGCTCAGTATTTCCCGGTAATCGCGGGTGGTGAACAGCTGGTTACCGAATACCTCCTTACTGCGCACGAGGTGGCCGTCGTACAGGTCGCAGACGGCTACCAGCTCGACACCCGGCGCCTCAACGGCAGTGTGCATATTGGCAAAACCCTGAATGCCCATGCCGATGGCGGCCAGGCGGATGCGGTCGTTGGGGCCGAAATGGCGGTTGAGGGCTTCCAGTTTGGTGAAGTGCGCCTCGTTGGCACGGAGGAAAGCCGGGCCGATGGCGGCGCCGGCCAAGCCGGCGGTGAGTTTGCGGAGGAAAGAACGGCGGTTGTTGGTCATGGCGGTTGGTTGTTTTCTGATTCGTTTTATTACTGGTTAAAGTTCCTGCCACTAAATTAATGCAGTTCCTTAGGGATACAAATCACAACGCCCGATATTCCTCAATTGTGGTTTCAAAAAATGATTTTTCAAAACAAAATATTTAATATTTTTTTGTTTAAAAAATTTTGTTTGTTTAAAAAATCCGCCTATTTTGTAGGACTATTTTTAACCAGGAAAAGCAAAAGCCATGAGCAAAATAAGGGTTTTGGCAGGCACGCGAAAGGGCGCTTTCATTCTTTCCTCCGATGGTAAACGCAACCAATGGGAAGTCAGGGGCCCCTATTTTGGAGGCTGGGAGATCTTTCATTTAAAAGGTTCCCCTGCCGACCCCAACCGGATCTATGCCTCACAGGCCAGCGACTGGTTCGGGCAGGTGATCCACCGCTCCGATGACGGCGGCCAGACTTGGGAAACCGTGGGAAACCGGTTCGCGTATGAGGGCGAGGCCGGCACGCACCAGGGGTACGACGGCACGCCGCACCCCTGGGAATTCAAGCGCGTCTGGCACCTCGAGCCGTCCCTGTCCGACCCGGATACCGTCTATGCGGGCGTCGAGGACGCCGCCTTGTTCCGCTCCACGGACGGCGGGCAGTCCTGGCAGGAACTCCCCGGCCTGCGCGAGCACGGCTCCGGGCCCAAATGGCAGCCGGGCGCCGGCGGCCTGTGCCTGCACACGATCCTCCTGGACCCGGGCAACCCGGATCGGATCTTTATCGCCATCTCCGCCGCCGGAGCCTTCCGGACCGACGACGGCGGAAAAACCTGGCGGCCGATCAATCGCGGGCTGAAGTCCGAATATATTCCCGGCCAGGATGCCGAGGTAGGCCATTGTGTTCACCGGATTGCCATGCACCCCTCCCGCCCGGAGGTGCTGTTCATGCAAAAGCACTGGGATGTGATGCGCAGCGACGACGCCGGAGAATCGTGGCGGGAAGTCAGCGGGAACCTACCCAGCGACTTCGGGTTCGTGATCGACGTACACGCCCACGAACCGGAGACGGTCTACGTCGTCCCCATCAAGAGCGACTCGGAACACTATCCACCGGACGGGAAGCTGCGGGTCTACCGCAGCCGGACAGGCGGAAATGAATGGGAAGCGCTTACCAGAGGACTGCCGCAACAGGACTGCTACGTCAACGTACTGCGGGATGCCATGGCCGTCGATTCCCTCGACCCCTGCGGCGTGTATTTCGGCACCACGGGAGGGCAGCTATACGCCTCGGCCGACGCCGGCGACAGCTGGGTGACAATTGCCCGCGACCTTCCGCGCATTCTTTCCGTAGAAGTCCAGACGCTGACATGATCCGCGTAATATTGCCCTTCCATCTGCGCACACTAGCCCGTACCGGCGCGGAGGTGGAGCTGGAGATCGCAGGGCCGGTTACCCAGCGCTCCGTGCTCGACGCACTCGAGGCCCGGTATCCTACTTTGCGCGGGACTATCCGGGACCATGTTAGCAGGCAGCGCCGGCCCTACCTGCGTTTTTTTGCCTGTGAGGAGGACCTGTCTCATCAGCCGCCGGATGCGCTTCTGCCCGCGGAGGTGGCGTCGGGGAAGGAGCCGTTTTTGGTGATTGGGGCGATTGCGGGGGGGTAAGATACACAGGGGGTTCTAGAGCATATTCTTAATGCCATTCAACCTTCCACCAGTAACTCCTCGTAATTAACGGCCCTCCACTCGGCCACGGCCTTTAATTCCGAGCTAAAATTTATGCCTAAGGCCAGTATTTCCTTGTCGCGGCCAAGATACTTGCTTCCGTACCGCTTTTCCCGGATCTGCCGCAGAGCGCTTTCTGCCGATTCATCCAGTTTGAATTCCATAACATAGATCGTCTCGTCCGAATGGATCACCGCATCCACCCGCCCTTTAGCCGTACTCACTTCGGTTTCAACAAACATACCGGTTGCATTCAGGGCAATATGCAGAATAGCGTGGAAAAAGGCCTCCCGGTCTTCGATGAATATCTGATAGGGCAAGGTATCGAATAGAATATTGACCAGACGGATAAAGCGATCCAGGTCTCCGGCGTCCAGGGCTTTTTTGATCTTGACAACCAACGGTTGGGTGTCGGCAGTCGGAGCATGCCGGAAGGCGCCCAGCAAGTGCCGATACATGGAATCCCTGACTTCCTTGTTTGGATAGCCCAGGGTATACAGGCCATAGTCTTCGACGGAATGGATGGTTAAATACCCAGTCTGGAAAAGCAGGGAGCGATACTCCAGGTTATCGAGGGTATAACTTTCGAACAGGTCCTGCCCTCCTTCCACCTCCTCCAGATGAAAATGCATGCCTTTGCGAAGCAGTTTGATCAGGAAACTGGGCGTACCCGTCTGCCACCAGAAGTTGGAAAACTGTTCGTCGGCAAAATACGATAAAATAGAGAAGGGGTTGAACAAGCGGTTTTTGCCATCCCAACTATAGCCATTATACCATTGGCTGATCCGGGAAGCCAACTCCTCTTTACTGATCCGCTGAGTTTCACAGATTAAGTCCATTCTATCGCTGAAGTAATGGAATAATTCTTCATGGGTATAGCCCGCCAGGCAGGAAAATTTGGGAGAAAGGGTGATATCGCGCAGGTTATTCAAGTCGGAAAACAGGGATACCCGGCTGAATTTGGACACTCCCGTAACAAGGAAAAAACGGATATGAGGGTCCGCATTTTTGACGATAGAATAGAAGTTTTTGAGTATGTTCCTTTGGTGATCCGCCGTTTCCAGGTCATCGATATAATCGACAATGGGTTTGTCGTATTCGTCGATCAGAAGGACAACTTTTTTTCCTGTACTCTCATTCAATTTTTTGAGTAGCTCGGTAAATTTGGGCGCCACGCCTTCTTTTTCTAACTGAAGGCCATATTCAACAGCGATATCTCCCAACCGCTCTTCAATGGCCCGTTCCAACCCCAGGTCCTTATACCCGATCGCATTAAAGGAAATATGCACCACCGGATGTTCCACCCATTCGATCTTGTCCTCGATCCACAATCCTTTGAACAGCTCTTTGTTACCCAAAAAGATCTCCTGCAGTGTGGAAACGAGCAGCGATTTGCCGAACCGCCGGGGCCGGGAAAGGAAGTAGTAATAGCCTGACTGGATCAGGCGGTAAATATCCTGGGTCTTGTCGATGTAGAGCAGGTTCTCTTCTCTGAGTTTACGGAAGTCTTGTATGCCTAGGGGCAGTCCTTTCATAGTAGATCAGGCTTTGGCCAAAGATACGAAAATTTGAGGGGAGAGATATGGGCCGGCCCAGAAGCATTTCCATGTATTGACGCCCGTCAAGAGCAGGGTAGGTAGAAAGAGTTGGCCCCAGGCTTCTCCATAAAATTCAGCAAGTCTTTGCTTCCCCCCTCCAAAAAAGTAGGGTATCTCTCTCTTCATTCGTTCCTCTATAAAAAAAGCATGGAAACAGTACTCAACTGTACCACCGGCACGCTGGCGCCCTACGCCCCCACTGCCGCCTGGCCGTGGAACCGGCAGCGCGCCGCCCACCTGTACCGGCGCCTGGGCCTGGGCGCTCCTTTTTCTACTTTGGAACAGGCCCTGGCCCAGGAGCCCCTCAGCCTGGTAGACAGCCTGGTGGACGCCGCCGTCAGCGCCCCGCTAAGCACTCCGCCGGACTGGGCGGGCTGGACCCTCAACGACTACACGGATTTCGAAGCGCAGCTCGAAGAGCAGTTCGTGGAATGGCTGCGCACCTGGGCGACGGATATGCTGGACAACCCCTTGCGGGGGAAGCTGACGCTCTTCTGGCACAACCATTTCGTCACCGAGTTCGACGCCTATGTATGCCCGTCTTACCTGTACCGCTATCATAAGGTGCTGCAGCAACACTGCCTGGGCAATTTTAAGGACTTCGTTTATGAAATAGGGCTGACGCCGGCCATGCTGATCTACCTCAACGGCCTGGAAAACCGCCGGGGGGACGCCAATGAGAACTACGCCCGCGAACTGTACGAACTCTTTACCCTTGGCGCCGACAACGGCTACACTCAGGAGGATATTGTAGAGACGGCCCGCGCCCTTACCGGCTACAACCTTATCCTGGCCGGGTGCGGGGAGATCTATTTCAACCCCTTCACCTGGGACAACGGGGCCAAGACCATCTTCGGCCAAACCGGCAACTGGGGGTATAATGACGTGATCGACATCCTCTTCGAGCAGCGCGCCAACGAGATCGCCGATTTCATCTGCCGCAAGATCTACCGCTTTTTTGTGCATCCGGAAGTGGATGAAGGCATCGTCGGCGGGCTGGCGCAGACGTTTATACAGAACAACTTCGAGCTGGAGCCCGTCTTCCGCCAGCTGTTCCGCAGCGAGCACTTCTTCGACGAGGCGGTGCTGGGCGTACAGGTGAAGAGCCCGCTGGAACTCACCTTCGGCTTCCTCACGGAGGGCAGCTTCGCCATCGGGCAGGAAATAAAGGAACTGGCCCTTTTTGCCTCCAGCCAGTTGGGGCAGACGCTCTCCATCCCGCCCAACGTAGCCGGCTGGCCCGGCAACCGGACGTGGATCAGCACCAGCACCCTTGCCGCCCGCTGGAACACCATCACCTACCTGATGTACGTGTCCTGGGCACAGGACGCCGGGCAGTTCCGAGCCCTCGCTCAGGAACTGGCCGGCGACCCCGACTCCAATCTGCCGGACCTGGTGGCCGGCGCCATCATTGAGCATTTCGTGCCCGTCGGGCTGCATACCCCGGAGCTGTACGAACGAGCCTACATCGCCTTCAGGGCCAACATTCCGGAGAACTACTACGCCACCGGCCAGTGGAACCTCAACTGGGAAACCGTACCCTACCAGGTGATCCTCCTGCTCGACTACCTGGGCCGGCTGCCGGAGTTTCAGTTGTCCTGAATAAGAGCCTTTGTTGCCACAAAAACACGAAAACACAAAATCCCACGAAATTTTTGTGCGGCCCGTCTCTTCCGCCGGGTAAAATTTGGTGCTTTTGAGCTTTCGTGGCGAATTTAAATTCACTGTTAAAAGCAAAAAATCATGTGCAACCATAACCATAAAAAGAACCGGCGCGGCAGCGCTCTCGAACACGGCGAAGCCCATCAGCGCGACCACCAGAAGTGGAGCCGGCGCACCTTCCTGAAAAACCTGGGCCTGGCCACCGGCGGCGCCACCCTCCTGGGCGGGATGCCGGTCCGGGCGTTGGGCCTTTCACCCCTGACCGCCTTGCTGAACGGCGGCATTGAAGAGCGGGCGCTGGTCATCATCCGGCTTGCCGGCGGGAACGACGGGCTGAACACCATCGTACCGTTGTATGACTATAGCACCTATATCAACAACCGGCCTACGGTAGGCCTCCCTCAAAATCAACTTATCAGCCTGAATGACTCCTTCGCCATGCCCCAGTCCATGCAGGCGCTCAACCCGCTCTGGCAGGAAGGGCAGATGAAGGTCGTCCACGGCGTGGGCTATCCCGAGCAAAACCTCTCCCATTTCCGCTCTTCCGACATCTGGGACTCTGCCAGCGACTCCAATGTGGTGGACGACTCCGGCTGGCTGGGGCGCTTTATTCTCAACCAGTACCCGGACTTTATCAATGACCCGCCCACAGTGCCGCCGGCCATTCAGATCGGCAATTACGGATCCATCCTTTTCAACGACGAGGGCGGCAGCAGCCTGTCGTATTCGGTTACCGAACCCCAGGAGTTGGAGCAACTGGCGCAGAGCGGCCAGCTGTTCGACACCGTCAACCTTCCGGATTGTCATTTCGGGGAACAGCTGGGATTTGTGCGCACCGTTACCAATAACACCTTCCGCTACGCCGAGTCTATCGCCAATGCCTACGCCGCTTCCGCCAATGCGGTAGAGTACGAAGGCAACCTCGGCTACCAGCTCTCCCTGGTGGCCCGCATGGTGAAAGGCAACCTGGGCACCAAACTCTACCTCGTTTCCATCGGCAGTTTCGACACCCACGCCGGGCAGGGCAATACCCATCCTGCGCTGCTCAACGAGGTGGCCACCCAGGTGAAGAACTTCTTCGACGACCTGTCCGCCGGCGGGCGCGCGCAGGACGTCCTCTGCATGACCGTCTCCGAGTTCGGCCGCCGCCTGGACGAGAACGGTTCGACAGGGACCGACCACGGCGCCGCCGCCCCCATGCTGCTCTTCGGCCCGGGCCTGAATGGCAACGGCTTCGTCGGCGACCACCCCAACCTGGATGAGCTCGACGCGGCCGGCAACCTCATCTTCAGCACCGACTTCCGGCAGGTGTACGCCACGGTACTCGAAAACTGGCTCTGCCTGGACCCCTTTGAGGTGGACGAAGTGCTGGGCAACAACTTCAGCCGGCTGAACCTGGGGCTGGACTGCATCGCCACTCCCACTTCCGCCCCTGCGCCGGGCAGCCGCCTGGAAGCGAAGATCCTGTACCAGAACGACGGCAGCATCGCCATTCAATACTACCTTCCCAATGCCGGAAATGTACAACTGCAGGTGCTCGACATGATGGGCCGGCCGGTAGAGACGCTGGTTTCCGGGTATCAGCTGTTCGGCACCCATCAGGCTATATTCCGGCCGAGCCGGAGGCTGCCGGCCAGTGGGATGTATGTCGCTTTTCTAAGGGTGGGGAAGCAGGCGGTGAGCGAGCGGTTTGCAATTGTGAGATAAGGCTGTAAACCTGCCGGAGCTTCGGCTGGGATTCGGTTCTGATGAACCCGGCAGTGTTTATCGGAGATGTTAAAGTGGTGATCACTTCGATAAACGCTGCCGGGTTGAGCGGCCCGGCGCCTGGCTGAAAACCCGGCAGGTTAAATTAAATCAAAAGGTCACTCCCTTTTACAGGCAGATTGAACGTTTCAAATACCCACTCCTCCTCTTTTTTGTAGATCTTTTTTTCGAGATATGCGCCGTCTTCCGGCTTTTGGTATACCTCAACAATGCCCTTCTTCGGGATGACGATCCAATACTCCGGAATACCGGCGTCGGCGTATTTCTTCTTTTTTGTCGTCCGGTCGGTTTCTATGGAATTTACGGCAACTTCGATGAGCAGAAGAATATCTTCAGCTGTCGGCTGCCGGCCTATATAAAAATTTTCGCTGTATCGGAGGATGGCGATATCTGGCTCCGGTTCAGAATACGCATCGGTCCTGACGGAGCCTTGTGTCCTGACCCGGGCTTTACCGACTAGCTTTATGGTAAAAAATTCGGCGCACTTATCGACATGGCTGTTGTGGTAGGGCGTGAGCGGGCTCCTGGCGTAGATCTCCCCATCGATCAGTTCCATGCGCGGTTTGCCCTCGAAGATGCCGGCGGCGCCCATGCGCTGGTAGTCTTCGGCGGAGATCAGCATTTTTTTGCGGCCGCCTTCCGGCTTATATTGGACAGGTTTTGAGGTCATGATCTGATTTTTGGGCCAACCTTATAAACATAAGTCTTTTTTCCGGAAAAAGCAACGGCTGCCGGCCGCCCTTCCATTTTGAAATCGCCCGGCAACTTCTCATCTTTGGAACCAAAACGAATAGTGGCTATGAACTTAAGAGGAATTTTGAAATTGCTGCTTATCGCCTGCATTTGCAGCCCCGTCTTTAGCCAGGTTGATACGACAACGATTACGCCGGAAGTCACCTCCATTACCATCAACTGGACGTGGCAGGCCGAGGATGGAGACACCATCAGCCGGGATTTCTGCCTGCTGGAATTCGCCCTGCCCCCGGAATACTTTTCCAATGCTTACTCCCTCAGCCTGGAAAGCTTTTCGGTGGCAGATGACAAGGGGCGGGCTTACCAGGCCAATGCCTTTGCCGTCACGGCCGGCGAGCAGAGCCTCCACCGCAACTATCGCCTGCTCGACCCGCAGGAAGGAAAAGACCCCCTGCCACGCTTCCGGGTGCGGATCGAAAGCCCGAATAAGGACATCGAATATTTCCGCATGGAAGGGCAGCTCGAAGTTGTCCGCCGGGCTGAGGGCCCCGGCTCAGTTCAGGAATTCAGCACCCTGGACTGGCAGTCGCTCTACGAAGCGCTCCTCCCCTACGATATACAACTGGTGTTTGCCGCCCAGAGCCGCAGCCTGATCGAACAGATGGCCAACCTGGGCGACATGAGCCCCGAAGGCCAGGCGAGCCTCAATGAATTCCTGGAAGCTTTCAGCATGTACCTCCACGAACCGCTATATCCGGAGAATTCCAACCTTCTGCTGGACGACCCCCACAAGCGGGTGTTGAAAATAGAGATCCTCGGCCCGGAAGGACAGCCCATCCTTTATCAGGACCGGCGCACCTATGCCGCCGGGGCCCTGCTTATCGAACAGCAGTACCAGTCGCCCCTGAGCGGGCAGGAAAGGGTTAGGGTTTATCTCGCCACCGATAAGAACCGGGTGACGATGCCGATCCGGATGGAGCGGGTGGTGTTGCCGTGGTAGGGAGGTTGGTTAATTTTTACCCGGACTTCGGCGTGAGCTCAGTCGAACGCTGAGGGACGAAGACGGGGGGTGATTGGTTAGTTATTCAGGCGGGAGCGTCACTGCAGTTTATTTTTTATGTCCCGGAGTTGCCGCTCCGTCTCGCTGATCTGTTCCTGGAGGGCGAACTTCTGGCTGGCGTCGTAGGCTTTGGCCAGTTCCAGGCGGAAGTAGTTGAGCTTGCGGGTGAGGGTTTCCGCCTGTTGTTCCAGGCCCTGGCGTTCCAGCTCGCTAAGGTAAGCGCCGCCGTTGTTGTCATTGTTCTCAGGAGTTTCCGGCTGCAGGGCGCCGGGCTTGAGGTCGTCCTCTTCCAGGTCGTCGGCAATGGAATTGAGGGCGAAGCGGATGCGGTTGAGGGTCACGTTGGCGAAGTTGGGGTCCACCAGGTTGTTGCGCATCTGTTTGGTAATGCTGCTGTACTGGCTTTGCTGCATGATGACGTCGTTCTCCCGGCTGGAGCGGTCGTCGATGATGTGGTTGAACAGCTCGAAGGCCTTTTCGAACTCGCTTTCCCGTATGTAGCCTTTCAGGCGCTCGCGAACGTCCTGCAAGGTACGCAGTGGTTGAGGCTTTTTCTCCGGTGCGGGTTCAGGCGCCGGCTGCTGTCCGCCCCTTTGGGCGCCGGCTGCCGCCGGCCGCTCCGCCGGTTTCTCGAAGGCTTTATCTTTGAATTTCTTCAGGCGGAACATAAACTCACCGCCCATGTCGCCCACGTTTTGCAGGGCGGCGCCACGGGGCAGTTGGTCGGCGTTATTACCGACGGCCACCACCACATCATTACAGAACTGAGACACCCGCAGGCGGGGCTCGTTGTTATTTTCCAGGTGCCAGAGCACGGCCTGGGCAAAAGGGCTGTGTTCTCCCTCCCAGCCGTCGGAAACGACCTCCTTGCGGCCGGCGGTCAGCAACCAGCGGGAAGGCAGGCTCTCGAGGCGGTCTTCGGCAGTCGTTGCCCGGCGCGTGGTGAAGAAGCTGCCGGAGTAGCAGGAATCTGTGATGATGAAGGTATGGCGGGTTTTGATGGCCCGCACCAGGCGCGTCACCAGGTCGAAAGAGATGTAAGAGCCGATCTCTCCGTGGCGGGCGTCAACCGGGATCCAGTATCCCACATCGATGATCTCGTCGTACTCTCCGTGGCCGGCAAAATACATCAGTAAGGTGTCTTCTTCGGTTGTTGACCTGGCGAGGCTTTTCAGTTGGCCGATGATGGCGCTCTGGGTGGCTTGTTCATTGTAAAGAGTGGAAAGGCCGCCCTCATCGAACTGGTACTTTTCGACCAGTATTTTCAGCACTTCTTTTGCATCCTTGACGGCGTTCTGAAGCCGGGGAATGGCCTTGTCGTTATAGTGGTCTACCCCAACCACCAGCAGGTAGTTTTTGCCTTGAGGCGCCTGCTCCTTTTCAGCACTGCCGCCTATATCGATACCTCGTTTCTGTTCTTTATTTTCTTCGGGCATCTGAGCCTGGTGTTTCCAGTGTTGTACAGAATAATAATGTATACGCCAAATATACCGGTTTGATTTTTGATTTAGGATTTTTGATTTAGGATTTTTGATGTTCCGGCATGCCAAACATCAAACATCAAACATCACAAATCACAAATCATAAACCCTCACGGTACGATCACCTCCAGCTCCCGCACCTTCTGCCCGTCGCTCCAGCAGCCCATATTCCGCTGGGCTTCCGTATTGCCGAAGGCCACGTCGCAGTTTTGACCCGAGCGGACGCAATCCATCAGGGCGTCGAGCAGTTTCCAGTAGCCGTAGTAGTCGATGGCATTGGTTCTGGCCACGCCCAGGGCGCGCCGGTAGGAAAGGTTATGGATGCCGGCGTCGAAGCCGGAGTCGAGGGCGTAGCTTTCGTTATGGCCGGCGCCGATTGTGGGTTCGCCGTGTTCATCGGGATGCTGGATGACGAGGTTGCGTTTCGGCGTATTGACTGCCGTTTCGAAAATAATACGCCCCAGTTTTTCCCCAACGACATGGTCGTTAACGCTGACCATCACCAACAGGGCGATATCTTCGGGCATATCCTCATAGCTATCGAGAAGGGCGCCATTGAGGGGGCCGGTGCCGGGAGAGGCCAGCAGGATGCCCGCGGGCCTGGGGATGCCCAGTTCCTTATGGTTTACGCCCAGATAAGCTGAGATGGCGCCGCCGTAGGAGTGGCCGGCAAGGATGAGGCCTTCCTCCACCGGCCGTACGTGATCGCCGGTTTTCAGCTCTTTCAGGGCGTTGCGGATAGCCGTAGAGGCCGTATTGGGAAATTGCTTGCTGCTGGGGCTGAACAGGTTATTTTGATAGCGCGGATAGACCACGATATTGCCTTGCAGGACGATATGGCGCAGCCAGCGCCCGTAGATCATGGGGTTGATGGCGCCATAGCCGTGGTGGAAAACCACCACCGGAGCGGAATCGGGGCGGGGGCTGGCCGGTTCGAACAGCCAGTACCCATTTTCATCCTCGGCAAAATCGCTCATTGTGGCCTCAGCATGAAGGTAATCGGCGCTGCCGGGCCCTTCCTCCGGTTGATCGGGGCCGGTGGGGGCAGGAGTTCCGAACAGGGAGGCCCATATGATGAATAGTGATGTCCAGGCCTGTATCATGGGTGTATTTTATTTGTTGTTAAACGTGGAACGGGGAGGATTGGTTGAACTGTAGGCTCGTTATTCGGGATTCGGGGATTCGGGATTCGGGATTCGGAACGCCCCGACGAATAACCAGTAACGAATAACGAATAACGAATCCACGAATAAAAAACGTACATTTACGGCAAAACAGAACCCGCACTGCATGTCATCAAACAAAGGCGAACAACGAGTTGGGATCATAGGCGCCGGGAGCTTTGGCACGGCCATCGCCAACCTGCTGGCCTACAATACGGATGTCCTGCTGTTCACCCGCAAGCCAGGCATGGTAAACCGGATCAACGACACCCATGAGAACCTGGGCGTGGAGTTGTCGCCGCGGGTCCGGGCCACCGACGACTTTGAAGAACTCACCCGGCAGTGCACGCTCATTTTCCCCGTCGTTCCTTCCGGCAGCTTCCGCAATATGATGAAGGACTTATCGCCCTTTCTCCGGCCGTATCACATCCTCATTCACGGCACCAAGGGCTTTGACGCCCACGGCCTGGAGAACCGGGAGGAAGAGGGCCTGCCCCTTAGGCGGGAGGATGTGAGCACCATGAGCGAGGTGATCCTGGAAGAGAGCGTCGTCGTCCGCGTCGGCTGCCTGTCGGGGCCCAACCTGGCCTCCGAGATCATGGCCGGGCAGCCCACCGCCACGGTGATCGGCAGCCACTTTGACGAGGTGATCCGGCTGGGCAAAAAGGTGCTAAGTAGCAAGCATTTCCATGTCTTTGGCACCTCCGACCTCCTGGGGGCGGAGCTGGCCGGCGCCCTGAAGAATATGATCGCCATCGGCTCGGGCATCCTCAAGGGCAAAGGGTTGGGCAAGAACATACAGGCCATGCTCATTACCCGGGGGCTGACCGAAATGGTCTACTTCGGCAACGCCATGGGCTCCACCAGCAGCGCCTTTTTCGGCACCGCCGGCATCGGCGACCTGGTGGCCACCGCCACCAGTAAGGACAGCCGCAACTACACCTTCGGCTACCGCCTGGGCATGGGAGAAAGCATAGAGGAGATTGAAGCCACCATGCCGGAGCTGGCCGAAGGAGTCCGAACCCTTAAAATTGCCCGCCAGTTGGCAAAATATTATAAATTGCGCGTTCCTATCACGGAGATGCTCTATAATATCGTCTTCGAGGATTTTGAGATCGACCGCGCGATACATTTCCTGATCACTTATCCGTACGACGTAGATGTCGATTTCATATAGTTTCTAAACGGCAAAGGAAAATAATGAATCAACTGATCCAGAAAGCAATCCCTCATCTCATTGCCATCGCCATATTTCTGGTAGCCTGCGCTGCCTATTTCAGCCCGCAGCTGCAGGGCAAGGTGCCTCAGCAAAGCGATATCATCCAGTACCGCGGCATGGCTCAGGAGGCCAAAGAGTTCTACGAGCGCACCGGGGAGCAGACCCTGTGGACCAACTCCATGTTCGGCGGCATGCCGACCTACCAGATCAATACGGTCAGCGCCGGTAACAACCTCAAGGTACTGGACAGCATCAGCAGCCTGTTCATCAATGCGCCCATCGGCCGCTTCTTTGCCGCCATGCTTGGTTTTTACATCCTGATGGTGGTGCTGGGCGCCAACCAGTGGCTGGCCGTCATCGGGGGCATCGCCTTCGGCCTGACCACCAATACGCTCATCCTGTACGAGGCGGGGCACCTGACCAAGGTAAAGTCCATCTCCTACCTGCCCCTGGTGGCCGCCGGCCTGATGCTGGCCTTTCGGCGCCGTTACCTGCTGGGCGGCATCCTCTTTGCCGTAGGGCTGGGGCTGAACATCATGGCCAACCACGTGCAGATGACCTATTACTTCTTCCTCACGCTGATCATCTTCGGCATCGCCCAACTGGTGTACAGCATACAGCGCAAGGAACTGGCCCACTTCGGCAAAGCCGCCGCCGCCCTCCTCGTCGGCGGCCTGCTGGCCATCGGCTCCGCCGCTTCCAACCTGTGGATCACCTACGAATATGCCAAAGACACCATGCGGGGGGAGCCCATCCTGGAAACCCAGGGGGAACCCACCAGCAGCAGTGAAACGGAAGGCCTGGAATGGGACTACGCCATGATGTGGAGCAACGGCGCCATCGACCTGTTCTCCTCCTTTATTCCCGGGGTGGCCGGGGGCGGCTCCCAGGAGCCCGTCGGCCCCAACTCGGCGGTGGTGAAGGACCTGCAAAGCAAGGGCGCCCGCCTGCCCGCCAACTTCTCCGCTCCCCTGTACTGGGGCAGCCTGCCCTTCACCAGCGGGCCCAGTTATTTCGGGGCCGTGATATTCCTGTTTTTCCTCATGGGGCTCTTCCTGGTCAAGGGCCCGGTGAAGTGGTGGATCGGCCTGGGCGCCCTCCTGACCTTTATGCTGTCAATGGGCAAGAACCTGGAGTGGTTCAACCGCCTTTTCTTTGAATACTTTCCACTTTATAATAAATTCCGGACGCCCAATTCCATACTGAGCGTCACGGCATTCCTGGCGCCCACCCTGGGCCTCCTGGCCCTCCATAAGGTCGTCAACGATAAGGTAAGCAAGGAGGAGGCCCTGCGCAGCCTCATGATCGCCGGAGGTATCGCCGGCCTGGCCAGCCTGTTCTTCGCCTTTCTCGGGCCTTCCTTTTTCGACTTCACCTCTCCGCAGGACCAGCGCTACGCCCAGGCCGGCTACGATGTCAACGCCATCATCGCCGACCGCAAGGCGCTGATGCGCAGCGACGCCTTCCGCTCCCTGATCCTGGTATTGCTCAGCGGCGGCCTGCTGTGGGCCTATCTACAGGAAAAAGTTAAACTCAACATCCTGCTCATCGGCCTGGCCGTTCTGACGATCTTCGACCTGTGGACCGTCGGGCGCCGCTACGTCAACAACGACATCTTCGTTTCCAGCACCCAGTACCAGGCCAACTTCCAGCCCAGCCCGGCCGACCAGCAGATCCTGCAGGACCCCGACCCCAATTTCCGGGTGTACGACGCCACCGCTTCCACTTTCCAGTCCTCCCGGGCTTCCTACTTCCATAAGAGCATCGGCGGCTACCACGCCGCCAAGCTGCAGCGCTATCAGGACATCATCGACCGACACCTGTCGCAGAACAACCAGCAGGTGCTGGACATGTTGAATACCCGCTACTTCATCGTCAACGGACAGGACGGCCAGCCCGCCGTGCGCCGCAACCCCAACGCCCTGGGCAACGCCTGGTTCGTCGGCAACATCCGCATGGTGAACACCGCCAATGAGGAGATCGACGCCCTCAACGATTTCGACCCTTCCAACGATGCCGTTGTCCACCAGGAGTTCAGCGATTACGTCAGCGGCCTCAACCCCAGCAAGGCGGGCGCCATCAGCCTGACAAAATACGAGCCCAACCACCTTACCTACCAGAGCGACGCCCCGAGCGAACAGTTCGCCGTCTTTTCGGAAATATGGTACAATAAAGGCTGGCAGGCCTATATCGACGGGGAGCCGGTGGAGCATATCCGTGTGAACTACATTCTGCGCGGCCTGCGCGTTCCCGCCGGTCAACACACCATTGAGTTCAAGTTCGAACCCAAAGCTTTTGCCCGAGGCAAGCTGGTGTCGGGCATCTTCTCCACCATCATCCTGCTGGGGCTGCTGGGCTTCATCGGCTACCGGGGGTATCAGTATGTGCAGAACCCGCCGGAGGAGCCAAAGCCGGAGAAGAAGGCTGCTTCGGGGAAGAGAGGGACTGGGATAAGGAAAAAGCCGAAGGCGGGGCGGAGGAAGAAGGGATAGAGTACAAGATGACAGGGTAGAAAACATGTGGGACTGTTAGCTCGCTGTTTGCTGTTCGCAATTCGCTGTTCCTACGCCGAAGCAAACCCCGTGTAGGGCCGAACCTGCGGTGAGCGAAACCCGAGAACTATGTCTTCCCTGAGTATGCCTTTCTCCATCAAAACGTCCACTACGTCCCGTTCAGTGATATTGCGTTGGAACCAAACCTTGCCATCTTTAATGTCGAAGTGAAAAACTACAGTAAAAATGTACTGCTTACCTTGCCAACCTAACTGAAGGAGTTGAAAATGGTTGTTTTCCCGATCTGCGATAACGAAACTCTCAATATCGGGTTGGTTAGCCGGCTTGATCTTGGCATATTCTTCAAGGTAACCGATGAGGATGTCTTGATATTTCTTTATTTTATCCATAATGATATGGTTCTTTGATGCGGATCAAAAACAATAATCTTGGCCTGTATACGCTGAATTGCCTTTTGAATGACCTTTTCCTGAAAAAAACCGGACCACGTCTCTTCCGGAACAGCGAGGAATAATACTCTGTCTGGTTCGATCATTTCCAGAGCAACAAAATAATCATTGAACTGCCCAACGGCCTTATGAAATTCATTGACATCAGATGGCCCTGTGAATCCTTTTAATTCTACGGCAATCTTTTCATTTCCTTTCTCAGCTGCGATCAATTTTTCGGCGCCATAATCGATTTCATAACCGATACTGCCTACTCTCAGGGGGTATGGATCATGTGTAATACGCCAGCCGTCTCGTTCCAGAGCCTCTCTGAAATTTTCATGATAAAAATCCTTCGCCATTCATTAAGCTTTTTTTAAAAATACAGCTTTCTCCGTTAAAATTCACCAAAAACAAAAAATCAGAGACGTGATTTAATAGAAGTTTGGCGCTTCATTCAATTTGCTTCTCGTCTCCCACGATCTCATCCAGGAACCCTGCCACCTCTCCGGTAAGCTTCTCAATAGAATACTTTTCTATGGAGGAATCTACCGGCTGCGCCAGCCTTACCTCCCGGAATTTCTGGTACAGTTCCTCCAGCCCGGTGCGGATGGCCGCTTCGTCATCATAATCGGCGGTAGTGCCGGCGCCGGTTTCGGAAAGGATGCCCGCTACATCGCTATCGGTGGGCCCCAGGCAAAGGACGGGGCGGCGGGAAGCCAGGTATTCGAACAACTTGCCCGGAATGCGCCCTTTGGCGTTGGGCTGTTGGTTGAGCAGCAGCAGCAACACCGGGCTGTCCATCGTCAATTGCAGGGCTTCCCGGCGGGGGATGGAACCCGGTAGTTTGATGTTGTCCGAAAGGCCCGCCGCCTCATAAGCCTCCCGTACCGAATAGTCTACCTGGCCCACCAGCTGTAACTCCAGGTTCTCGCGAAAGCCTTCTATCTCGTCGCACATTCGCTGCAATACCCGGAAGAAGCCTTTAGGGTTGCGGTCGTACCCCATAATGCCCAGGTGGGTAAGCGTGAATTTCGGGCCCACCTTTGGGCTAATATCCTGGTAATCTTCAGGGTCGTAACCCCAGGGAATGACTGATACGTTCTCCGCGCCGATGGCCTCCAGGCCGTCCTTCCAGGTGGGGCTGACGATGGTGATCTTGTCGGCCCGGCGGAAGGCTTCCTGCTCCATGCGATGATGGCGGCGATCTCCCCAGGTTGTCAGGTTTAGCAACTGGTAGTAGTCGATCTGCGTCCAGGGGTCCTGGAAGTCGGCCAGCCAGGGGATGCCGGTGTGCTTTTTGAGGAGGGTGGCGATGCGGGTATTGCTGTGGGGCGGGCCGTCGGAGAAGATGGCGTCCACCGGGTTGTCTTTCAGGTAGCGGCGCAGGAACCGCACCGAGGGGCCGATCCAGAGGGCGCGGGCGTCGGGGATGAAAAAGTTGCTGCGGATCCAGACGGAAAGGCGGTGGAAAAAGCCCAAATCCTCGTCTTTAACGTAGAAGACGTTATTGACGTTGGCCTGCGGCGGCTGCCCGGTGATGAACTTATAGATGTGGTAAGGTTCCCAGATGCGCTGCCGGAGAATGGTGGCGCCGGGTGGGATGTCCTTGTCGTTGCTGTGGTCGATGGAGGGGTAATGGGCATCCCTGGCGGTAAAAATGACGGGTTCCCAGCCGTATTGCCGCAGGTATTTGGCGATCTTCAGGCAGCGCAGTACGCCGATGCCGCCGCTCGGCGGCCAGTAGTAGGAAATGATCAGTACTTTCTTTCGGCCCATCAATAACGGTGAATCTTAAATTACTTTTTACTGACAGTAAACGTATATTTGCCCCCCTAAGTAACACATTATCATGAAGAAAATATTGATGTTGCTGGAAAAACACTTTCCGGAAGACGAAAGAGTGGAAAAGGAGGCAATATCTCTCATCGAAAGCGGCTATGAGGTGCACATCGCCAGCATGTGTGTCCAACCACCGGTGGAGTTTGAAGAATACAAAGGCATCCACGTTCACCGGAAATACATCGGCCCCTGGCTGAAAAAGACCAGCGTAGGGGCGCTGAAGGCGCCATTCTATTTCAACTACTGGAGAAAGTTCGTCCGCGAGATCCTGGAAGGCAATGATTTTGACGCCATCCACGTCCACGACCTGCCCCTGGCGCAGGTGGGCTACGAAGCGAAGAAGAAATACGGCGTCAAATACGTCCTGGACCTGCACGAGCACTGGCCGGCCCTGCTCGAGGCCTCTCCCCATACCCACACCTTCCTCGGCCGCCTGCTGAGCAGCAACCCGCAGTGGGAGGAGTACGAGGTAAAAATGAGCCGGCTGGCAGACCGCATCATTGTTGTCGTCGACGAAGCCACCGAGCGCTTGTCCGGCCTGGGCATTTCGGCGGAGAAGATCACCTGCGTGTCCAACACCGTAACCATCGAAGGGGCCGACTGGGGGGAGCCTTCGGGCCGCTCGGATGAGGAAAAGATCATGGGCTATGCCGGCGGCGTTCAGCACCTGCGGGGCCTGCAATACGTAGTTGAGGCCATGCCCATCCTGCTGCGCGAAAACCCGAACATCAAGCTGTGGATCGTAGGCGACGGGCACTACCTGCCGGTTTTGAAGGAAAGATGCAAAGGGGAACTGGAAGACAGCGTCCGCTTTTTCGGGCACCTGAGCTTCCATGAAATGATGAATAAGATCAACCACTTCGATATCGGCCTGATCCCCCACCTCAAATCACCACTGACCGACAACACCATCCCCAATAAACTGTTCCAGTATATGTACCTGGAAAAGCCCGTCCTGACGTCCGACTGCGACCCCCTCCAAAGGATCGTGGAAGAAACGCAGTCGGGGCTGGCCTATCCCTACGATTCTCCCGAAGCGCTGGCCAGGCAGGCGCTGGCCATTCTGTCGGATGAAGAAAAGGCCCGCAAATTCGGAGCGAACGGCAAGAAGGCGGTGGAAACGAAGTACAACTGGACACAGGACGCCGCCCGGCTGACAGAGATGTACCAACAATTGCTTTGAACCAAAAGACTCATTTCGCATGAAGATCCTCAATGTTGTGGGCGCCCGGCCCAATTTTATGAAAGTAGCCCCGCTCAACCGGGCCCTGCAGCAACACCCTCATATCGAATCCCGGATCGTCCATACCGGCCAGCACTACGATGAGAAGATGAGCGACATCTTCTTCCGCCAGCTGGAACTGCCCCAGCCGGACTACTACCTCGGCATCGGGGGCGGCACCCATACTCAGCAGACGGCAAAGATCATGCTGGCCTTCGAAGAGCTGCTTCAGGAGTACCGGCCGGACATCATCGTCGTGGTGGGAGATGTCAACTCCACCCTGGCTGCCTCCCTGGTGGCCAAAAAGGAAGGCATCCTGCTGGCCCACGTGGAGGCTGGCCTGCGCTCCGGAGACCGCACCATGCCGGAGGAGATCAACCGCATACTGACCGACAGCGTCAGCGACTACCTCTTCGTGTCGGAAATGGCGGGCATGATCAACCTGAGCCGGGAGGGCATACCCGAAGAGAAGATGTTCTTCGTGGGCAACGTCATGATCGATTCTCTGATCTTCTTTCGGCAGAAGGCCAGCCGGCTGGCCCTGGATGAATTGCTGGAGCAACGCATCTTTTCCGGTGAAAAGCCCACCTCCCCCACCCCATCCCTCAGCGGCGGGGATTATGCCCTGATGACCATGCACCGGCCTTCCAACGTCGATGACGAAGAAGGGCTGAACAACATCCTGCAGATCGTACGGGATACCGTGGAACGCCTGCCGCTTGTCTTCTCCATCCATCCCCGCACCTATAAAAATTTCGAGAAGTTCAACCTGCTCAGCACCCTGGAGGCCATCCCCGGCCTGGTGCTGCTGCCTCCGCAAGGCTACCTGCAGTTCCTCAAACTCATGGATAACGCCGCGCTGATCATCACCGATTCCGGGGGCATTCAGGAGGAGACGACTTATTTGCAGATCCCCTGCCTGACCCTGCGTTCTTCCACCGAGCGGCCTTCTACCGTCGAACTCGGCACCAATTTCCTGATGGCCAGCCTCGACCCCGCCGCCGTAAGGCAAAAGGTGGGCGATATCCTGGACGGCAAAACCAAGAAGGGCGTCATTCCCCCGTTCTGGGACGGGCAGGCGGCAGTGAGGATCGCGGAGGTGCTGGGGAGGGGGTGAAAGTCGGAAATCGGAAGTCGGAAATCGGAATTTTTCCAGTGGGGTGCTGCCAGGATGGGGCTGGAGATGCTTCTACCATAAAAAACAGAGCTTCCTTAACAAAAGGAAGGATGTTAAAACCTTTGAGGTTTTGAAAACCTCAAAGGTTTGGTTCTTACATGGCCTGCACCGCTTCCCGGTAGTACCCGATCAACTGCCGGGCGTGGCTCTTCTTTTCAAAACCACTTTTGACCTTCTCCCTGTTTTCCGGCTTCTGGCCCCAGCTCAGCACCTCCTGCATGTAACGGGCATAGGGATCCACGGCCCGCTCTTCGACGAGGAAGCCGTGAACGCCGTGTTCCACCAGCTCGGGAATGCCGGAGTGCAGGGTGCTCAGCACCGGCAGCTCCATGGCCATGGCCTCCATGATGGCATTGGGGATGCCCTCTCTGTCGCCGTCTTTGCCGGTGACGCTGTGGTGGACAAAGGCGTGGGCCTGCTCCATCAGGCGGCGGGCCTCTTCGGGTGTCACCCGGCCGGTAAAGGTTACCTGCTCTCCGATGCCCAGGTCCCGGCATTGCGCTTCGATGCCAGGGCGGAGGGGGCCATCGCCGGCCAGGATGAGGCGGACATGCGCACCGGGCTGAAGCTCCAGCAGGCGGGCAAAGGCCTGAACGGTATATTCATGCCCCTTCTTCTCAATGAAATTGGACACCTGAAGGAAGGTAAAGGGATCGGGCGGTGGGGCCGGGGCCTGGCGCCGGAAAAAACCGGTGTCCGTACCATAGTAGAGGATGAAGTGGCGAGGCACGGGAAGGTGGCGGGCTACCGTGGCCGCCATGAATTCCGAAACGAAAACGGGGAAGACATCGGGGCGGCGGAACACCTCTTCCAGGCGGCGGCAGTACAACGCGCTGCGCAACATATTGGAGGCGTCATAACCGTGGAAGGAAATGAATACCGGCCTGCCCTTGCCGTGGTAATTGTCGAGAAAATGCAGGGCGTCCGGCCCGAAGTGGCAATGGATCACGTCCGGCTGAAAACGTTCTGTCAGGACAGCTATCCCTCGCCGCAGAGGGGCATTGGGAAAGCGCATGCGGCGATCCATTCTCACAAAAAGGTTGTTCCAGATCCGTTGCGGGATGCTGAAGGGAAGCAC
>JAGFJE010000454.1 GCA_024103175.1 Phaeodactylibacter sp.
ACGGAATAATGGAGCACGCCCTTTTCCCCGGAGATCATTTTCAGGAAGCCATTGGATTCAAAGGTTTGTGCTTGCGCGAAGGTTTCTCTCTTCTTTCTGGCGCGAAACCGGTAGGTGCGGCTTTCCCCGGCGGCCATAGAGGCCTCAAATAACGCTACCAAATGATCGGAGTCGTATGCCTGGACAGGCAGCACGGCCCCGCTGTTTTTGTTTTCCAATACCCCGCCGCTCCAATTCCCCGGCCCTTCTAGCCGGATGAAGAAGGGAGCGCCCGCCGGGCGTTCCACAGCAGATCGAATGGTTACGGTTTGCGCAGGGAGCATTCCAGTGCTCAGCAAAATAATGCTCAGCGCCAGGGAAATGAGAGCGTTGCAAAACATTGGCCACTTTTTCACCGAGCAAGGCATGCAATACGGGGTCGTTTTCCCAGGGGTGTACTTTTTTCATGACAACTACTTCCTTGCCGGTTTTCAGTTGTAAGAAATAAAGCGGCCCTTCCGACCTGGAACCGATGGAATGCAGCCTGGCCAGAAGGTATCCTTCGAAAATATCCATTTTGGTTTCTTTGGATACTTTCCTGGACAAGGGCTTTACAAAATGATCTCTATATCCAAACCACAAAAATCTCCTTACCATCAACCAGGATATCTTCGGTCTTATATTCCTTCTCCTTACGAAAATCAAAGATCAGCAAAAAACCCTCACGGAGAGAATAAGAGTCCAGGTAATCGCTAAGCTGTTGCAAGCCCTGTTCATGGTACTGGGCTCCTCTCCAGCGCTTCAATTCCACCACGTAGCGCCGGTTTAAATAGGTGATGACGATGTCCATCCGGCGTTCATCGCCGGTGACCGGCTCCTTGAAGTCAAAGCCCTTCCCGTTCAGAATGGGTTTCAGGAAGGAGAGGAACAACAAGCGCCCTTCCCGTTCCAGGAATTTTTCATCTCTTTGGGCATAGTTCTCCTTCATAAACTCCTGGAACTTGCTCAGGACGAGGCGGAGGTTGAAGCGGCCACCTGAGAAAAACCCGGGATCTTCGGCGGTCTCGATCTGTCCTTTTTCAGTAGCCTGCTTGGCCAGAAAATAGCCGTACAGCCGCTGCTCAAAAACCCGGTTGTGGATGCGGCACATCCCGTGATCATCTCGGATGATGCCGTAAATGGCGGCCGTGTTTACTACCGGCGCATTGATATTGAAATCATAAGAAGCCCCATTGATAGTGATATCGAAGATCATGTCAAACAAGTCCGAGTCATCTTCCAGGTATTTAGTTATACTATCGAAGAGCGTAGTGGTGTACCCGCCGTAGGTGATCATCCGAAATGCTTGTTCGGTATCAGCCTGCTCCCATTTATTCGTTTCTTTTTGATGCAAGACATCTTCATCCACAAACTTACAGATCTTGCTAACCAGATATGGGTAGCCGGAAGTGAAGTAGTAGAGCTGCTTCGCAATTTTTGCAGTATTCATGGCAACACCCCGATCCTGGGCATAGGCTGTCAACATAGCTTCGATCTCCTGAGGTTCGAAGCTCATTTCAACTTTGAAATCAATAGCAATATTCCAGGGGCTGTTGAATTTGCCGACAGATTCCGGATCGATCTTGAGTTTGATGGTCTTGATATCATGCACGCCGGCCAGAATTACAGAATGGAAGGTAGTATCCAACCGGCTCTTCGCATCAATATATTTATCTCTGAGCATACCGAGGAACGACAAGAACAACTGGTTGTTGCTGGCCTTGTCGATCTCGTCTATGATGACTACGATCTTTTTTCCTGAAAACTGCACAAAATCACTGATGGTTCTGGACAGGCGCCTGAAGGAACCGACGGACTTCATTTCCTTTTGGAGAAAAGTTGCATGATCCGGGTGGGTATTGCGGAGCCGATACGCCAGGTCATCCACAAAGCTCTGGCAGAATACAGCCTCATTTTCAAAAACGGCATCGCCGATGCCTTCAAAGCTGAGTTTTATGGACAGGTAATCAGTTTTTTCGTTCAGCGCCAGAAATAAACCATGGATACTGGTCGTCTTCCCGTACTGCCTCGGCCGGTTGATGGTGAAATAAGCCCCCTCTTCGACCAGGGCAACGATCTGCGCCAGCTTGGCCGAAATATCCGCCATAAAGTGCTGCTCCGGAATACACGGGCCTGTATCATTGAACTTTTTTCGCATACCTCTTTATCTCCAATAAAGGTAATCATTCCATCAGAAAGCCCCAGCCTAAAACATACCTTTTCCCGGCAGAATCTATATATTTGAGCAAAACTGCAAACTCAAAACACACATACCAATGGGTGATAACAACCGAAGGCAATTCATCAAAAAACTGGGGCTGGCCACCGCATCCGTAGCGGCGGCCGGCGCCTCCTTCACCGACAGCAACAAAACGATAACCTACCTAAAGAGAACCAATCCACTCACTCCTTCCGGAGAAGTCCGGATCGCCCTGATCGGCGCCGGCGGCATGGGGGTTGAAGACACCAAGACCTGCCTCAGCCACGAAGGCGCCCGCCTGGTGGCGGTATGCGACCTGTACAAGGGCCGGATCAGGGATGCGCAGGAGCGGTGGGGCAAGGACTTATTCACCACCGCCGACTACAAAGAGATCCTCAGCCGCAAGGATGTCGACGCCGTGATCATTGGCACGCCCGACCACTGGCATAAGCAGATCTCCGTCGATGCCCTCCTGGCCGGCAAGCACGCCTATTGCGAAAAGCCCATGGTGCATTCCGTAGAAGAAGGCCATGAGGTGATCAACGCCTGGAAGAAATCGGGCAAGGTCTTCATGGTGGGTAGCCAGGGGCTATCTTCCCTGGGCAATGAAAAGGCGAAGGAACTGCTGGCCGAGGGCGCCATCGGAGAAATCAACTACGCCGAAGGTTTCTGGGCGCGCCACTCCCCCACCGGCGCGTGGCAGTACCCCATCCCCGAAGACGCCTCCCTGGCAACGGTCGACTGGCAACGCTACATCTCCAATACCAAACAACTGCCCTGGGACCCGCTGCGCTTCTTCCGCTGGCGCAACTACCAGGACTACGGCACCGGCATGTCGGGCGACCTGTTCGTGCACCTGTTCTCGAGCCTGCATTTCATCACCAACTCGTTGGGCCCTACCAAGGTCAGCGCCATGGGCGGCCTGCGCTACTGGAAAGATGGGCGGGAAGTTCCGGACGTACTGCTTGGTATGTTCGATTATCCGGAAACGGAAGCCCACCCCGGCTTCAACTTGTCCCTGCGCTGCAACTTCGTGGATGGCACCAGCGGGACGACCTACCTGAGGGTCGTCGGCAGTAAAGGGTCTATGGATGTAAAGTGGGAAGAGGTGGTGCTCCGCCGCAATTCCGGCGACGCCCTGGATGACTTCGCCAAGGCCAAGGCACAGGAAGCCGGCGGTGTGGTTTCCGGCCGCAAGAAAATGCTGCCGCCCGAGGAAACGGTTTTCAGAGCAGAAGACGGCTACAAGGGCGCCCATTATGACCACTTCGCCAACTGGCTTCGCGCCATCCGCACCGGCGGAACCGTGGTGGAAGACCCCGTTTTCGGCTTCCGCGCCGCCGCTCCGGCCCTGCTGTGCAACGACAGCTATTTCCAGAACAAGTTCATCAACTGGGATCCGGTGGGGATGAAGGTGGTTTGAGATTTTTGATTTTTGATTTTTGATGTGATATTTTTGATGTGCGATGTGCTCACATGGGCCGACAGCCGGGTGCAGCCAAATCAAAAATCAAAAATCGCACATCAAAAATCATATATCTGTAAATTTCCATGTAACAAGAAAATTCACACCATGAAAAACATCCGTCGCTTTTTATTAGTAGTATTTGCATTTTCCGGCCTGTACTCCTGCAATTCCGGCCAGGACAAAGCGCCGGCTTCGGAAACCGAGGCCGCAACCGAAGAACCCGAATGGATCGTCCTGTTCGACGGGACAAGCACCGAAGGGTGGCGCGGGTTTAACCAGGATACCCTGCCGACAAACTGGGTCATCGAGGAAGGCACGCTGAAGTCCCTGGGAACAGGAGGAGACATCGGCGGCGACATCGTCTACGGGGCCCGGAAATTCGAAGATTTCGAGCTGGCCCTGGAATGGAAGATCGCCGAAGGCGGCAACAGCGGCATTTTCTACCATGTCGTGGAAGGGGAGCAATACAACGCCCCCTATGAAAATGCCCCGGAATACCAACTGATCGACGACCTGGGCTTCCCCGAAAAGCTGGAAGACTGGCAGAAAGCAGGCGCCGATTATGCCATGTACCCGGCTGATCCGGAAAAGAAGATCGTCAAGAATGCCGAAGAGTGGAATTCGTCCCGCATCGTCTTCACCAAAGAA
>JAGFJE010000457.1 GCA_024103175.1 Phaeodactylibacter sp.
TACTGCCAGCAGGTCGCCGGGGTGGCCGCCAGCTGAAAGCTGCTCACGGTAACTTCGTGCACCGGCTTTTCATCGGCATAGCCTTCTTCGCTGCCCATCCGGTAGGTTCCTCCCTCAATGGAGCGCATCTCCGGGAAATGGCGCTTTTCCAGTTTTTGGAACAGGGCGGGGTTCCATTCTTGCAGTTCTTTTTCGATCCTGGTTCTATCCGCCCATCCCCGGCCGGCAATATCCAGTAGCCTGGGAATGCCGGCATCCGGCGCCTCGCTCATCTTCCGGACGAACTCCAGGCTTTCTTGAAACAGCTCCGGCTGCCCGCTTTGCAGGAAGAAGTAGGGCAATTCCAGGGCCTGTTCCCTCAGCGTATCCTGCAGGATGTTTTCGTGAGAAGCGATGGCCAGTTTCTTCAGCGCCAGCTCGTAGTTCAGGTTCTGAATATGGTGGCGGGCTGCATCGAAGGCCAGGTTGAAGCGCTCTTGTTTTTGCCGGCTGTAACGCTCCCGGTCGGCCTTCATGCGTTCGCGCACTGTTGCCGGTATTTTCCGCATACCGTTCTCTCCCGCCAGAATGGTTTCGATGTCCGTCTCGCTGAAGGAAGCCAGGAAGCCGATCTCCCGCTCTTTGGTTTCCACGATGCGGCGGGCCCGCTGCCCCGGCGCATCCGAATCGAAGTACTTTTTGCGGATGATGGGCGCCAGGGCGTCGTGGGCCAGGCGGGCGGCGGGGCGGTTCTGCCCGGCCGGGTTGGTGAGCAGGAAGAGGCGCTGCAGGGCGGCCTTCAGCTCCAGGATGTGAGGAATGTGGGCGTAGCGTTCCTGCAACACCTCGTCGGCCAGCTCGCCCGCCGTGGCGCGGGCGGTGGTGTAGCCCATGAGCAGGTCGAGCGCCAGGCCGCTGTCCACCGCTTCGGGGAATTCTTTTTTCAGTTCTTCCAGTTGGGTGTCCAGCAGGGCGTCGAGGCTGGATTGCCGCAAGGGGGCGTACAGGGCGTGGGTGAACTGTACCTCCCCGTCCTGCCTTTTTTCGCAGGCGGCGTCCCACATTTTGCGGAGCAGGATCTGCAGCAGGGGGGCGATGTTGGAGGCGGAATCGCGCAGGATGTCGTCGGCAATAGCGTCCGGCAGGCCCTTTTCGACATGAAGGTGGTACTTGCGCTGCAGGTGGGGCGTCTCCGCCACCCCTTTGATGGCTTCCAGCACACCCTGCCGGCTCAGGGGCTTTAGAAAATGGCCCGCCGGGTCGAGGCCCTGCCCTTCCAGCAGGTCTTCGACTTCCGCTTTGTATTCCTTGCGGAAGCCCAGGATGAACTGCAGGCCGGGAAATTCCCGCACGGCTTTCGCCAGGAGGGCTGCGAACTGTTCCGCCTCATCGGCCAGGGCCGGGTGGGGGTTGGTGTATATTTCCTCCAGCTGGTCGAGCACGATGATCCGTTCTTCCCGGTTTTTATTCTTCAGAACCTCCTCCAGGACGGCCGGCACGCCCTTTGCCGGATCGCGGCGGAAGTAGCCGTCCTTGATATCTGGCCAGCGGTACGCCAGCCGGGGCAGCAGGCCGGCGTGCAGGAGGGATGACTTGCCCACGCCCGACTGCCCGTAGAGCAGGATCACCAGCTCGCCGGCGGTGATGAGGTTGTAGAGGGCGCGGATGTCCGCCCGGCGGCCGAAGAAAACCGGCGCGTCCTCCCAGGTGAACCAGTGCAGGCCGGTGAAGGGGATGCGGGGCCGCTGTATGGTATCGGGCAGGGGGGGCAGGCCGAGCTGGAGTTCCTCGTCGGGCAGGGCGTCAATAAACTGGAACAAAGCGAGGTTGATCCGCTGGCTTTCCGCCCGGTGGGCCTCCGGCGTCATACGCCCCCCGGCGAATTCCTGGCGGCAGGCCTGCCATTGGGACAGGATCAGGGCCACCTCGTTGCGCAGGCCGGCGTCGCGCTGCACCTGCTCGGTGGAGCGGAGGCGCTCGATGGCCTGCTGGGTTTTATTGTCGGTTACCAGTTGGCGCAATGTCGTTTTGTCGATGGATGGCATAGTGGGGCCGTTTTAAATTGCCTGGCCCGACAATTTAAGAAAAAATTGCCTTTTAAACCTTTGAGGTTTCCGGTAAGTGTTTGGCGTTGAGGTGAGGTGACATCTTTTTGCTCCCAGATCCTGGCGATTAATCCTGTTTCGGCGGATTGAGGGGCAAAAAGGTGTCATCTCACTTCGCCAGATGACATCCCGAAAATATCGGGACAGGCTCTTTCGCCTTGTAAACTGCAGTGATATGAGCTATAGTCTGGTATATAAGGCGAAAGATGTCACCT
>JAGFJE010000459.1 GCA_024103175.1 Phaeodactylibacter sp.
CAGCACCTGAAAAAAGAAACCATGGAGGTGGAAGGGATGATCCATCAGGCTGGCATTGTAGACTTCCCATACCTGGAGCTCGCCTGCCCTTACCGGCTCGTCTTGTGCGTGCAGGCTGTTGTTGACCATGAAGTCCAGGCCGTTCCTGAGGCTTGGGCCCACCGAGAGCTTTATTTTCCGCGTGGCCCCGGCATCCTGCGGCGCCAGCGGCTCGATCTTTCTCAAGGTATCCGGGAGAAATGCCGCAGACGGCCTGCGTTCGCCTACCTGCACTGCTGCATATTGCTGCCGCTTCGATTTGACGAAGGTCATACGGTCATAGGCGAGGGATTCGATCGCGAAGGTTTCGCCTTCTTCGAACGGCCCGGCCACGATATCCACGCGTTCACCCGGCGTGATCAGGACTTCCGTCGCCGTTTGGGCGCTCTCCAGCAATCCGCCATCGCTGCCGATGATCCGGAAAGGCTTGCCGCTGAGGTGCAGTACGAAGTAGCGCGCGCTGGCGGCGTTGATAAAGCGCCACCTTTCCAGTTGGCCGGCATGCATGCCGATGACGGTATCCGTGCGGCCGTTTATGAGCAGCGTATCCCCCTCCCGGCCGTCGTGCCGCTCCACGAGCCGGGGGAAGGCCCAGCCTGGCCGGGTAAACTCGCCCTTGTCTGTTAATTTCATATCGTCGATCATCAATACGCGCTCGGCATCGAAAACCGGATCACCAGGATCTTCCACGATGAGGGCCCCGTAGAGGCCGCGCTCCATCTGCTGGGTCTCGTTAGCATGTGAGTGGTACCAGAATGTGCCTGCATCAGGGACAATGAAGCGATATTCAAAGCTTTCTCCCGGCTGAACGGGATGCTGTACGCCGTCGGTGCCGTCCATGGCGGCCGGCAGGCGAATGCCGTGCCAGTGGATCAGGGTAGGCTCGCTGAGGTTGTTGGTGAAATGAACGATCAGTTCGTCGCCCTTTTTGGCCTTCAGTACCGGGCCGGGCAGTTGTTCATTGTAGCCCCAGGCCTGAATGGCGCGTTCATCGGAAAGCTGCCATGTGAATTCGGAGGCGGTGAGGCGGTAGGTTACCTGGCTTGGTTCCATTTTTCTATGGTGTTTATCAAAAGTAATGACACAAAAATAGGACTGCCGGCAAGGAGATACGTTACACAATTTCCCGGAAGATATACATAATTTTGGGCCGGCCGGCGCCGGGCTTGTGTAGGTCGCTGATAAGGGGTTTGGAAAAACTTCCTCCTGAGCGAACGCCTGAAACACCTGGCATCCTGGGCAACCGCCTCTTCTGGCGTGCGCAGGACCGGCAGGAGATCGGCTGTGGAAGAGTGGGACAGTTTTTTTACGCCTGGGAATTAATGGATTTTCAAACATTCAGATCCGCAGAAAATTGAATAAATTTGGGTAAAACCAAAACCGAACCGAAATGATGAGATCAAAACTGCTGCCTGCCATTTTATTCGCCCTTCCTTTCTTCTTGTCCTTTTCCAGTGATTCGACGACAAGTAAGGCTAAGCTCGAAGGCGCCTGGCGCCAAACCGTGGCCTCCGCCGAGGGCGAGGTTGCGCACGTCCTGCTCTTCAGCGGCCGGTATTTTTCCCTGACGGCCCATATGGCCGAAAACGGCGCATTCCTCAGCACCAAAGGCGGCAGTTGGCGCCTCGATGGAGAAACGCTGAAAGTGTCATATGAATTCGACACGGCCGACAGCGCCCGCGTCGGAACATCGGAAGAATGGATTGTTTCCCTCAAAGATTCAAAGCTCGTGCTGGAGGGCAGAGGCCTTGACCCTGCGCCGTGGAAGGCCCTTGATGCGGGCGCCTCCACTACCCTCTCCGGCCCCTGGCTGTTTTCCGGCAGGGAAAGAGACGGCCAGGTCACCCGTCGGGATACCAACCAGCCCCGGAAAACCATGAAGATACTGTCCGGCGCCCGCTTCCAGTGGATCGCCTACAATACCGAGACGAAACAATTCTTCGGCACAGGGGGCGGCTCCTACACTGCCGAAGATGGCGTTTATACCGAAAATATCGAATTTTTCTCCCGCGATAATTCCAGGGTGGGCGCTCAACTCCGGTTCGAGTTCGAAGTCGACGGCAACGACTGGCATCACCGCGGCAAAAGCTCTGCGGGAGAGCCGATGTATGAGGTTTGGAGCAGGAGGGAGTGAGGGTTGGGGTTGGGTAGGAACTTTAGCCCCTTATTGACCAAATCGGATTATTCCCAGAATCATAGAGGGTTAGGTAGCCATCGGAATGCAATACCAGGAAAGCGCCGGTTTGGCCATCCGTGCCAGTCGCCCAAACCGGAACCCCGCCGGCTGTATATAAAACCAAATTCCCATCTCTTTGCATGATGCAAAGATTGGCTCCGGAGCCAGGGGTTCCGGCCGCCCATAAGGGAATTTCGTCAGGGCCAAACAAAACAAGGTCTCCGTCTCTCTGCATGATTAACCGGTATTGGCTGTTGGCAGAGAGGAGGCTTTCATTCATATTCAATTGAGCGCCGGGCGCAAGCAGGAAAGATAAATTCAGGTTTTCTGAGTTCCAGATCGGACGGTAATACCGATCCGTAATGACCAGGTTTTTATCGTTATTCAGAGTCAGGAAGGCGCCGGGATGGCCCCCGGTGCCCGAACTCCAGGCTGGCTTGCCTTCAGCATCCGACACGACGAGGTTGCCGTCTTCCTGCATGACGCAAACCTCTCCCTTGCCGGTATGGCTTGCCCAAAGCGGCTCCACTCCATGTTCATAGAGGACGAGATTGCCATCTTGTTGCATGACCAGGGTATATTCCCCATTGGCTGATTGGATAAATTCATCCTTTTTCAGGGATTCGCCGGAGTGAAGAGTAGACCGGATTTGGGTTTCTTCCTTGGAGGCATGGAACAACTGATCGAACATCAAACCACTACCACCTTCACCTTTTCCAGTGCCTTTTTTCCGTCCGGCCCATGTATAAATTTCTCCCCTAGGCCCACGTGTCCTTTGATAGCTCCGAGCCACTGCCGTCCCCAGCTGTGTGATCTCTTCTTCCAGGATGAAATAGCCTTCCAACTGCTTTTTGCTATTATTTTTCTCTATAAAAACGGGAGTTGTATTCTCATTAAGAATAATTCCCCTGGGATTGGCGCCCTGTGGCATTCGTGCCTGTTGTAATCGGATTTCCTTATAGGCGCCTTGTTTGAAGTTAACCGGGATGAATGGTATCCAATGATCGGGAACCTTATTGGCCAACGTATAATACATAGTTCCGCTTCCTGCCAGGTTTTCTTCCTCCTGGAAAGAGGAAGAGGCCTGAGCGCCTTTCAATCCTTCGCCCAACTGCCCGGGGACGATACTTTCCACTGCCCAGGCCAGATTCGCCATTTCATCTCTGAAGAAATGCACCTGTTCCAGGGGCCGGCCTTCCAAAATGTTGTCTACTACGGGGAACAGGCAAAAGATATTTTCAGCGCTGCTAGCATTGGCAGGACGGGTGTGTTCAAATAGCGCAAAACGGCCCTTTCCGGTTCCGGTTTTTGCGCTTTGGATTTGCGGGCGATCTCCAAAAACGTCCGTAACCCAAACCTGTTTGATTTCACAAACGTGCCCAACCGGCATGGAAAAAGGAATCAGAAACCAGTCGTTGCCGTACAGCAAAGCAAATTCAAGGAAGAGCAGATCCAGTATCCCGGTTTTTCCCACTTCCACATGATGGAGGTTTACGGAGCTGTCTTCCATTTCCCACCAGCGGGAAGCGGGCATGCCGCGGAAAGTGCAGGGCATTGGCAGGAAAGCATAGGTTTTTCCGGTGCTGCTGAGCGATCCGGCATTTTTCAGGTCGAAGTCATACCAATCGAGCTTGCCGCCGGGATAATTATCTGCCGTAAAAGTGAAATGCTGCACGTTTGCCGGGGGGTGGGCCTCTGATCCCATAGTGTAGCTGTAATCGAGGCTATGGGTTTTCCAGGAAGGTGAGGCAGGATATCTTCTCCTGCGCCAGGCTTCGAGCTGAGCCACGCAATCCAGTATTTTATTCGCGCCCCCCGGCTCACCCCAGGTTTCCGCCACCCATTCCTCCAGGATGGAAACGCCGTTTTTCAACTCGCTATCCATCAATATTTGCAAACCGTCCAGCTGTTTGAAACGCAAAGGATAATAGAGTTGGAAAGCGGCGGGCTGAGCCAGGAGGGATTCCAATAACTTCGGGGCCCGGGTTTCCATTTGGGCCAGGCTGTATCGTCCCAAAAAGGCGCCCAGCACTTCCTCCAGGCCATTCGCCGACAGAAGGGATTGAAAGTATTGCCCGGCCTGAATGCGGGTGAATAAATTATCTGTCGGCGCCTCTCCTTCTACGAAAGGCTCCAGAGGCTGTCCGCTTTGAGCCGGATTGCCTGCAAGAGGTTGGCAAACGGCCTCAATTTGCACCTTATGGGGCGTGCCGACATCTTCGCCAATGAACTCGCCCATCTGCCACTGCCGACAGAGCATCCAAAGGCCGTCCCTGATCTCTGAGCGAAGGTTGCGGCCAAAGTTCTCTTCACGGGAAGAACCTTCCAGCCTGGCGTATTTCCAGGCTTTTTCTTCAAATTTGCTCGATTCGAAAGGCATCATGCTTGTTTTTGAAAAATGGCGGAAATATGTTGGGCTGCGGTTTCCCCAATGACGGCCGGCAGAAAGCCGCGCCACTTTGACTGGCCGATGGCCTCCGCTTCTACACCTCGCAAAGCGGATAACTTTAAAGCGTAAAGAACGGAACGTACAATTTCCGGTAAGGCCCATTGCTCTTGCAGATCGCTCTTGACGGCGAGCAGCAGGGCCTGGGGCGGTTCTGAGTTGGGTTTGTTGTAATTTAAGGCAATCCCGGTGGTTTCCTCCTCTGAAGGGATGGTTTCCACCCAATCGTCAATCAGCAAGCCGCAGTAATCGCCTCTGCCCAATTCGGAGTTGGCCGACTGCATGTATTGCCCCACAATAGACACTTTCTCCCCCTGCCACCGGCCTTGAAACATACCGCCCAGCCATTGATCCTCCTTCTCGTAAGGCAACTGCCAGGCGCGCAGGTGCATTTTTTCTCCATCCAGCCTCTCGCTCAACAGGCGTACCCATCGAAAAGCACCCACATTGGGCCGGACGTGGTGGAGGCCGTCCAGCCAATCATCCAGAAGCAGGCCGTTGTTTGGAAAGCCGGAGGCTGTTCGTGCGTAACTCAACAGCGCTTCCTGGTTTTTATCCGCCTCTTGGATGTAGCCGGCCAATTTGCCATCAAACTGAAAGGAGGGCAAGGGTTGAATAGTATGGTTGAACAGGGTTTTGATGGCTTGGATATATGCATCTGTTTGTTGACTCTGGATTAATTTATCTCCTTCCTCGATTCTTCTGGTTATTTCTGCTTTAACATTTATGAAGGCTGTTTTCAAGGCTTCATCTTCCTCCGTAGTCAAAATGAGATTGGCTTCTTTTATCCCGAAAAGCGAACCTTCCATTAGCGCTTCCTGCACATTTGTTTTGTCCCGAATCTTTTCTAACGCTTTTGTTGCAGAGTCATATTGAGCGCCTAAGCCAACCGGCATTGCAGCCGTACCGTTAGATTGTTTCGAAACCTCAAAATTCTGCCTAGCCAGTGGCCGGGCATTTGCCAGCAGGTTCTTCAGCCGGAGGATCAGGAAATACTTTTCCGAAAAGCTATAGGTATGCTCCTTACTGTCAAAATCGTAATAATTGACATACACAGGGCTGGCATCGGAGGCGCCGGTTTTTTCCCGGTAGGCACGGGCAATCCGCTGTTCCCATTCGCTATCGCCGGCGGCCCGGGCCTGGCCGGGGGAACCCCCTATAGGTAGCTGCTCCGGCACTACATAAACGATATCTATGGCCTGCAACCCGAGATCGGCCAGGGATAAAGTTTCTCCGCTGTTGGCGTCTCCGGCAAACACTTTAAAGCCTGTTCTTTCAAGCGGCCCGATCACTTTGCCGAGCCATTCGTTCAGTTGCGGTTCTATGCGGGCGCGGGGTGTAAGCCCCTTCTCAAGCGGGCGCCTATAATCCAGCAGCACGGCCAGCCGGTGCGTGAGCAGATGCTGGTGGGTGCGCGGCGTTTGAATAAACTCGAGGGTTGGAGGTATCGTTCCTTCGGAGAGCGCTTTGAGCAACCCGTTCGCCCGTTCTGTATTGCCGTTAGCGTATTGGTGTACCGCTTCAGCGAGCAGCAGATCAGAAAGGCTGTCGACAGATCCATCTACAGCCTCTATTAGTTTTAAGATCTGATCAGCGACGTCGGATTTATTCGCATTGCCATTGTGCAACGGTTCGAGGTATTTGGAACCCCGATCAGCCAGAAGCTTCAGCCCATCCGTGACCGGCCCCGGAAGAACAGGTTCTCCATTTTGGACTCCGGATTGAGGCAATCGTTTTTTTTCAAGTGGATACTGATCCCGAATGGGTAGAATGTGTACATCCAGGCCGGCGTCGTGCATAGCCCGCTCAAACTGATAGCCCAGCAGCGCCGCCAGTTCGTGCCCGTTTTGCAACCCCTCCAGCAGGAACAGGCCGTGGCGCACCCGTTGGGAAGAAAGATCAACCGCAAAAGCGCCGGATGAACTATTATGACTCAGGAAGCCACACTTGAGCAGGGCGCCCGTGGCGGCCTGGGCAAGGGAAGGCGCGTGCAGGTAGCCTCCTTCCGGCTGTTTCGTAGACGGACTCCTGTGCAAATCCAGCAACCAACCGTAAGCTCCGAGGTAAAACCCTTTGGGCTCATGAGGGATGCCGCCGGCCTGAGGCTTTCGGGAATCGTCCAGCCGGCCGGCCAGGAGGGCCGTTATCCAGGCGTCCAGGCGATAACTGAGGGTGTCGATGTGTTCGGCCAGGCAGCGTTCCAGCCGGGCCGTTGGCATTTTGGAAAGCAAGGCCAACGCCTGGAGCAGGTACAACAGTTCATTGTATTCTTTGACTAATTCGGGATCGAGAGGATTTGGGTTCCGGATCAGTTTTCTAGACAATTCATTATTAACCAGTGCCTCCAACTCTTTTTCATTGCGCTTCGATAATTCTTGCAGGCTGTCCATTTGCAGTTTAAGCAGATATTCCGCCAGGCAGAACTCTTCCACTTCCCGATTTACCAGCCCTGTTCCGTATAATTCATTTAATTGAATGATCAGAAAATCCATGGGGACAAGTGTCGGCTCGCCGACGTGCGTCACAGGGCCGGCCGGCAACAATCCTTCCTGCTTCAGGAATAATACAGCGCAATGATAAAGCTGGCGGAGCAGGGCGCTGCGAAGCAGAAGGAACAGCAGTGGAGGGTGTTCCATGCCCTCCGGTTTGAGATCCAGGTTTTGACTGCTATTTAATTCCCTCAGCATGCGTGGAAGCTCCTCCAGTAGCCATAGGATATAATTGGGGTTAAGGAGTTCTGTTTCCGACAGCGCCCGGCCTTCGGTTATCGTATGATTGGGAAATTTTGTTTTCCAGTCCTGATGAAATTGAATGACAGGCGGATTCAGAACAGAATCGATGGAATGATCAGCAATTGAAGGCCATACTTCCTTCCGGAGCAGGCGCTCTGAAAGCTCGTTCTGTCCGTTCAATATCAGGTTCCGGAAGGAAAAGCGGATGGAGGCCGGATGTTGTTCCAGCAACTTCATCAGGAGTTTGTTATTTTCTACCTTTTGGCCGAATTCGTCGAACACCTGTCCCAGATGGGGCACATCCAGGGCCAGGGGGGATAGTTCCCGCTCTGCCAACTGGGCCAGGCGTGTCAAAAGCCTTTGCCCATCAGTTATGCCTGGGGCTGGTTCCCAATTGGGAAAATCAGCAGTCAGCACAAAGCCATAGGGTTGATTTCCAGTCCGGATGGCCGGAAGCGGCCCGCGGCCGGAAATTTGTTCCACAAAGAATTTCCTTAAAGTTGGCAGTATGGGCCATTCCACCAGCCCATTGAGGGCGTACATGGCGTAATACCCAAGCGTGGCGGGGTACAGAGATCTGTTCATCAGGACGGCCTCGCGGTGATCGGCCAGTCCGGGTTTGCCATCTTCACCGATCTGCCGGTGCGGGCCGGTTTCCCGAAGTATTGTCGCGTTAAAATCCAACCCCAGCAGTTCTGCCAGCCGCTGCTGGTCGGTTTTGCGCCCCTGCTCTGCTTCCTCCGGAATGCGCTCGCTGAAAGCCCGGTAATCCGACAGAACAACTGATGCCCGCTGATTATATCCACTGTCTACTTCTTCTGTGCTATTGGTAGGTGTGCCTTGGGGAACTAAGGTAAAACCCTTTCCGGAAAAATAATGTGCCTGCAGCAGATCTTCAAAAAGTGCAGCGCTTCTGGAAGGCTCAGTTCCCGTTTTTAGGCCGACGACGAGCAGCCATTTGATTTGATTTACCTGCGTGCTGGAATTGGTTGGGCTCAGGTTAATCTTGAAGCCCATTCCCCTTTTAACAGCGATCTCGAAATCGGCTAGCCAAACCAGCTTTTCTCCGTATTTAATATCCCCATTTTCATTAACGATCCTGGCGGAAGGATCACTGAACTCATTATTATCTGAAACACTAAGATCCGGCCCAACCAGCATTCGACGGCCAATGGGAGCGCCTTCCTGAACGATGATCTCTCCTGTTTCTGTTTCCAGAAGAACCGCCAGCCGATCCGGCAACACCCGGCAATCGGAAGGGGCGGATTGGTTCTCCGGCCGGATCGGCAGTTCAGCAAAGGCTGGTTTTTGATCCTGTTCCCGCTGCTCCCAATTACCCGGTTTCGTTTGCCGGATGATCCAGGCGGCCCGGCCGGAAGAGAAATAATGAGCCAGATTGATCCACAGCCGTTCTGTCTTGACGGCCAGGCCTTCCGCGCCTGCTTTCTCCAGATCCCAGCGCTTGGCCCAATAGTCCTGGCCCGCCCGTTTTTCCGTTTCGGAAAGCCGGGGATCGTGCTGCTGCACGCCTATTTCATCAGGATAAGCCCGCACCCATAATTCTTGCCCCTTGAATTTCGCCTCCACGCGCAGTGGAAAAAAAAGTATGGGCGCAGACGTCAGCATAGAATTGCCAATGGCTTGATTAATTTCGATAATATTCGAAGCTTGTTGGCTCAGGCTATCCATGATCCTGCCCGGTTCAAGCGCCTGGAATATGGGAACAATGGTACTCATATTTCATTTTTTAGGCCTTTCAGCATTTCAGAAGCATGGATGGCGATCATAACCGGCTTTTGGAAGAAGATTCGGGCCATTGTGGCGGCGTTTTTTCCCCACTCATCCTTTCTGCTAAAATCCTCTCTGACTTTCGGCGTTTCACCAATATCGATCATATTGGAATCGGCCTGCAATTGCACATAGCTCCAGGACAGGCCATCCCAATCTTCTATTCCTGTTGTGGGTGCGGGCTCGCCGATATCCAACCCCAGCCTCAATTCTCCGGGTATTTCTCTGAGCACGAAGAAATAACCCAGCCCATTGCCTTTTCCGGAGCCCTCCGCCTGTTCTTTATTGAAGGGGAACCCCAGCAGTTTGATATCCGGTTCGATGTCGGCTTTAAAAATAGGATAGACCGTATCTGTTCCCAGTTTGAGCGTAGGGATATCCAGGGTTGCTTTATGTTCCAGGCTTTGATAATTGTCGGCGGCGGGCAAAAGGAATACCTCGGGGGTGTTTTTCCCTGTCGCTATTGCAAAAAGATCAGCATTCGGCCCGAATAAGAAGGTATGAAAAGCATCCGTTTCCGGAAGGGCAGTGCCCGTATTTAGCACGTATCGCTGATAATTATGCTCCCGGGACAGGATGTGCACTTCAGTGGAATTCGATCCGGTTCCTTGCTTCTTGATCGCAATCAGGTTGTTTTGGGCATCTAATAAGAACTCGAAGCTTTCATCGGTTGGGTGAAGCACCGTTCCTGTACGCAGCAGGAATTCCTGGTAGTTGCTAGCCCGGGATAGAATATGCACCTCGGTTGAATTTGTACCGGTGTTTTGCTTCTTGATGGCATACAGGTTTTCTTCAGCATCCAGGAGGAACGTAAAGCTGTCATCCGTTTCCGGCAGGACGGTGCCTTTGTGAAAAATAAAACTGGAATAACGGGGATCAGACTCAGAAGAAATTATGTGTACTTCGGTCTTTTTAGTACCGGTATTGCGTTTCTTTATTACGAAAAGATCATTTTTGGAATTCAGCAGGAATTCAAAGGTTTCATCAGTTTCTTCCAGAGGAGTGCGGTTGAATTCTGCCAAGATTTCTCTGTAGCCGCTGGCCGCCGAGAAGATGCAAATCTCCGTACGTTTCGAATCCGTATTTCTTTTTTTAATCACAAATAAATTCGCTTGGGTGTCCAGCAGGTAATCGCAGGATGCAACGGCCCTGACTGCATAAACCACCGTATTAGGAAAGGCTTGCAGCAATCCTCCCCGGATGGCCAGCACCAGCGGATCCGAAACGTTTCTCTCTGCAGATACCGGATGGTGGCAGCCTAGTTCGCCGGCGGCCCATTGATCGATGGGCGTGATGTCCTTGTATTTCTCAAAATCCCTGGAAGGGTCCGCCATCAATCCCTTGACGTCCCAGAACTGCCGGAAATAGCTTCCCCGTTCATCAGTGGGGTACTCGCGCCACTTCAGTTCCCGTCCCATTTCGACATTCAGCCCGGCCATATAGGCTTCAATGAAAGCCCGGTTGCTCTCCAGCAGGGTGATGCAATTGTTCGGGATGAGGTGCAGGTTGGGAATGAGGTAGTCGGCGCCCAGTTCCTTCACCTTTTCGTACATGGGGTCGTCGAAGTAGGGATAGGCGATGGG
>JAGFJE010000463.1 GCA_024103175.1 Phaeodactylibacter sp.
CGCCAGGCCTATCTCGCGCCGGTAGAAAACGACGCCGACAACTTCGAATGGGGCAGCACGGCCGTCTGCGCCAACCAGGGGATCGCCCTGATCTACGCCTTCCGGTTAACGAAGGATCAAAAATACCTGGACTATGCCCTGGCCAACCTCGACTACCTCCTGGGGCGCAACCCCACAGGTTATTCGTTCGTCACCGGCTACGGCGATAAAACGCCCCTGCACCCCCACCACCGCCCCTCGGAAACCGACGGCGTAGCCGAGCCCGTCCCCGGCCTGCTCGTGGGCGGCCCCAACCCCGATCGGCAGGACAAATGCCCGGGCTACCCGAGTAAGGCGCCGGACGAGAGCTATATCGACGACGTGTGCTCCTACGCCTCCAATGAGATCGCGATCAACTGGAATGCAGCTTTTGTGTACCTTGTGTTTGGGGTGGAGAGTGAAGGAAGGAATGAAGGAATGAAGGAATGAAGGAATGATGGAATGATGGAATTTCCAAAGCAATAACGCAAAATATGAAAGCGAAGATCTCCTTAACCATTTTAACCCTTTGCCTCATGGCCTACTCCAGCACCGCCCAGAACCCGGCCGGCATCTTTGACAACACGGCCGATGTCGGGCCCGTGCGCCATGCCGGCAGCACCGCCTATGATACCGAAACGCAGGTGTATCAACTCTCCGGTTCCGGGGCCAATATCTGGGGGGCGAAGGATGAATTCCACTACGCCTGCAAAAAGCTGAGTGGCGATTTCATTCTGCGGGCGCGCGGGAAGCTGCTCGGCGAAGGCGCCAACCCGCACCGCAAGTTCGGCTGGATGGTGCGCACCGGCCTGGATACCGGCGCCGCCATGGTTTGTGCTGCCGTGCATGGCGACGGGCTGGCCTCCATTCAGTTCCGCAGAAAGGCAGGGGGAGCGGTGGAAGAGGTGATCTCACCGGTCAAGATGCCCGACGTCATTCAGCTGGAGCGGCGCGGGCAAAGCTTCCTGCTCAGCCTGGCCCGCTTCGGCGACCCCTTCTGGACAGTGGAGATACCCCATTTCGGTTTCCCGGAGGAGATGCTCGCCGGGCTGTACATCTGTGCCCATGATCCCGATGTGGTGGAAACCGCCGAGTTCGACAATGTCCGCATCGTTATTCCCGCCCCGACCAGCCTGACGCCCTACCGGGACTACATCGGCAGCCGCATCGAGCTGATGGACATGGAAAACTGCCGGCGAAAGGTGATCCATACCGCCCCCAATTCCCTGCAGGCGCCCAACTGGACGCCCGACGACAAATACCTGCTCTACAACAGCGAGGGGCTGATTTACCGCCTGGAACTCGCCACCGGCAAAACGGAAGTGCTGAACACGGACTTTGTTAATGAAAACAACAACGACCACGTACTTTCATTCGACGGAAAGATGCTCGGCATCAGCAGTTCAAGTGGGGAGGAGGAGTACGGCTCTCTTATCTATACCGTGACGGCGGAAGGAGGCGTGCCGAAGCGCATCACACCCATCGGCCCGAGTTACCTGCACGGCTGGTCGCCCGACGGCCAATGGCTCACGTACACCGCTGGGCGCGACGGCGTGTATAACATCTACAAAATACCTTCCGACGGCAGCGGCCCGGAGGTGAAGCTGACCGACGAGCCCACCCTCGACGACGGCCCGGAATACAGCCCCGACGGAAAGTACATCTACTTCAATTCCGCCCGTACCGGCTCCATGGAGCTGTGGCGGATGAAACCGGACGGCAGCGGGCAGGAGCAGCTCACCGATGACGATTTGCAGAACTGGTTCCCCCACCTGTCCCCCGACGGCCAATGGATCGTCTTCCTCTCCTACCGGCCCGAGGTGCCGGCGGGAGACCACCCGTTCTACAAACACGTATACCTCCGGAAAATGCCGGCGGAAGGGGGCAGGCCCCGGGTGATCGCCTATCTTTACGGAGGGCAGGGCAGCATCAACGTGCCGAGCTGGTCGCCGGACGGGAAGCGGATCGCCTTCGTCAGTAACTCGAAATAGTGGCCCGATCATCTTGATCGGAGGCCTGGTTGAATTGTTGAATGGTTATATTGTTAGCCTGGATGGCCTTGGTTGAATTGCTGTATTGTTATATGGTTGCCCTGGTTATGCCTGCCCATATGGATATATTGTTGAATTGCAACTATTTACAAGGGTGCCCCCCTGGTAAATAGTTACATTGAATTCCTGCATTGTTACCCGGGGGAGAGGGCGCATGCGTTTCGTTTTTTCCAAAATGTTCCAGTTAATGAATATCAGATACTATCTTCTATTCGCTTTCGCCGGACTGCTTTCGGCTTGCGGGAGTCCTGAACAAAAAGGAGGGGAGCCTCCTGCTGAAGCCGCCTTCGTTGCCAATCCGCAAATGGTTCCCGAACAGGAGGTACAAACCCTGGAACCCGGCGCCGCCGCCCCTGATTTCTATCTGCCGGGTACGGACGGGAAGTTCTACTCCCTGGCCGATTTTGAGGACGCGAAAGCCCTGGCCATCGTCTTCACCTGCAACCACTGCCCCACTGCCCAGGCGTACGAAGAGCGCCTCAAGGCTGTGGCGGCGGATTATCAGGACAAAGGCGCGGCCCTGGTGGCCATTTCTCCCAACAGCCCGATCGGCCTGCTGTACGAAGAGCTGGGCTACTCAGACCTCAACGATGATTACGAAGAGATGAAGATCCGGGCGGAAGCCCACAACTTCAACTTCCCCTACCTCTACGACGGCGACACCCAGGAAGCTTCCCTGCAATACGGCCCGGTGGCCACGCCCCACGTTTTTGTGTTCGGCGAAGGCCGGAAACTGGTGTATACCGGCCGCATCGACAGTTCGGAAAAACCGGGAACGGCCAATGCTGAAGACTTACGGAACGCCATCGATGCCGTCCTGGCGGGTAAGCCGATGGATACCCCCGTCACCAAGGCCTTTGGCTGCTCCACCAAATGGGGATGGAAAGTGGAATGGAAGGAAAAGGTGGACAAAGACTGGGCGGAGAAACCCGTCAGCCTGTCGAAGCTGGATGTGGAAGGCGTAAAGAACCTTCTGAAAAACGAGAATTCCGGCAAACTGCGCCTCATCAACATCTGGGCCACCTGGTGCGGCCCCTGTATCATCGAATTCCCCGAATTCATCGCACTGCAACGCATGTATGGCGCCCGCGACTTCGAGTTCGTTTCCCTCTCCGCCGATAATCCGGAACAGGAAGAAAAGGCACTGGAGTTCTTAAAAGACAAACAGGCGGCCGGCGCCAATTACCTTTTCTCCAAAGAAGATAAATACGCCCTTATCGAAGCCGTCGATCCGGAGTGGAACGGCGCCCTTCCCTACACCATCCTGGTCGAGCCGGGCGGCAAGGCAGCCTGGAAACATCAGGGCGAAGTGGATTTTTATGAGCTGAAGCGGGTGATCGTGGAACATGAGATGATGGGGAGGTATTATTGAGAAGGAATGATGGAATTTTACCCGGAAGAGCCTATGGCGAAGACGGGGAGTGAATGATGGAATGAATATGGAGGCCCTGGCTTTCCAGTTGCCATTTGTAACTGCATACAAAGAAAACTCAATATGAAAAAAGCCGTATTTTTTCTCTCCTTCCTGCTTCCCGGGCTCCTCCCCGGGCAGGTTGCCATTACCGGCTTCAACCATCTGGCATTGTCGGTGAGTGACATCGAGGCCAGCACGGCCTTTTACCGCGACATTCTCGGGCTGGAGCCCATCGAGGTGCCGGACGATTTGAAGGCCATCCGCTCCTGGTTCAAATTCGGGGGCGGGCAGGACCTGCATCTGCTGGCGGGCCGCACCGAGCCGGTTGCCGACAACAGCCGGACGTCCAGCCACTATTCCCTCACCATCCCCGATGCCGATGCGGTGGAAGCCTCAAGGAAAAGGGACTCGATTATCACCGCCAGCAGCGCTTTGACGGCGCTTGGCAGGTCTACATCGCCGACCCCGACGGTTACGTCATCGAGCTGAACGAGCCGCCCATCCTCTGGGAGTACCTGCTGAACGGGGAGGATCTCAGCGGATGGGACACCTTAGCCACCGACATCAACGAGCAACTGGTGCGCGACATCGCCGACGCCTTCGTCGAGCTGGGCCTCCGGGAGGCCGGCTACGAATACGTCATCCTCGATGACGGCTGGATGGCCCGCGAACGCGACGCCAACGGCAACCTCATCGCCGACCCGGAAAAATTCCCCAGTGGTATGAAGGCCCTGGCCGATTATGTCCACTCCAAAGGCCTGAAGTTCGGCCTGTACAACTGCGCCGCAACCACATCGGCGACAATACCCTGAACCGCAGCCTGGAAGTGAAGCAACAGGGCATCCGTCTAAGGCTGGACGGAAAGCTCCGGGGGCGTGTACGATGTTCGGGTCAATGGCAGCCTACAGGCGTGTACGGTGTACGGGCCTGTCCAGCCTTAGACGGGTAGCCAAGCAACATACTTATCTTATCCGGAACCTGTTCGGAAAGCGGGACATCGGAAATACGGACAGCAACCTGAAAGCGGTTATTCCCGGGCACGACTGCCTGATGGTGCGGTTGAGGAAAATATAATCAAGGGGACAAGGCAATCACCACCCGCCGGGTTCCCACTCCGGCATCCGTAATTGCCCGGAGAAAATATATGCCCCCCGCCAGCCCCTTTATATCCATCATTTGCCGGGGGCTTCCGGAACCGGTTATCTCCCTCACCACTCTGCCGCAATTATCCAGCAGCAGCAATTTCTGAATAGGGTAAGCAGTGGAGGCGTTCAGCATTTCTCCCGCCGGGTTGGGAAAAACCTCCAGTTCCTGCTGTGCAGGCTCCATCCCTTCCGCGGCGGTAACGCATTCCAGGTTCATCAGGCGCTCCCAAAGCTGGTTGTCGAACGAAGAATAGGCAGGAGAAACACCCCCGGCGCTCTCCCCCATACGCACCACCACCAGCCCGAGGCTGGGCGCCACATAGATCTTCTGGTCATCCTTGCCCAGGGCGGCGACGAGATCGCCCGGCGCTTCGGGGATGAGGCTGCCGGGAAAGGAGAATTGCAGGCCCGGCAGCTGGTAGGAAGCTTTCCCGTTGAGCCACCACAGGTAGCCGTAGGCGGGGTTGGCATCCTGAGAAGAGTTCACCATAGCGTTAAAATAGGCGGTATCGGTGAGAATGGCCTCCCCATTCCAACTGCCGCGCGCCAGGGTGAAGAGGCCGAAGCGGGCCATGTCGCGGGCGCGGCTGTAGAAGACGTAGTTGAACCACAGGCCGTTCATGCCAATGCGGCTGCCCAGGCGGCTGAAGGTGTACACATTCTTATTCACACCGGTAGCTTCTTCCATGACGTCCTGCACAATGCGATAAGCGGAGTTGTGATAAGCCCAGCGGGCGCCGGGCGCCGCCAGGCACTGAAAACACTCCGGCTCAAAACAGTTCTGGGTGGAGCCCGGCGGCTCCAGGCTGTCGTCCAGGCCGGTAGACATGGAGATCTGATGGCGGATGGTAATGCGCTGTTCCTCTTCCGGCGGGCAGGACGTCCAGCCCTCGCCCAGGTAATCGCCGGTGGGGCCTTCGATGTCGAGGCGGCCTTCCTGCTGCGCCAGGCCGATCAGCACGCCCATCAGGCTTTTGCCGGCGGAAGCCCAGTACCAGGCGGAATCCTGAGTGAAAGTCCCGAAATATTCCTCCACCACGATCTTCCCGTCTTTGAGGATGATAAAGGCTTTGGTGTTCTTTTCTTCGACGAACTCAATGAGGCTGTCCACCTTGTCGCTGCACCAGCCCAGCTCTTCGGGGGGCAGTTGCGCCCATTCGGCGCCGGCGAGGGGTGGAAAATAGAGGTTTTGAGCGTAGATAAGTGAAATGCAGAATGCCAGGGAGAAGGTAAGCAGGATGCGCATGGATGTTTTTTCGGTTAGACGGCAGAGGGGGGCGGAGGTTTAACAGGAAATACCTGGAAATGGATATAAATATTCAGGCTAAAGAACCTATTCATACAGAACGGCGATAAGGTTCTCCAACCTGCCCTTGGCAGGGGCTAAAACCACGAAGCCGTTCCGGAAATTCCCGGAGCGGCTTCGTCAGCATGGCAATGCCCGTACATTCACCGGAGGTGCGGGCTAAAATTTACTTCTTGGCCGACCACTCTTCGATCGACTTCTTATTCATTTTCACATATTCTTCATTGCCGGCTTTTTCAGCCAGCTTCATAGACATCTGTGCGGCTTCGATGGCTTCCTTGGCCTTGCCCAGGTCGGCCAGGATGAGGGCCTTGCGGCGCACCTGCCAGAACATCGGGTTGTCGCCGGCCGTAGCCTTTTCGATCCACTTCAGGGCCTGCCCCAGGTCCTTGCCGGAATCGTGGTAGTACGTAGCGGCGGCGTAGTAGTCATTCTGGCTGGGGCCGTTCATGACCCCTTCGATGGAAGCCATTACCTGCTTATCGGTGTGCACTTCAAGCGGAAGGGTGACAACGGTCTTCTCCCAGAAAAGGGTGATGTCCGCAGAAGCAGGCTTGATGTTGCCGATGTGGAAGGTCATCGTTTCCACATTCGTTTCCCAGGTCTGGGATTTCACAGTAACTGTTGCGGCGGGGTCTTTTTCCAGGTAGCTGCCCCAGTTTCCGCTTTCGTAAGGATAGAACATAAACTTCCACTCCCCTTTGCCCGGAGTGGCCAACACAGCATAGTCGCCGGCTTTCATATCCGTACCAGCGACCTTGACATCCTCGCTGAAGGAGAACTTGGTGGCGGCGTTGGCCCCCAGGCGCCAGGGCTTACCGAAGGGCACCAGCCCGTCTTCGGCGAAGACCTCGCGGCCTTTGACGCCAGGGCGTGAGTATTCGATGGTAATGTCCGTCAGGCCAACGGTTTGCTTCAGTTCACTGCCAGGGCTGGAGGCCGGCGTTCTGATCTGGCCATTAAGGTCCAGCGCGGCGAAGGATACCAGCAGCAACAACACGCTGATATTCAGTAACACTTTTTTCATTATAGTTTGGTTTTAATTTTAGAAATGGCAAAATTCGCGGCTAAATTAGTTTTTTTCCCCTGCATAGTTAACATTTGAGGCCTTTTTTACATTTTCTTAAGATATGACCATAGCCATAATTGCCCACGACGGAAAGAAGGCCGAGATGGTGGCCTTCATCAAAGACCACACCGATATTTTTCAGAAAAAGCACATCCACCTCATCGCCACCGGCACCACCGGTTCCCACCTGGAGAAGGCCGGCCTGGAGGTGGAGAAAATGGAAAGCGGCCCCATGGGCGGCGACGCCCAGATCGCCAGCCGCCTCGTGGAAGGCAGGATCGATATGGTCATCTTTTTCCGCGACCCGCTCGGGAAGCATCCTCATGAGGTGGACGTCAATATGCTGATGCGCCTGTGCGATGTGTACAACATCCCGCTGGCGACAAACCATGCGGCGGCGATGCGGTTTATAAGGACCTTATAAGGGCTATAGCTTCACGGTTTCCTGGGTTCATTGTCAGGCTGCCCTCTACATATTTGCAAAGGAAATCAACCTTAACTTCAGATAATGGTTACTGAAATATGCAGTATCTGAAAAACAACCACCTCCCCACTATCCTCCCCAACTGGCCCGGCAACCCCCACGACGGTAAGCGTTTTCATTACCTCCACGAGCCGTTCTACCCTTCTTATCGCAAGCTGCTGAAGTGGCAGTT
>JAGFJE010000484.1 GCA_024103175.1 Phaeodactylibacter sp.
TCTACCTTGCGGTCGAGGCCCATCAGCAGGCCGTTGAGGGTGGCCACGGCGCCGTTGTCGCTCATGGCGGTTTCGCCGAAGAAGTTGAAATTCCGATAGATGAAGGAATAGTCGAGGCTGGCGTTGAACAGGCGGTTGCCGCTGAAGTAAAAGCGGTTGTAGGGCTGCTCGCGCAGGGCGAGGTCGGCGTCGATCTGCTCGTAAAGGGCGTTCAGAGCGAGGTGGCCGGCCCTGCCTTTCCAGCGCAGGCGCCCGCCGAGGGTGGCCTGCCCGATGGCATTCTCGTCGGCGATCTCGTTGGGGGTGCGGTGCAGGCCGTCGATGTCCAGCGAGCTCACCTGGCGGATCTCCTGGTCCACATTGAGGGTGTCGGGGGCCAGCAGGTTGGCGCTCCGTTTGCGGTAGGAGGCCAGGGCGGTCACTTCCAGGTGCTCGCCGAAAGCGAGGGTGGCCGCGGCGCCCCGCTGGAAGTTGGCCTCGTTGACGGAGGTGTAGGGCCGAAGGGTGCGCGCCGTGCGCTTGATGTTCATCACATAGGAGCTTTTGCCCGCCCCGAATCCCGAGAACAGGATGAGCCCCTGGCCGAAGCTCACCGCGTAGTCGCCGATGGCGATGGCCTTGACGGTGCGGTTGTAATCCTTCAGGAAGAGGTGGCCGGAGTAGAAGTCGAACCCCTGCCGGTTGCTGCCGGTGAAAAACTCTTCGCCCCGGTCCTTTTCCGCGGTGACGCCGTAGCTCAGCTTGTTGCTGAAGGAGTGTTTGTAGCGCAGGTAGAACTGATAGGGGGAGCCCAGGTAGCGCTGGGCCGTTTGCCCTTCTTCCAGGGGGGTATACCCTTCCTGCTCTTCCAGGAAACGCGACCAGCGCAGGTAGAGCTCGTTCTGCCCCTCGGCCATCATCCGGGGGATGGACAGCTGGTAATCATCGAGCCCCGCATTCACGGTGACATAGGGCAGGATGCGCCGGATCGTCAGCAGGTCGAAGCTGGGGACGGCCTGCAACTCGTACAGGGAAATGAGGTCTCCGGCTATGCGGCGGTAGTTGAGCAGTTCCAGGATCTGAATGTCGGACAGCAGTTGCAGGGCCTGCAATTCCTCCTCGCCCGCATCGTTGAGGTTGACGGGGTTTTCCTGGAAGTATTGCAGTTCTTCGAAGATGGTGTTGAAGTCGAATTCCCCTTCGCTTTCGGTGTTTTGGAGGAAGTCTTCGATCACCTGCTGGGCGGCGTCGGGCGGCTGCTGCAGCGTGTCTACCTGGGTGAATGCCGGCAGGGAGAGTAAGGGAAACAGGAAAAGCAAAAGGCGCTTCATCGGTGTTCGTGTGTGGGGTAAAGGTCGGAATAAATTTGGGGAAAGTGGGTGTGGAGGGGGGCTTATTATGATGTAAGTGTAAGTACCTGGGGGATAGTTCATTTTTTTGTGTCTTTCGAGGCTACCCGTCTAACGTTGGACAGGCCCGTACAAGCCCGTGGGCTGCGCCATTGGCTCGTACACCGTACACGCCCCGGAGCTTTCTGTCCAGCCATCACACAATCAGCACCAAACCGGCCAACAGCTCCCTCAAAGAGTCTTCTCCCGCACCGCTCCCAGGCGCCCCTCCACCCAGGCCGGAATGTCGAGGTAGTTGAGCGATTTTCGCTCGAAGGGCTCTTCCGTTATCTTTTTCAGTTCTTTTCGGAAATCGGCGAATGCCCGGGTATGTTCCAGCGGGGGCAGTTTGGACAGCTCCTCCAGGAAGCGGAGGGTCAGGCGGGGGAGTTGGCTGACGTCGGAGGAGTTGTCGAGCAGGCGGCGGACCGAGGGGGCCAGGTAGTCGATCATATCGAAGTTCTTCAGCTCGTAGTGGCAGATGAGGTGGAGGAGGCGGGCGTTGGCCTGCAGGTCATCGCGCAGGTGGCCCGATTTCAGGTGGATGATCCGGTTGAGGTATTCCAGCGCTTTTTCGTACTGGCGGAGGGAGAAATACAGGTAAGCGAATTTGAAATAGAACAACAGGATGCGGTGCATGTCGGTATACTCCTGGTATTTGGGCAGTTCGGCCTCGATCTGTTTGATGGCCCGGGCGCCGCCCCGGAAGTCTTTGCTTACCAGGTGGTAGTTGAGCCGGGAGAGGTTGAGGTAAGTGAAGGCGATCATGCAGGAGTTGTCGTTGAACTGGCTGTCGTTCTCGGTTACAAATTCCTGGAATTCCTTCAGGTAGCGGGCAAATTCATCCTGTTGCCGCAGCAGGTAGAGGAAGGCCAGCAGGTAATAGAGGCTTCGCATGTAGAGGTCGGGGTCCTTTTCCTTCATCTGGCCCTGCGCGTGGAACAGGCCCACCCATTGCCGGGCGTAGCGGGCCGCCCCCTCGAAATCGAGCAGGATGTAGTGGTACCACATATAGGCCTGGAAGAGGTTGGCCTTTTCGAAGAAGGTCAGCTTTTCGGTGAGGTAGCCGTCCGGCCGTTGCTCCAGGAAATAATCGTTGATGGCGTTGATCTCTTCCTCGTTGTTGACGTGGCCGTGCTGTATGTACCAGCCGTGGATCTGAATGTTGAAATTGGAGAGCAGGTTATTGGCGTGGGCCACCAGGCTGCGGTGGGCCGCTTCGTCGAGCAGGGCCTCCATTTTGTTCTCCACCAGGCGGCTGCGGGTAATGTGGCGGGCTTCGATCGTTTTCTGGAACTCCAGGATCTCGAGGTGCAGCAGGTCCTGGTGGTGGTCAACGGCGATCTTCTTGATGCGGTCGAGCATGCGCAGGCTCTGCATGTACATGCCCTTGCCGTACAGGATGCGGGCGAAGTCCAGCTGCTCGCGGATCTGAATGTCGATATTTTTCTGAATGTGGATCAGCCGCAGGCTGGTCAGGATCTGCTTGTACAGGTGGCGCTTGAGGTTGGGCAGGTGGCGCTTTTTGACTTCCGGCAGGCGGCGGAGGATCTCCTGCTCATCGTACTCCGGCAGGCGGTCGATCACGTCGAAGAGCTGGATGAATTTGGTGTCGGTCCCACTCTGAAAGCGGTTGGCGTAGAGTTTGAAACTCCGCTTTTCCGCCTTGGTCAGCGATTTGATCAAAGAAAACAACTGGTCCTTCTGGCTACTGAACATAACAATTGGTGACGGCTTAATTCTTTATTTATCAATGGGTTGTGCCTTTTGGCGGGCGTTTTGGGCTTCACATGGCCGCTAGAATTGGCGTAGCAGGGAAATTGCCGGTGCGGTACTTTTGTCTCAATTACTTTTTCAAGGCAACTGTATACGGCAAATGACAAAGGGATCGGCAGTCCCTTATGCCCTGGCATATTCCATTTATCCACCAACAAAAGTAAGCAAAAAATGAAGAAGATAGAGGCTATTATTCGCCTGTCCCGCTTTGAGAAAGTGCGTGACGCCCTTGCCAGCATCGGCGTTCGCTTTTTCACATTGAAGGACGTAAAGGGCTTCGGGCTGCAAAAGGGAGAGACGATCACGTATCGGGGGAGCACCTACGATAGTGATTATATCGCCCGCCTGCAGCTGGACATCCTCGCCAGCGACGATATGGCCGAAAGCATCATCGAAGCCATCCTGAGCGCAGGCCGTACTGGTGAAGTTGGCGATGGCAAGATCACCGTTTTTGACGTCGACCAGGTCGTTCGCATCCGTACCCAGGAAACGGGGGCTCAGGCGATTTGATTACTACTTAAGCGACAGCGCCCAGCAGGAACTCCCAATGCCATGAATTTGACCTTTTTAGCCGAGCGCTATACGTTTTCAGCGCATTCCTGCCATTTCAGGTGCTGGCTCCTTTTTTCCTGCCTTTCCAAATAAAAGCCAGATTTCGGGTTTCAACCGTTTTGTCTAACACCAACAATTCAAGAACGATGAATGAAGCATTATTCACTGCCAATAATGTATGGATGCTTGTTGCCACCGTGCTGGTTTTTATCATGCACCTGGGTTTCGCTTCCCTGGAAGCAGGCTTCGTACAAAGAAAAAATACAGTCAATATCCTGTTCAAGAACGCCATGATCATCTCCATAGGCCTGCTGACCTATTGCATCATGGGGTTCAACCTGATGTATCCCGGCCTTAACGAAGGCGGCTTTTTCGGCTTCAGCGGGTTCGGCCTGAGCATGCCGGAAGGGGATGCCGGCGGCATTGCCTATGCCGATGGCGGTTATACGTACTGGACGGACTTTATCTTCCAGGCCATGTTTGCCGCAACGGCCGCCACCATCGTTTCCGGCGCGGTTGCCGAGCGCATCAAGCTGGAGTCCTTCCTGATCTTTGCCACCATTTTCGTTGCGATCAGCTATCCCATAACCGGTATGTGGAAGTGGGGCGGCGGCTGGCTGAATGCCGCCGGCTTCTACGACTTTGCCGGCTCAACCCTCGTCCACGCCGTTGGCGGCTGGGGAGCGCTGGCGGCCATCATCCTGCTCGGGGCCCGCAAAGGCAAGTACACCTCCAGTGGCATTAAGCCCATCCCGGGCCACAGCATGCCGCTGGCGGCAGTCGGCGTTTTCCTCCTCTGGTTCGGATGGTTCGGCTTCAACGGAGGCTCCGTCCTGTCCGCCGACCCGGTAGCCGTATCGCTGGTATTTGTTACTACGGCCCTGGCCGCCTCCGCCGGCGCGATCGGCGCCTTTATCGCCTCCTACCTGCTGTTCAAGTCCCATGACCTTTCCATGGTGCTCAACGGCATCCTGGGCGGGCTGGTGGGCATCACTGCCGGCGCCGACCTGATGAGCCCGACCGAGGCCATCCTCATCGGGGCCATCGCCGGGGTGATCATCCCGGTGGCGGTAGTCACTTTCGACCGCCGCCTCAAGCTGGACGACCCGGTGGGCGCCACTTCCGTGCACCTCGTCTGCGGCCTGTGGGGCACCCTGGCCGTGGGCATCTTCGGCGCCAAAGCCGGCCTGGGCCAGCTCTGGGTGCAACTCTACGGCACCCTCGCCATCGGCGCCTTTACCTTTGCTTTCGCCTTCGGCCTGATGTACCTGCTCAAAGTGACCATCGGCATCCGCGTGAGCGAGGAATTCGAGGAAAGAGGGCTGGACGTGTCGGAGCACGATATGAAGGCTTACGGAGAGTCGATCTCCGCCGAACCGGCTGGATATGAGTTGCTTGTGAAATAAAACAGATTAGACTTTCAGGGGCCGCTTTAGGGTCTGGACTTTGGACGGCCTTAGGGTAAAGTCGGAAATCGGAAGGCGGAAGGCGGAAAAGCAGGCGCTGAACGCTCATTCGCACCCAAATTCCGACTTCCGATTTCCCACTTCCGACTTCAAATAGAGGCACGTCCAAAGTCCAATTAGGGTGGCCCTTCCAAAAAAAAAAGCTCCCGGCTGGCGGGCCGGGAGCTACAAGACCTCGGTAAACCGAAATCTTGGTTTCAGGAAACTCAAAGTTAAGGTTTAGGGGAACTTTCTCCAAACGATTTTGAGGATAAGATGCGGTTTACCGGCCAGGGTTTCCATCCCTGTATGATTTTGCCATACGTTGCCCATCTTTTAACAACCCTCAAAATTGATTCACCATGCGAGTTTTAAAGTATACCCTGATCCTGCTTTTGTTCTTTGACACCATGCTCAGCGCACAGGATGCGGAGATGGCCAATGCCGGCGAGCTGGCGCCGGCCGCCGCCGAACCGGAAGCTGAAGCCGAGGAAGAGTCCGGGCTGCCCTTTGAGGTCTCGGGATTCGTCGATGTGTATTACGCCTATAGCTTTTCCGACGAATTCCCCTCGTTGACTACCAGGCCGCTGCCCACCAGCTTTACAGAGACCACCAACTCCTTTTCCCTGGGTATGGCCAACCTGGTCTTCTCAAAGGAAGGAAAGGTAGGTTTTGTCGCCGACCTGGCGGTCGGCCCCCGGGCCGAAGTGGCCAATGGATTCAGCGGCACCACCCTGGCCGCTATCAAGCAGCTGTATGTTACCTACAGCCCGGCGGACTGGCTGACGTTCACTTTTGGCAACTACGGCACCCATGTCGGGTACGAGGTGATCGACGCGCCGGCTAACATCAACTACAGCACCTCCTACATGTTTTCCAACGGCCCGTTCTACCACACGGGCCTGAAGGCGGATATCGCCTTGTCCGAGAATTTCGGCGCTATGGTGGGCTTGTTCGACGACACGGACAGCAAGTTTGACTTTACCCCCGGTAAACACTTCGGCGCCCAGTTGTCTTACGCCAACGAAAGCGTTGGCGTTTACCTGAATTATATCGGGGGGAAGGACGTGGAAGGGGATAGCCTCACTTCCGATGTTTTCGGCAGGCAGGTGGACCTGACCGCCACCTTCCAGGCCAGTGAAAAACTGGGCCTGGGCGTGAATGCCACCTCCAAAACGAATGCGGTGGAGGAAGGCGATAACACCAGCTGGTTTGGCGCCGCCTTGTATGCGAACTACGCCTTCAGCGAATTGTTTACGCTGGGTTTACGGGGCGAGTACATCGGCGACGCGGACGGAGAGATCCTCGGCCTCTCCGATGGCAATGTGCTGAGCCTTACCGCCTCCGGTAATTTTCATATCGGTGCGCTGACCATCATCCCGGAATTTCGCCTGGACTCGGCCTCTGACGAGGTCTTCCCCGACGATAATGGGAAACTAACCAGGTCTCTGCCGGTCGTACTGCTGGCGGCGGTATACAGCTTCTAGCAACTCCGGGCTTCCGCCCGGAGTAATGGTGGAAGCCCTCTTTCCAACTTAAGGTTGGAGTTGTTAGAAAACATTTTTTGACCATTCAAATAAGTTTAGTAATCATGGCAAAATTCAAACTAGAGTACATTTGGTTAGACGGTTACAAGCCTACGCAGAGCCTGCGTAGCAAAACCAAGATAATTAAGGACTTCAGCGGAGAACTGGAGGACTGCCCAATGTGGTCGTTCGATGGAAGCTCCACCGAGCAGGCCCCCGGCAATTCTTCCGACTGCCTGCTTAAGCCCGTGGCCATCTTCCCCGATCCGGGCCGCAGGAACGCCTTCCTCGTAATGACGGAAGTGCTCAACGCTGACGGCACGCCGCACCCATCCAATGGCCGCGCTCTCATCGACGACGATGACAGCGACTTCTGGTTCGGCTTCGAGCAGGAGTACTTCCTCTGGGACCTGGAAACGGACAAGCCCTTCGGCTTTCCCGCCAGCGGCTATCCTGCTCCGCAGGGGCCCTACTACTGCGGCGTCGGCGCCGGCAAGGCCTACGGCCGCGAGGTCATCGAGGAGCACCTCGACCTCTGCCTCGACGCCGGCCTGAACGTGGAGGGCATCAACGCCGAGGTGGCCACCGGCCAGTGGGAATTCCAGATCTTTGCCAAGGGCGCCCATTCGGCCGGCGACCAGATCTGGGTGGCCCGCTACCTGCTGGAGCGCACCGCCGAAAAGTACGGCCTGGCCATTAACTGGCACTGTAAGCCGGTGCGGGGCGACTGGAACGGCTCCGGCATGCACGCCAACTTCTCCAACGAATTGCTGCGCACGGCCGGCAGCAAGGATATCTACGACAAGATATGCTCCGCCTTTGGGGCTTCCCCGGAGGTCATCAAGGCCCATATCGACAACTACGGCGCCGACAACCACCTGCGCCTGACCGGGTTGCACGAGACCCAGTCGATCGACAAGTTCAGCTACGGCGTCTCCGACCGGGGCGCTTCCATCCGCATCCCGGTCGCTACCGTAGAGAACGGCTGGAAAGGCTACCTGGAGGACCGCCGCCCGAACTCGGCCGCCGACCCTTACAAAGTTGCGGCTCAGATCATCAAGACGGTGAAGAAAGCCTCCGTAGAGGTGGCCGTCGCCGCCAACGGTAAGTAACGAAGACACATTTTTCTGAACTCGTATAATCAGCTCTAGTTCCTGCATAGGAATATGCCATTATTACCTGCCCCTGAGCCGCGCGCTCAGGGCAGCTTTTGGCAA
>JAGFJE010000500.1 GCA_024103175.1 Phaeodactylibacter sp.
CATTCCTTCATTCCTTCATTCCTTCATTCCTTCCCCCTACCCCCTACCCTTCAGCGCAGCCATCCCCAGCGCGGCGGCAAAGCCGCCGATCAGGCTGCGGACGAAAGTAAAAAAAACTTTACCGGCAGTAGGGTTCAGATCGTCTCCCTCCAGGGATTCCAGCATTTGTTCGCGTTGCTCCTCGCTCAGCAGGTTGCCCGATTGCTCCAGGCTTTCCCGCATAACCTGCCGCTGCAGGTCGATCAACTCCGGGTCGATGAGCCCGAAAAGCAGATAATAAAATAGGTAATAGATGAGATTGGCGATCACAAAAACGAGGAAAGCCGCCTGCAGGGCTTTCCGGAAACCGAGGCGTTCCCCAGGGGCCTGTTCTTCCACCTGCAGGGCTCTCCACATCAGGGCCAGGTAGAAGCCCAGAGACGCCCAATATACGAACGGGTTGAAGAGCAGTTCTTCCTTGATGAAATAGAATAGCAGGAAATAGGCCACTGTGCCTATTCCTGCTATCAGCCCGTATTTCACTGCCGCCTGGGATGCTATCATTGTAGTACTGTTTTGCGCCTGCAAAGATAGCAGAAAATAGGAGCTTGTCAGGCGGCAGTCGCCGGATTCTCTTTCTTCATGATGGCGCCGACGATCAGGGAGAAAATGATGCCGGCGATCAGGGAGAAAATGCCTCCCATGAGAGACATCATGAACGGGGTGAACATCCAGCTCATCATACTGAGCCCCTGTTCGGCCTGCTCCTCGCTCATTCCCTGTTGTTCGATCATCTGTTCCCGGGAGGCTTCCAGGATCTCTTCAATGAGGCCCGGTTCGACGAAAGCGAAGAAGATGTACCCCCACACCAGCGAGATCAGGGCGATGACCAGGCTGACGATGAAGCCTACATTGAAGCTTCTGCCGAAGGAAATAAAACCGCCGAGTTCCTCATCCCGGTGTTGCTTCACCGCCAGAACGATGGCGCCAATAGTGACGCCCCAGTTGAGGATATTAATGATCCAGTTGGAGGAGCCGCCCTGGTTGGTCATATCAACCATGCCGGTAAGGTGAGCAACCAGGCCGAGAACGACGAGGATCAGCGCCGCCAGCAATCCGTATCGGCCGGCGGTAGGCCAGGGCGACACTTTTGAAGGGTCTACGTAATCATTAGGATTATCCAAAGTACTCATAACGGTAGGTTTAAGGTTTAAAGTTGGAAAAAGGTTTCCCCAATTTGCCCATTATGGGCCAAAGCGCCAAGCTTTTTCTATGGATGTTGAATAATTGGCGATTGAAATGAGGGTTTGTTGCTATATTCGTTTAAATGGGCGCCCGCCGATGGTGAAGGCCTGCTTTCTAAGCCCTCAATAACTGGCCGTTATTGATCACTGCTACCGGCCTGCCCGTCAGTTCCTTATCCAGCAAGGGAGAATTGAAAGAACGCGAACGCACCTTATCCCGGCTGTAGGCCCATAGCTGCCCGGGAGCGAAAACAGTGAGGTTGGCCGGCTGCCCTTCCGCTACCGAGGGCAGAGGCAGGCCGAAGATGCGGCGGGGGCCGATGGCCAGCTTTTCCACGATCAGTTCATCAGATAACCAATCGCTGAGATACGTCTTACAAATAGCGTAGAGGACTTCCAGGCCGGTGGCGCCAAAATCGGCATAGGTAAATTCCTTTTTCTTCAATTCTTCTTCCAGCGGGATATGGTTGGCGCTGATGGCGTCGATGGTCCCGTCGAGTACCCCCTGCCTCAGGGCTTCCCGGTCTTCCGGGCTGCGCAGGGGAGGCATGAGTTTGTAGTTCGAATCGAAACCGCTCAGAGCGCCGTCATCAAAGGCAAGGTTCATCACCGCCACCGAAGCGGTAACGTTGAGCCCTCGTTTTTTTGCTTCCCGCACCATCTGCACCGCACCGGCGGTAGACAGGTTGGACAGGTGCAGGCGGCTTTCGGTATATTCCAGCAGGTGGAGGTCGCGCCGCGCCATGAGTTCCTCAGCAAGTGCCGGAATGCCGGGCAGGCCCAGAGAAGTGGAGACCTCTCCTTCGTGCATCTGCCCGTGGCCTCCGATCTGAAGGCCCAGCGGCTGATTGGCAACAAGCCCCCCGAATGCCTTGACATACTGCAGGGCCCGCAGCATCAACCCATCGTGCTGCAGGGGCTTTATTCCATCTGAAAATGCTACTGCTCCGGCTGCATGCATATCGATCATCTCCGTGATCTCTTTGCCGGCACAACCGGCTGTAAGCGCTCCTATGGGATAAAAGTCAACCAACTGGCCACGGGTATTCTGAAGCACGTACAGTACTTCCGATTTGGAGTGCAGGGCCGGAGCGGTATTGGGCTGGCAGGCGATAGCCGTAAAGCCGCCGGCGGCAGCCGCCTGCCCGGCCGAGTGAAGGTTTTCGCGGTGCTCGAAGCCCGGGTCGCCGGTTTGTACTCCCACATCCATCCATCCCGGCGAAATGCATAGCTGTTCTCCTTCGAGAAGGGGAATACCTTCCACCTTGAGCGCCGATCCTATGGACTCTATCTGGCCATCCCGAATAAGAATATCCCTGCCCTGCCCGTTGTGAGGGCTGCCGGGGCTGATCACCAGTGCGCTTTTGATCAATACGTCCATTCTCCAGTTTTTTTTCAAATAATTGGTAGTTGGCCGCCCCCCTTCAGCGAACTCAGGGTAAAATTGGTTTGAAACCCCGTTTCACCAGATCAACCCGACCGACTAATCAACCAGTTCCAACGGGAACCAACGGTTGTTTTTCCAGACGTAATTATCCCCGCTCTGGTAAACCTCATCCACCTCCTGGCGGATGAGCAATTCATCCAGGTACAGCGGTTGCTTTCCGAGCTCTTCATTTCTGATGGTGAAGCGGATCCGGGAATCGGCCAGCTGAGGAATAAAACGAAATTCCAGCAGCCCCCAGCCATCGTTGTCAAGGGCCTTCAGGTGCCCGTACACGTGAAAGCGCCGCTGATAAACCTCCCGTTCTCCATCCGGAAGATATTCCAGGATCTGGGCTTCGGAGCGGGCGCGCAGGTCTGCTCCTACGTACATCCATACCGAAAAGGCATACCAGCCCTGGGCGGCCTGATTGGGGATGGCGCCGTCAAAAGCTATTACGCCGGCGGCGGCAGGGCCCTGTTTGCCCCCTCCTCCCCGGTAATACAGGCCAGTTGCCAGGCTGTCGAATGATTCGTAGTAAAATGTCCGGTTACTGTCTCTCGACAGGAAGGGGCCATGGGGATACAGGGCCAGGGTATCTGTATTCAGGGTATGGACGATTGCCCGGGTACGGGCGCTGATGCGCTCCCGGAAAGTGAACAACGGCAGCCGGAACAGGCGGTAGGGGCCTGTCTCGTACAGCAACTGGGTTCCCTCCAGTAAATGCTGGTAGCGTTCTTTCTGCTGCTCGAACTGGTGGTTGGCCACCATGAGCAGCAGGGGTTTATTGTTTGGAAAGTCCTTCAAAATAGCGGGGGAGCGGTAAGGCTCCAGGACGAGCTGCACCTGCCTGACCGTCTGCCCCAGCGGAGTGCGGGTCAGCATGGCGCTGGTCGTCGGCAGGCCGGTTTGGGTCGAAAGCGTCAGGGCCCGCGGAACGATCTCTCCCTCTCCGTGAAACCACAGGTTGTCCGACCCCACATTAAAATACGGAACCGTCAGGATGGCCTGAAACTCGGAATAATTGATGCCTTCGATCTCCGAATAGCGCTGGCCGGCCTGCAGTTCCTTTACTTCGTCCAGGTCGATCTTCACCGCGAAGATGCTGTTGTAAGCTTCGAAGTAAAGCAGCGCCAGGGCCAGGGCGGAGAGCGCTACCCGCCATGGCTTCGCCTTGGCCCACTGCCACAGTTCTGTAAAAACGATAATGTTGATCACATAATAAAAAGCCCAGTTGAAGCGCCCGACGGACCGGAACTGCCGTATGGGCCCGGCATAGTCCAGCATCCATTCCAGCCCGGGAATGGTGAAGGGGTACCCAAAGGAAAAGAGCAGCAGGGCCAGGGCCGCCCAGAAGATCTTGTTCAGGTAGCCGTTGCGCGGCCCGCCGGCCCGGACAATGGGCTTCCGGAAAAGCCCGGCGATCCACCGCGCCAGCAGAACGAGGCTCCCGATGCCGGCTACCAGCCCCACATAGGCCGTCCCCTCGTACTGCACCGGCTCGATCCGGATCACATGCTCGTGTATCCACTGAAAGTGAGGCTGGAACAGGGAGGTAAAAACCCCTTCCCAGATGGAATGGAATACAAAAAAGCCCCAGGGTTGGGCCGTGCGCCCCTCCGTAGTGTCGCCATAATACATCCAGAAATAAAAGAAGGCCAGCGGCAAAAGCACCTGTATGCTGTAGTGAAAGGCATAACGCGGTATCTTCTGCCAGCGGGGGCGGCGCAGGAAACTGGCCAGAAAATAAAAGGAAATAAAAAAGGACAATATGGCGAAAAAGTAAAAATGAAGCAGGGAAAAACAAAATACCGTAAGGCCGATCCAGGCGCTCATCCGCCAGCTCTTGCTTTCATCCAGGCGGAGCAGCAGGTACAACACGATGGCCAAGGCCGAAGTGTGGGAAAGGCCGTAGTGAGAAACCATGCGGTGCAGCTGAGGCGACAAAAAAGTTACGCCAACGGCTACCGCCACCGCCCACCACACCGGGCTCTCCAGCCGGTATAAGAGGCGAAACAGGAAAAAGGCGCACAACATAATGGAGAGCAACAGGCTGAAATGCAGAATGGCCCGGGTATACCCTGTGATGTCCACAAAATGAGCGCTGATGAACTTGATGGTATTGGAGATCAGGGGCTGGGCGTCGGCCGGGACCACATGCTCCCCGTAGGGATAGTTCATTCCCTGAAAATGCGTGCAGGAAGTGTCGTAACGGGCATGGTATTCCATTACGGCGTACACCTTGTAGCCATCGCCATAGGGCTCGATGACCCGGCTGTTGGGGGACTGGAAAAAATCGGGGAAACGGAGTACCAGTAAGGCCGCCATGAGAACCAGAAGGATGAAGGCGCCTCCGGATTCGCGGGTAAAAAAAGGCTTGTTGGATGGCTGTTCTTTGGTACTCACGAGTTGTTGGCTTGATCACTAGTGCCTCGGGCACTAAATAGCGGGGTAATATCGCGGGCTCTTTTCCCACCATACGGCGTTGCTCGTCAGTCACGTAGCTCCGGCTATGCTTCTTCCTCGCGCCTTGTCTGGCGGGAAAATAAC
>JAGFJE010000505.1 GCA_024103175.1 Phaeodactylibacter sp.
TTTTTCCTGTTTAAGCGCTTTGGCGTGCGGCCCGGAGGATCGCCGCTCAAGTTCGGAACAAAACGAACCTGGCAGGCCACGCAACCGTTCAAACTTCGGAGCCTGTTCACTTTTTTTTGACCGATAACACCCCATATGCTCAACCTTAAAATATATTCCGGCCTGATCCTGGCCATTGCTTTTTTCTGCGCCCCCCTTGCCCATGCCCAGGAAAATGAAGAGCCGGGACTCAAAATAGAGATCCGCCAATCATGGTTTCACGATGATTTTACCCAGCGGGAATTGCGGGTTTACCAGATTTTCGGCCAGCGCCTTACCCTCGTCGCTGAAGCTTTTGACGACCCGGAAGCCTAGATCTCCCTGGAACATACCGTGAGTGAACTACCACCGTCAAAGACGGTGGCTTCTAGGCAGATACGGGCAAAGCCCGGGGGCTCTGCTCATATTGGCTACCTGAGATCCGTCCCAGATCTCTGATGTTCTTTGAAGCATTGACATCTGCATGGCCCGCCTGGCCGCAATCCACACAGCGGAATTCGGACTGTGTCAGCCGGTTCTCCGGGCAGGTATGGCCGCAACTGGAACACTTTTGGCTGGTGTACCTCGGATCTACCCGTTTGAAGCTCCGGCCGTGCCAGCGGCATTTGTATTCCAGCATGTCCAGGAACTGCCCCAGGCCTACATCCCGCAGGGAACGGTTCAGCCCCGATTTGCGGCGCACTCCCTTTCCCGGTTGGGAAACTGTGCCTCTGGCGCTTCGGGACATATTCCGCAGCTGAAGGTTCTCAACGACAATTGCGGAGTACCTCCGCACAATGGCCGTTGAGGCCTTGTGAAGATAATCCCGGCGGCAGCGTTTTATCTTTGCATACAGCTGTGAAAGCCGCCGTTTCGTTTTCTTCCAGCCGTTGGACTGGTATTCCTGGCGCGACAGCTTGCGCTGAAGCCGTTTCACTTCAGGGCCGAAACGCTGGAAGAGCTCCGGGTTGGCATACCATTCTCCGGTGGAAAGCGTTGCCAGGCGGGCAATACCCAGGTCAATACCTACGGCTTGGCTCTCGCTCGCCGGTATCGGTTCATGGCATTGCTCCACTAATATGCAGGCGAAGTAAGCTTGTGCTTGCTTCTTAATGGTTACTTGTTTGATGCGCCCCTCGCAGGGCCGGTGGCAGTAGAATTTCACCCAGCCTATCTTCGGCAACTTCAGCCGGTTGCCTTCGATGCGGATGCTTCCGTTATGGGCCTGGGGAAAACGAAAGGAATGCCAGGAGTGCTTACTGGCCCATTGGGGAAAGCCCGCGCCCCTGAAAAAGTTATCGAACGACAGCCGCACCCGGCGCACCACATCCTGCAACACCTGGGAATGGGGTTCACTTAGCCATTCGAACCCAGGCTCCTTTTTTGCCAGAGTGAGCTCTCTGTTCTGGCTGTACTCGGTAAGGTTATTCCCGGCACTTTGCCAATGGCAGATGCGGTGTTCCAGGCAAAGGTTGTATACAAAACGGCAGGCGCCCAGCCAGCGCCGGAAAATGCCCTTTTGGGTAGCATTGGGGCACAATTTATACTTATATACCTTTTGTATTTGCATCAACCGAAAAATACAAATTGTTTATTATTGAAACAAATTAAAACAAAATAATTTAACGGCATAGCCTACTGAACATAACCACCAGCTAAGCAGGCTTCGGCGTGAGCTCAGTCGAACGCTCAGCCGAACGGTGGTTTTCTACAAAAAAATAAAGCGAGCCTTCAGCGGCTCAAGAACGTCATAGAGCGCAATCGGGTAATGGACAGGGAGTTCGGCTGCGAAATGATCTCCCGGGATACCCGTACGAAATTGAAGACCCAGATCCGAATCGCCTACAAAGGCAGAGAGATCACCTGCTACTCCTTTGACCAGCCCTTTTCCCGCCAGCTCGAGGACGTGCTGAAAGCCATCAACCGGATGCTGC
>JAGFJE010000506.1 GCA_024103175.1 Phaeodactylibacter sp.
AACTGATGATGCCGCTGCCTCCGGGATGGGGGTAATTCTGGCGGTGACAGAACACGATGGAATTGATATCCGGATTGTAGGTTACCGAATTCTGCCCCTCGGTAAGAACGGAGTAGATGTTATAGGATGACCCCAGCGGCACGGAAAAGGCAGGGCCTTCCCGGAACGTGATTTGTGTATTTCCTTGTGGCGCCAGCCCCTGCAGGGGTTGTCCGACAGTGGGAATGTCGGCCCTATGGGTTTCCGTATCCCAGATGCTTCGCATTTCCGATACGCGTTTTTGAAATTTTGCCGGCCGGCTTCCCTGAGCCCAGAGAGCAGAGGAAAGTAGAAGGGCGAAAGTAACGGATAGCAGTAGTTTAATTGACTTCATATAGCTCTATTGTTGGTTAAGAAATCTGGTGGCTGGCGAGGATACAGATCTGAACCTGACAATAAATAAAACTATACTGCTGACAAATGCATCACAGGCACATCCCTTTGTTGGCTGGGTTGCAAAAAGTTTTGCAGTCGGCGGTAGTTTCCGCTTGTTCAGATCAGATACTTGAAGTACATGCTGAACAACACGATCACAACAAAGAAGGCCATCAGAATTTTGGCTTCCCGGGTGAGCAGCCAACGCGGGTCGACGGTAAAATCCAGCGCCACCTCCTTCGGCTTCCCGGGCAGCGCCAGGCTCAGGCCGAAGCCTAAAGACAGGGTAATGGCCGCACCGATGAAATTCCACCAGAACCAGAAGATCTCTTCCACTGCCAGCCACAGGAAAATATTTACCAGGACGCCGACGGCCAGGCCGATATTTGCTCCGAGGGCGTGCGTCCTTTTAGTCATGATCGCCAGAAGGAAGGTCGCCAGTATAGGCCCGAAGAAAACGGAGCCTACTTTGTTGATCGCTTCGATGACCGTATCGGCGATGTTGCCGGCATAGATGGCCAGGAAAATGCACACCAGCCCCCAGAACAAAGCGGTGAACCGGCTGTATACCATATACCGCTCCGCCGGGATCTGCCGGCCACGGCTGATGAAATCCTCCATTGTGACTGCCGAGAGGGAGTTGATGGCCGAACTGAGGGAAGACATGGCGGCCGACAGGATGGCCACGATCAACAGCCCGATCATACCGTGAGGCAGGTAGTCGCGGATAAATACGGGGATCATCATGTCGGGCTTATCGGCCGGCACCTCCGCCCGGAATTCGGGAGTGATCAGGGCCATGGTGCCGATGATCAGGCCCATAAAGCAGTAGGCAAAGGTCAGGGGAAAGCGGATCACCCCATTAAACAAAAGTGTCTTGCGCACCGTAGCCAGGTCGCGGGCCGACAACATGCGCTGAGCCTGCGACTGGTCGGTTCCGTAGTAAGATACATAGAGGAATAACCCACCGATGACCATAGGCCAGAAGCCGAATTCCTCCCCTTTGTTGATGCCCAGGGAAGAGAAATCGACGGCCTCGAGGCGGCTACGGTCCAGGTTGGCCAGGAAAGTGTCCCACCCGCCCACTTCGATAAGGCCGAAAACCATGCAGGCAATGATACCAATGAAAAGGATGATCATTTGTATCATGTCGCCGTACACCACAGCCTTCATTCCTCCCTGCAGGGAGTAGATCAGGGTGATGACGCCGATCAGAGCCAGGGTACTGAAAAAGGAAATGTCCAAAACGCTTTCCAGAATGATCGAAACGGCATAGATCATAACGCCGGTGGCGAAGGCCCGGCTCACCAGAAAGACAAAGCTGAGCAAAAGGCGGCTCGAGGCGCTGAAGCGACGCTCCAAGTACTCGTAAATACTGACCACTCCGGAGTTATACAAGGGAGGGAACAGAATGGCCATCAGGAATATCATGGCCAGGGGGACGGCCAGCTCGTAGCTCAGCCATTCCAGCCCTCCTCCTTCGCGGATACCGACAAAGGCAGGAGCCGAAATAAAACTGATGGCGGACAACTGTGTGGCCATGACCGACAACCCAAGCGGCAGCCAGCCGAAACTCTTGCCGCCCAGGAAGTAATCCTTCCCGTCTTTCTGGTCTTTAAATATATAGCCGAGGCCCAAAAAGCCAGCGGCATAGGCAATGACAATTACGTAGTCAAGGGTGTTCATATAGTGAGGTAGTTGGTTTCTCTGAGAGGCTGGAATACCTGGACAGGGTTAGTGAATGGCCGATACACGCTTCCCTTTCCACCTCCTGCCCGTAAATTACCAAATTTGATTTATTTAACCACTTGGAAACCCGAATTTGATATGGTTGCACCCGGCCATTGAGGCAGCCCCGCTCTTTCTGCTCCTCACGAGAAGAAATAAGAAACCAGGCAAAAACAAAGCTGCGCCATAAAGCGTATCAATTTAGGTGATAACTACTTGCCCTGTTTTAGTGTTTAAACTTTATATTTACCTGAACTTTCAAAGCCCATTTAAATGAGAATCGAGGAAGCCATACAGCAAACCAAACCCTTCCGCAATGCCTGGCACAAAGCGATCGTCAACATCCTCTATACCAATAACTGGATAGAGGAACAGATCAAAAGCGAACTCAAGCCCTTCGGTATTACCATGCAGCAGTACAACGTCCTGCGGGTGCTCAAAGGAGCCGGAAAACCCATTAGTACTTCCGTGATCAGGGAAAGGTTGCTCGATAAAATGGCGGATACCTCCCGCATGGTGGACCGCCTGCACCAAAAAGGGCTCGTACTGCGCAAAGCCTGTAATCACGACAAACGCCTGGTGGATATAAGCATCAGCCCGGAGGGAGAGAAACTCCTGGCAAGCCTGAAGGCGATCAATCCGGGGCTGGACGATATCCTGAGCAACCTCACGGAAGAGGAAGCGGAAACGCTGAATACCCTGCTCGACAAAGCCAGGGTAAGAGAAATATGAGCGCCTGTCCGGAAGGCTATTGGGCTCAATTGCCAGAAGGCCGTCCAACAAATTACCTACTTCCTTGCTACCCCTCTTTATAAGGGCCAAAACCTACTTCAATTTACGCTTCACTTCAGAGAATTGCCCCTGTAAGGCCTTCGGCTCCGGGGCCGGCTTACAATTTCACCATCCGCTGCACCACCTTCTGCCCGTCTCTTTCTATTCCCAGCAAATAGTTGCCCGCCGGCAGGCCGGCTGTATCGATCCAGTCGCTCCAGCTGCCTTCCACCGAAACTTTTTTCCGGAATGCCACCGTCCCGTCAACCGTTGCCAGCCAGATGTGCCATTCGCCAGGTATAAGCACGGAGAGTTCGGCCCGAAACCCCTCCCGGAATGGGTTGGGGGCCAGTAACAGCTTTTCAATACCCACTTCCTCAATGGCATTTACCACCAGCATGACAGATTCGGAAACCCGGGTACATCCATTGGCATCCGTTATTTGTACGGTGTAGGCCCCGTTTTCGGTAGCGGTATAGGCGCTGGCCGTAGCGCCATCGATGGGTTGCCCGTCCAAAAACCACTGATAGGCGGAAAACCCGGGGGGCGCCGAAAGCCCATTTCCGTTCACCATGATCAGCATATCGGGGAAATCGGCGCCCACCACCTCAAAACCGGCGGAAGGAAGGGAATTGCACCCTTCCGGGCCATTGGCCCAAAAGGCAACCGTATACATCCCGCCTTCGGTTGCTTCGTAATTTTGCTGCGCGCCCAAAGCCACCAGAATGCCGTCCCGGTACCAGGCGTAAGAATAACCCGCCGGCGCGGCGGCAGCGGCCAGGACAGCGGGTTCATCAGGCCCACAGACGGCCTCATCCCCACTGATGGCAGGCGCTGCCGGAGAATTACAGGGCGCCGTCAGGCGATAAATAATGCCGTCGCCGATCGCCGCCACGTACAGCTCCCCCTGGCTGTCCTCTCCGAAGGTTACAAATTCGATGTTGTCGAGGTTGGCCACCTCGGTGTTTTCCCATCCACCCTGCCCGTCCGGAGCCAGCGCCCAGAACCGGCCCGAGCAGTAGTCGGCGTAAATGTAATAGCTGTACATATCCGGATACTGAGAGCCCCGGTAGACGAACCCCCCGGTAATCGAACAGCCGACACTACTGGTATTGGAATAGCTCTGGACCGGGAAAGTATATTCACTCTGCGGCAGGCAGCCTCCCAGGTTGAACGCGTCGGGGCCTTCGTAGCAACGCCAGCCGTAGTTCTGCCCCCCGCCACTCCCCGGCGCCTGATAGTTGACCTCTTCCCAGCGGTTCTGCCCGACATCGGCGATCCACATGCCCCCCGTCAGGCGGTCGAAGCTGAAGCGCCAGGGGTTGCGCAGGCCAATGGCCCAGATCTCATCGAGGGTGAAATCGTCATCGGCAAAAGGGTTGTCTTCCGGTATGCTGTACGGATCTCCATTGTCTACGTCGATGCGCAGCATCTTGCCCAGGAGCGTCTGCCGGTTCTGCGCCCGGTTGCCGGGGTCATCGGCCGCGCCGCCGTCGCCCAGGCCGAAATAGAGGTAACCGTCGGGGCCAAAATTGAGGTCGCCGGCATTGTGGTTGTTGAAGGGCTGATCCACCTCGAGGAGGACGAGTTCGCTGTTGGGGTCCGCCTGATCCGGATTGCCGGCAGACACGCTGAAACGGGAGATGCGCGTGTCACCGCTGTTGTTGGTATAATTGACGAAGAAAAAGCCATTGTCGGCATAATCCGGATGAAAGGCCAGGCCCAGCAGGCCCCGTTCGCTGGCCTGGGAGTTGACGCGGGGGCCAATATCCAGAAAGGGCTGTGGCAGGGTATTGCCACTGCCGTCGATAATGCGGATGCGCCCGGCCTTTTCCACAATAAACAGGCGGCTGTCTCCGGCATGGGCAATATCTACCGGGGAACTGAAACCGGAAGCAAAAACTTCAAGCTCAAGGTTGGGCTGGGCAGAAAGAGCAAGGGCGAAGAAAGAGAGAACCAATAATAAAGGAAGCCTCATCGTTTTTTTTGGGTGGAAATATACCCAAAAGATAATGGAAATCCCACCGGCTTTTTGTCAGCAGGATGCCAGCTTTCGAAAAGCCTTTTGGCCCCCATCCTTGGTGATGCCAGTACGAGTAACTAACTTTAAGCCGATTTTAATAAAGCAAAACTATGATGCCCAAAAAGATCCTTTTCTGCCTGCTGGCTCTGAGCTTCAGCCTGAGCGCCCTGGCCCAGTTGCCCCGGACCAACATCTATCTGTTCAATGTCAAGCAGGGCGATGACGGCAAGCTGGCCTTCCATACCCCGCGCTTCCTTACGGAATTCAACCGCAACGGATACAACGGAGACCCTTCTTTCTTCAGCAATACCGAGCTGTACATTTCGGTAAAACGGCCGGGCGATACCCAGGCGGACCTCTTCCGGCTCGACCTGGAGAAAAATGCCAAACAACGGGTGACGGAAACGCCGGAAGACGAGTTCTTCCCGGAGCGAATGCCGGAATACTACACCTTTTCCGCTATCCGCCTGGAACGGCAGGGGCGGGACAGCACCTACCGCCTGTGGCAATTCCCCATCAACCAGTTGGTGGACGGAAAGCCGGTTTTCAAGTACCTGACCGGGATCAAAGCCTACTTCTGGCTCAACAGCCAGGAGATCGTCGTATATAAAGAGGAAGAACCGAGCACCCTCTCCATCGTCAACACGACCAATGACCAGATCACGACCATCGCCACCAACGTCGGCCATTGCTTTACCCGCCTGCCCAACGGCAACCTGGCCTTCGTGCAGAAAAGCCGCTACGAGGACTGGAAGATCATGGAGAAAAACCTCTATCGCCGCAAGGAACCGGCCCGCACCCTGATCGAAACCCTGCCCGGCGCCGAGCACTTCGCCGTACTGCCCGACGGCACCATGCTGATGGGCAAAGGCAGTAAGCTGTATAAATACAATAAGATACTGGACGATACCTGGAAAGAGGCCGCCGACCTGCGCTTCTACGAGATCCGCAATATTTATGACCTGGAAGTAAGCCCCGACTTCAAACTCGCCATCGTTGCCGACTAGTCGGGAATTTTCATTTCCGCCGGGGCTGGGAAGTGGGCCGGGGCGGAAATGAAAATTCCCTCCTGGGGCCGAAAGCATGGCGTTCCGTTCAAACCCTTGACGATCATGGTTCCACGACTTGCCATAATGCTGTTTTTCCTGGTTCCGGCCGTCCTGTTGAATGCTCAGGGCGGGCGAAGCTATGCTAAAGAGATTAAGGAGCACCGCAAGCAATACAAGGAGGAATTTCTTGAAAAAGAGCGTTCGCCTCTGGATAAGAAAGGCGTGAAGAAGCTCCGCTTTTTCCCGCCAGATGAGAGCTACCGGGCCGCTTGCACCTTCGAGCGCACGCCTGAGGCGGAGCCCTTCGACATGGCCACCTACAGCGGCATCACCAAGCCCTACGTACAGTATGGCACGGCCACTTGCCCACTCCAGGGGCAAACGGTTGAAATCGCCATTTACCAGAGCCTGAAGCTGCGGCAGTTGCCCATGTACCGGGATTATCTTTTTATTCCCTTCAAAGACCTTACCAACGGGGATTCCACCTACGGCGGCGGCCGCTATATGGATATTCGCATGAGCGATATAGAGAACGGCCAGGTGGCGCTCGACTTCAACAAGGCCTACAACCCCTACTGCGCCTACAGCGACGGCTATAACTGCCCGGCGCCGCCGGCGGAGAACCACCTGGAAATGGCCGTGGAGGCGGGGGAGAAGGAGTTTGGGGGGCATTGAGGTAGGTGTAAAAGTGTAAGTGTATGAAGGTGTAAAGGTGCGCCAAGGTTGCGCCCCTCATTTACACCCTTCCACTTTTACACTTTTATACAAAAGCTCCCCAACGGAATCTCACTCAAAAAAGACCGCCTGCACCACCTCCTCCCGTTTACTTCGGCTGATCGGGATCTTATATTCTCCGACCTCCAGCATATTTCCATTGAGCGATCGCACCTTGTCTTTAGCGACGATATAGGACTTGTGTACGCGCAGGAAGTTGTCGGCGGGCAGCAGTTCTTCCAGGTTCTTCAGGCTTTCAAGGGTGACGTGGCGGGCGTCCCTGCAGATGAAGCGGACGTATTCCTTCAGGCCCTCGATGAAAAGGATGTCATCAAAATGTACTTTCACCACTTTGCCGTCTACCTTAATAGAAAAAAAATCTCGGCTATGCCGGGGAAGCACCAGTTGCCCCCCCTCCCCTGCCCTGTCCAGATATTTCAGCTGTTCCTTTGCCTTGTTGACGGCCTGCAGAAAACGCTCGAAAGAAAAAGGCTTGAGCAGGTAGTCCACGGCATTGAGCCCGAAAGCCTCCACGGCGTAATCTGAATAGGCGGTAGTGAAAATGGTTAGCGGAGGGTTCTTCAGCGTGCGCAGGAGGTTGTTGCCGCTCAGGGTGGGCATCTGAATATCGAGGAACATCAGGTGGGCCGGCTGTTGATTCAGTATCTCCAACGCTTTTATGGGCGATTTGACTTTGGCCACCACTTCCAGTTCGGGCACTTTTTTGATGAACTCTTCCAACAGGTTGAGGGCCAGGTATTCATCGTCCACCAGCAAAGTCTTGATCGTATTCATCAGGTTGCGTTTTTAACGATTTCCGGCAAATTAAGCGGCAATTCGAGATGGACTTCAAAGCGGCCGGGGCTCTGATCGGTTTCCAGGCGGTGCCTGCCGTCATGTTTCAGCCGCAGCCTTCTTCGGATGTTATCGAGGCCAACCCCTCCCACCTTGTCCTTCTGGTATTGCCCTTCATCCCGGCTGTTGATCGTATGGAAGAATAGCCAATCGTCCTTTACGGCCAGGCTGATCCGTACAAAAGCCTCTTCATTGGTATCGAAATCGCAGTGTTTGAAACAGTTCTCCACCAAAGGGATGAGGATCATGGGCTCCACTTTCACCGCTTCGATGCCGCCTTGTTGTTCGAAAGTGATGTCCAGCGGAAACTCACTGCGCATCTGGAACAGCTCGATGTATTCCCGGATCTGCCCTACCTCGCGCGCCAGCTCCACCTGCGCGGCCCGGCCGTCGTATACTACATAGCGAAGCAGGTTGGACAGGCGCAGGACCATTTCCGGAGTCTTGTCCGACCTGGCCACTGCCAGGGAATAGATGTTGTTCAGGGTGTTGAAAAGAAAGTGGGGGTTGATCTGAGCCCGCAGGAACTGGAGCTGCGCTTCCTGCTGATCCCGGATAGTAGCCAGGTTGCGCTGCTCGTTCTCATAGCGGTTCTCCAGAATCTGGTAAAAAGTGCTCACCACCAGTATGGCGATGTTGGTCGCCAGTGCGCCGGCTCTCCAGCTCGTCTGCTCACTGGCCAGGAACAGCTCCCGGCTGACGTCCGGAAACATCAGGTTGAGGCGCACCCGCAGGGCCACCGTAACCGCCAACAGGAAAAGGTTGGCCAGGAAGAAAGGCAGATAACGGCGCCTTTCCAGATAACGATTGACCAGGTGCAGGTTGGCGTAAAAGATCAGCATCATCGGCAGGACGTTGACAAGGCCGCGAAGCAGGCTGAGTTCCACCGACAGAACCCGCCCGAAAATAATGGCGTACACCATGATGAAGCAAAGCCAGATACCTATGTGTATCCACAGCTTCAGGCTCCGGTTGTCTTTTATTCCTCGAAATACCATGCGGGTAAAACTACGATTAATGCCGGATTTCCGGCAATCTCTTCAACCAATGGCCGGCTGTGGCCTATGAATGGTTGAGGCTGCTCCGCCCCGACAGGCCGCAGGCCGGCCAACCTAATCAACCTAATCAACCTAATCAACCTAATCAACCTAATCAACCAAATCAACCAACCCCCCACTCATTGAAACCTCGCCCCCATTGGTTGAAAAAATTTCGCCGCTTTCCCATCCTCCTGCACTTTTGTCCCTGTCAATCATTTTTCACAACAATCAAAACAACTGAAACCATGAAGACTTATGCATTCATGATGAACACCCCGAACCGTTTTTTCACGCTGGCCTTTGTTCTTTTTCTGGGAATGAGCCTTTCGGCCTGTAATAAAAACAGGGAAGACAACCCCACCCCTGACGCCACAATATCGGAAGAGGAAGCCGCGGCGGTTGTCGAAGGAGCCGTCACCGCCCGCACCCAGGGCCTGGGCGCAGAGATTGAAGACGCCCTTTACCTCGCCGACGAATACGCCGAAAAAGACGGCGGCAACCCCTGCGGCGAACCTTTCGACTCTACCCTGACGCGCGCTGTCGACAACGCCAACCTGACGGCCAGCTATACGATCAGCTGGGCCTGGCAGGTGAGCTGCAATGCGCTCGATATTCCCGTGGCCATCGACTACCAGCGCACGGCAACCGGCAATTACGAAACCGCCCGCATGATCTCCGGCGACAACGCCGGCAGCAACTGGGCCATCTCCAACCTGATCCAGGGGCCCAATTATGTGCTCGACGGAACTTACACCCGCGAGGGCGCCCAGCAGTCGAAAGTACGCAACCAGTACAGCTTCGCCTCTTCCTTGCTGATCGAAGTGGACAACCTCAACATCGACAAGGGGACACGGCGCATACAGAGCGGCATCGCCGGCTTTACCCTAACTGTTACCGGCCCGGAGAGCAACGAACAGACGTTTGAAGGAGATATTGTTTTTAATGGAAACGGAACTGCTACCATTATCATCAATGGCAATTCTTACACTGTGAATCTGTACTAACGGTGTACGATGTACGGGCAATCGGGGAACATTTTGGTGTACGGCCTTCTGGCCAACAAACCTATTCCCCTCCCGTACATCGTATGTTTTGAAAACGAAAAGCCGATAGTACAATTTAATGTCTCAGTAAAACCAGGCCAACCATGCACTTTCTCATTGAAGAATTCGGATTACTCACCGGCTGGCTGATCGCCGCCGGCGCCATATTCCTGCGCTATGCCCTGTTTGCCGGTTTAGCCTTCACCTTTTTCTACATTATTAAAAAGAAGGCATTTTCCAGTGTGCGGATACAGGAGAAATATCCCCGGATAAGCCATATACTCGTTGAGGTTCGGCACTCCGCCTATACGGCCCTGATCTTTTCCCTGATGGGCGTGGGGCTCTACTTCCTGCGCGAAGCCGGTTACACCCGCATCTATACCGGCATCAGCCCATACGGGTGGAGCTATCTGCCGTTCTCCTTCCTGCTGCTGGTATTTCTGCACGACACCTATTTTTACTGGATCCACCGCCTGATGCACCACCCGAAACTGTTCCGCATTTTCCACCGGGTGCACCACCTTTCGCACAACCCGACGCCCTGGGCGTCCTTGTCTTTTCATCCGCTGGAAGCTTTTGTGGAAATAGCGATCGTCCCTATCATTGCTTTCCTCATTCCTTTTCATCCTCTCGTGTTGCTCTTGTTTGCTACATGGTCCTTGATGTGGAATGTGATCGGGCACCTGGGCTACGAGCTTTTCCCGAGGGGGTTCGTGCGCCATCCAGTATTCCGTTGGTTCAATACTTCTACTCACCACAATATGCACCACCTGCGTTCGGGCTGCAATTACGGCTTGTATTTCAATCTTTGGGACACCTGGATGGGCACCAACCACCCGGAGTACAGGAAAACGTTCGACCGGATAAAGGAAAGGAAGATTGTTGACGGGTAATGTTTGATATATGATTTTTGATTTGCCACCTGGCCACCTTGCTTTTCGTTCATCCAAAATCCTGAATTCCACAAAAACCAATGTCGTGAAACACCTGATCATGCCCCTGGCCTTTTTCTGGCTTTGCATAAACCCACTCTCTGTTCAGGCCCAATCCGAATACGGGACTCCCGAAGAGCGAGCCGCCAAAATGACGAGCCGAATGCGGGAAGGCCTTTCCCTGAGCGATACCCAGGCCGGCGCCATTCACGCCCTAAACCTGAAGTACGCCCGCCGTATACAGAAGGAGGTGATCGATGCCGACCTGAACAAGGTTCAGGCCTACTTCCGCATCCGCAACATCAATAAAGAAAAAGAGCAGGAGTTGCTTCCCCTCCTGGACGAGCGGCAGAAAAAACAATATGAGCAGATGAAATCGGAAGCCACAAAAGAACTACTGTCCAGATTCTTTTAGTTGTTAATGGCAACTATTTAGCAGCCCCTTCGCTTTTTCGCCACGAAGACACAAAAATTTATCCGGCTGAACAGACGGACACTAAGATTGCACAAAGCCTTGGTGTGATCTTGGTGTCTTGGTGCCTTCGTGGCAAAGGCATCAAGGCTAAATAGTTACTGTTAATGTTTACTTAAAATCTGCCATAGATGTCCGTCCTCATTGCCTGATCCGGAGAGTAAGGCTAATTTATACCTGAAAACCAAACCACAAAGCCATGAAAAAGCTGATCGTACTGGCCATCCTTTTTAGCCTGCCCCTCTTTTCCCTCAATGTTCAGGCCCAGGAGGTAAAAGAAAAAGAAAAGACGGAACAGGAAGCCATGCAAAAGCAGGAAAAGGAACTGGCCAAGCAACAAAAACAACTGCAAAAGCAGGAAAAAGAATTGGCCAAGCAGCAAAAACAACTGCGGAAACAGGAGAAAAAGCTGGCCAAACAACAGAAGGAACAGGAAAAGGCTATGAAAGAGCAGGAAAAAGCCATGAAGAAACAGGAGAAGGCGCTGAAAGAACAGGAAAAA
>JAGFJE010000507.1 GCA_024103175.1 Phaeodactylibacter sp.
GTCCGGATCGGTAAATTGCTGATGTCAGCCGAAAAGCTGGGCCCATCAATATAGTCAGCCCCGATCTCCCAGCTTTTGTCAGTATGTTTTGGGGCCCAATCCTGCTGGAATCCTTCTGCTGCCAGCACAAAACCCCGTTTTGCGATCATCAGCTCCGAGAACCCTTCATTCAGAATCCGGGCGCTTAGCCGCACCGAATCCAGCTGCATGATCTCGGGAACATTCATCGCCAATACCGGCAGATGCACTTCTTCATAATTGTCTTTCTGGCAGGATAATAAAAGGGAAATGAGCAAAATAGACTTGAATAACGTTTTCATGACCATTGGTTTGATCGGGTTAATTTATTTGTCCGGTGTGTATATTCTCAATGTATTCAGAGCGCTTATCTTTCCGGTAGTCTCCAGCCCTCCATAGACGTAGCCCTTCCCGCCTATGCTGAATGTGGCGCCGGCAAAGAACCCGATATCATTGACGTCCGCTACCTGCTCCCAGGAGGGGCCTTCGCTATCGGGGTCGAAACGCCATACGTCCAGAAAGCCGCCGCAATTATCCCAGCTTTCATAATTCTCCTGGCAGTAATGAGCGCCTCCGCCCACGTAGTATTTTCTATCTATACTGAAACTGAAGGCCGCCCAGCGCCCCGGCCCCGGCAGATCTGCTATATTGTGTATCCAACCACCATCAGGGGAAAAAGAATGAAAGTCTTTATGAAACGAACCAAAAATTCCAGTGCCCAGGAAAGCCGTTGAATGATGAACGAAGGTAACGGGGAGGAAAACGAGGTAATCGTCACCAATCCCTTCATCGAACAATCTTACCCACTGGCCATTTTCAGGGCCAAACTGATATAACCTGCCGGTGAAAAAGCAGTCTTCAGATTCTACTCCGTCTTCACATCGCCGGCCCGTGGCGATATAGCCCTTGCCGTCAATAACAAAAGAAGCGGGGGCGTATATGGGAGAAACCATATCGCCCACCCGCCGCCAGCCGGCATTGGGCGGGGGAGAGAATTCGTAGAAATCTTTGTAAACGTTTTCCCTCCCATCCCATCCGCCGCCGACATAAGCCTTGTCGCCGATCACAAAACTGGTGGCGTAACAACGCGCCGGCGCTTCCTCCGGCAAGTCCGGCATCTTCGCCCAGCTGTTGTCTTCCGGGTCGAATTGCCAGCACTGCCGCGAAGGAGCAAAGACATTGAAATTTATCGGCGTGAGGTATTTTTTGCCGGTAACCACATACCCTTTGCCCTCCAGTTCGAAGGCGGTAGCGTAGGCCAGGAGCCCGGGGCCCTCGCTGTATTCCTCCGGGCCCAGTATTTTCCAGAAATTACCCAGATAGGCTTCCCGGACGGCGCCGTAGACGGGCTGCCCTTTAAAGACGGCGTAGGGGCGCAGGTAGAGGTAAACCCCTTTTGGGAGGTCCGGCCGGATGGTGATGCCCACGCTGTCTTTGTGCAATTCGCCCAGGCTGACAGTGTTTGCCGTATTGCCCAGCTCAGGTTCCGGCAGGGCCGGTAGCGGCTCCTCTCCATTATCAATCCAGATGATCCCATGGTCCGAAAGGCTTTCTCCCGGCCCCAGGCCCAGAATGGAGAGGCTTAGGGTGAGCGTGGCGTTCTGCTCGACGGCCCGGCCGGTAATGCGGATTCCTTCTGTTTGCCCGTAAGCCGTTTCCCGGCTGTAAATGGTGTCTTTCTGCGCTTCAAACACGATGGAGAGATAGGCTTTCACCGCATAAACCTGGTGGTTGATCTCCAATTCCTCGATGGGAGCGCTGAATTCCGCTCCATCTACCGTTTTGGCAGGCACATACTGGTCTGTTTCCGGATAAATGCCCATCACCCGGGCCGATTCCGGATCGAATGCCTCCTTAGTAAGGACAAAGCCTCTTTCCACGATCCGGAATTCCCCGCTTCCTTCCTGTACGCTGGCCCGGAGGACAAAGCCGTCGAGGTGGAGGTTTTCCAGGCCGACGGTGGGCAGGGTAGGGAGTTGGAGCTCGTCTCGCTCGCAGCTGAGGA
>JAGFJE010000513.1 GCA_024103175.1 Phaeodactylibacter sp.
CCGCTCCAGAGGCGGGGCTGCAGAAAGGGGATGAGCGCCATGATCAGGGGCTGGGCGTAGAGGGCGTCGCGGGTGATCAGTCCGTTGGTCAGCAGCCCTACGGCGCCGCCCTGCTTTTTGCTTTCCTTTTGGTTGAACAGTTCATCCATGACGGGCCCCAGCTCATCCCCAGCTTTGATCCGGCGGACGACGGCCGGCGGCAGGGGGAACGTGGCGCTGCGGGCCTGGCTCTCTCTGTCCGCAGCGCAGACGTAGGCCCACCCGAAAGCGTCCATCCCTTTGGCGGTATCTTCGATCCCCCCTTCGATGCCCACCCAGTAGTCGGCATCGGGGCGGGCCTGGCGGGCGTTGCGGGCGCGGTTGCGGGCGCCGCGGAAGGTCTCTTCGTCGCTCAGCGGCTGCTCGGCCACCCCGCTGTCTACGGCCACGCCCTGGGTTTCTACCCTAGCCAGAAAGGCTGCTTCGAAAGCCCGGCGCACGGCCAGGATCTTGGCGGGGTTGGTAGAGGCTACGATTACGGTCATTGTTCTTGTTCTGAAGCAGTTTGCTTCCTGAGGTTGAAGCGGAAGTGGACGCTGCGGATCTCTGTGCTCAACACCAGGGTGGAATCACCGGCCTCTTCAATGTAATACGACAATTCGTCCGGCGATTCTTCATTGTACTGGTAGAGGTTGCTCCCGTCCAGTTTATACTGGTTCTGGCCTGCCATTCCGGGAACGGGCAGGTTGGTGTCCATGCTGCCGTCTGCGTTGAAAACAAAGTACAACTCGGAGAGGGATTCGGTAGGGGCGCCATTGCGGGTGGCATTGGCCAGTTCCCATCGCCCCAGCAGGAGTTCCCGCTGGTTTTCCGGTTCACTGCCACATGCGGGCAGGAGGAGCACAATGGGCAGCAAGAGCGCACTTCGGAGAAGGCTTGGTAGTTTCATAACAGTTACGATTAAAGCGGCTTGCCGCAAATGTACCAATATTTTGTAAATACTCCTTCAGAAGCCCCGCTCCGGGCCCAATTTCCCAAAATGGAATAAAATCAGGGAAGGGATTGTTAAAATATCAAAAAATATAAAGATATTACACTTTTGTTTGATGATTGAAAAGTGCAAGGCTGAGTTTGTTGAAGAATTAACAACAGGATTAGTTTATGTCGAAAGGTACAGAAATCGATAAACTGGACAGGCAGATCCTTTCCATTCTGATGCGGAATTCCAAGAAAGCCTATACAGACATTGCCAAGCAGTTGTATGTATCGGGAGGGACCATCCACGTTCGCATGAAAAAACTGGAGGAAGCCGGTGTCGTCAAAGGGTATAACCTCATGGTCGACTACAATAAACTGGGGTACGATATCTGTGCATTCCTCGGCATCTACCTCGACAAAAGTTCCCTCTACGACGACGTCGCCCTCGAACTGGAAAAGATCCCCGAGATCGTGGCGGCCCACTACACCACCGGCGGGTACAACATTTTCGCCCAGATCATCTGCCGGGATACCGACCACCTGAGGGAAGTCCTACACGATAAGATACAGAAGATCTCCGGCATTCAACGCACCGAAACGTTCATCTCCCTGCAGGAAAGCATAGACCGGCCGATCAACATCCTCGATCCGGAAGATGAGGAGTAGGCGAAGGCGGCCCATCATTCCTTCCCCGTCTTCGCCGTAGGCTCTTCCGGGTAAAATTCCATCATTCCTTTTGGGCCCTTCCGGAACCCCCTCACCGCATCAGCACCACATGCCCTCCCACTATTTGCCTGTTGCCGTTGACGAGTAACACCTCCACCACATAAGTATACACGCCGGGGCCGAGCGGTTGGCCGCGGGAGACGCCGTCCCAGCCGGCGGATTCGTCATTGGGCGGGAAGTTTTCCTTTTCGAAGAGCAGGCCGCCCCAGCGGTCGAATACCCGGAAGGCGGCAACCCGTTCCACCTGGTAGGTATTGGCGTAGACGTTGAAGCGGTCATTGATGTGGTCGCCGTTGGGGGAGAATGCCGTCGGCACGAAGATGGCCGCATCGTCTTTTACGCTGACCTGTATGGAAGCTTCCGCCGAGCACCCGTAGATGTCTACCACGCGGAGGGTATAGGCCGCATCCTGCAGGGGGAGCAGTTCTGGCTCCAGGCAATCGGTGCAGCTCAGCCCTTCGGCCGGGGCCCACCGGATGGCGCCGATGAGGGCATCGGGGATGTGGAGTTCGGGCTGTAGGAGGATGCGCCTGCCCAGGTTGGCATTCAGGGTTGTCGGCAGGGTGATCATTTGTTCGTAGCGGGCCGGCATGATGAGGTTCTGGGTGAAGAGGCAGCCGGCGGCATCCTGAACGGTGACCGTATACTGTTGCCCTTCGCGCAGCCCGTCAAAGAGGGAGGGCCCGAAGAAGGACTCCCCGTCCAGTGAATACAGGTACGGAGGGGTTCCGCCGGAGGGCGACAGCGCGACCTGCCCTTCGGCGAGGCGCTCGCAGTCGGGCATGAGCGCCTCCAGGGGCGGCGGGCTGCCGACTTCGAAGGCCGCCTCTTTGCGGCACCCGGAGTTGTCGGTAACGGCCAGGTGGTACGTGCCGGCCGCCAACCCCTGAGGAGAGAGGCCGTTCCCGATGTCTTCCTGCCAGGAGTAGGTAAAGGGAGGGGCGCCGCCGGTGATCTCCACCTGGAGGCCGCCGTCGGCGCCGCCATGGCAGGACACATCCGTGCCGGCCACTTCGAGGCTGACCCGCCGCACTTCCACTACGGCTTCGCCGCCGGTGTATCCTTCGCAGGCGCCGTCGCGGACGCTCAGCAGGGTATAGGCGCCGTCGCGGGTGGCCGGCAGGCGGAAGGCGGGGGTGAAAATATCCCTGATCTCCGGCTGTGCCACGCCATTGAGGCTGTAGGTAATGCTCCAGGGGGCGGCGCCGGTGAGTTCCAGCGGCAAAAAGGCCGTGTCGCCCTCGCAGATGGAGGCTTCCCCGGAGAGTAAGGCTTCCGGAGGTTCGGTAAGGAAATAGGAGGCGCTGTCGGCGGCGCTGTTGCCGCAGGCGTCGTAGACGGTCACGGCATAGAGGGGCGGCCCGTCGGCAGTAGCCGTCACGGAAGAGGTGGCCTGTCCGGTATTCCACACATAGGTAAAGGGTTCGGAGCCGCCTTCTATCTCGGGGCTGATGTCTGCCGCGCCATTTTCACAGATGCCAAAGTCCTCCAGCCGGACGGCAACAGGCGGGCTGTCGGCGATGAACATCCGGGCCGAATCGGTATAGCAGGCGCAGGGGATATCCAGTTCCAGAATGATGTCCTCCACCGATTCGGCCAGCCCGTCGTTGATGATGTCTACCGGAACCTGGATGAAGGCCGCTCCGCCCGGGATGGTTACGCTGCCGGGCAGCGGCGCGAAGTCGATGCCCGGCAGGGCGGCGCTCAGGGAGGAGACGGTATAGTTGACCGACATGGGGTACTGCCTGTTGGCGCCGGGCGCGCGTTCAAAGACGAAGTAGGCGTCCCGGCACCCTTCCAGGGAAGGGTTCGAAGGAGTGATGCCCGTCCCGGCGGAAATTTCGACCTCCCCGCCGAGGTTGAAGCTCTCGGCAGCGAGGAAAACGGCAGAGTCGTAGAAGTTGTCGCCCACGTCGGCCACTACGAGGCGGATGTGGTAGGTCTGGCAGGGCTGCAGGCGCAGGACGGCGGTCAGCCGCCGGGTGAAGCCGTCATACTCGATTTCGCCGTAGTGGTTGTCATAGTAGAGGTCGAGGCCGCAGAGGACGGCGTCGTCGATCAGCTCGTTGCGCACGTAATAGGCCGAGTTCTGCTGGTAGTTTACCGAATTGATGCTCACATAGTCATTGGAGCCGGGGATGAGGGCCACGTTGCGGGCGTTGCCGGAGAAGCCGCCGTTGATGCCGGGCCCCCGGATAAAGAAGCCGAAGACGTCATTGTAGATACTGCCGACGAATTCGCAGTACTCTTCCGAAGCGAAGACGTAGCTGAAAGTGACGATGGAGTCGAGCGGCATAAAATCGAACTCGATGCCGACGGCATCCTTGACATCACCGGTGGCCATGAGGTTGAGGTCGGGGTCGCCGCTGTCATCCATGAAGTCTCCACTTTTGTCGGTGGCGGTATTGGGCCCTTCGGCATTTCCGACCGGCCCAGTGGCGATAATAACGCCCCGGCTCATGCCGATGCTGGCCTCGCCGCTTTCAAAATAGCCGATCCCTTTCTCGGAGCCTATCGCCCGTATGTTGGTGATGGTGTTGCAGGCGCCGGTGACGAAGACGTCCTGTACGAGTTCTTCCACGGTGAAGGAGTCGTCGGTCTGTATTCCCGCCAGAGGGCCGGGCGCTGCTCTGGCCTGGCGCGTATCGTGCCGGTGATCTCCCATGAGGGGGAGGCAGAAAAACAGGTAGAAACTGAGCAGGTGTAACAATTGGCGCATAGTATGTATAGTGTGTTCCGCCGCGCTGAGGCCGGCGGGAGGGGGCCGCCGGGGGCTCTGATAGGGTAATGAATAAAAAGCGGCAATGTTCATTTACATCATTGCTCGGGCCCGCCCACAGGAGCGGGGCTAAACAACGGATCGGCGATTGGCGGTGTAGAGGCCACAATTGAGGGGAATACTAGTGCTACTATTACGAAGCTAAAAATAAGGCCTTATCCTTTAAATTTACAATAAAATTGCGGATAAAAACAGGAGGCGGGCCAAATACCCCACGATAAATTCTTAAAGCCAAATTCGAGCGGCTTCCGGAAAAAAGGTTTGAAAAGCAAATACAAAAAGACTATCTTTGCAGCCGTTAAAAACCCGCCGCTTGATACTCAAGGTAAGCGGGTATGGTTTCACCGATATAATTTTAACATGGCAGTAAAGATCAGATTACAGCGGAAAGGCCGCAAGAAGCGCCCTTTCTATCACATTGTGGTGGCTGATGCGCGGTCTCCGCGGGACGGCAGGTTCATAGAACGGTTGGGGTCCTATAACCCCATGACGAAACCGGCGACGATCGATATCGACCGCGACAAGGCTTACGACTGGCTGCTTAAGGGCGCCCAGCCGACCGATACCGTTCGCGCTATTTTGCGCTTCAAGGGCGTTTATTATAAGAAACACCTCATGCGCGGCGTGAATAAAGGAGCGATGAGTGTGGAAGAAGCCGAGAAGAAATACCAGGAGTGGGTAGAGGCCAAGGAGGCCAAGATCGCCGCCCGCTTCGAGAAATCGGCTGAAGAACAACGGCAGTTCCTCGCTGCGGTTTCCGGCGCCCCGCCTCCCCGGGAGGAGCCCGTTGCCGAAGTTGCCGAAGAGGCGGCCGCCCCGGAAGCTGCCGCCGGAGAAGAAGAGTAATTCTTACCGGCCGCCGGCATTTTGCAATATGCTTCGTTTTTGAGTATATTTGTGATGCCACAACGGCTATACTATTAATTCTATTCATACGCAGGCCTGGTAGTGCTTCAATTGCACTATCAGGTTTGCCTTTAAAAAAGGCCTACTTATGCAGGAGCTCGATAGAAAATACATCAAAAAACTGGAAGAGATCGCCAATGACATCCAGGAGTCCGAAGAACTGCAGCAATACCTGGAAGAAGAAGAGGAAGAACACTATATGCAGCTCAAAGAGCTTTTCGAGCCGCGCATCGCCGCCCTGTACGAGGAGGTGGCCGAAATAGACCCGCTGCAGCTCATTTCTCTGGAAGATGTCCTGCTGGAACCGGAATTCGAAGGGCTTTACCTGCCGAAGATACTGGGCTACTCCGTCCTGCGCGGGGAAGTGGACGCCAAATACAAATACGCCCGCCCTCAGGACCACTTCAAGGCGGTGCTGCTGGCCATCTGCTATTCTTCCAATTTCGACATCCTGCGCAAACGGATCGGGCAATCCATACAGATGGGGTTCGCTATGAGCAGCGACATCTGGGTGACCAACCTCATCAACAGCATAGACAACAAGCGGGTGCGCTACTTCCTGCAAAGCCAGAAACTGGACCGCTACCGCCTGCCCGAGGAACGCAAGGCCGGCCTGGAGCGGTATAAGCGGCAGTTTGTCAATGACCACTTCCATACGGCGGAGTTTCCGGAAACGCTCTCCGAGCTGAAAGTGCTGTACTCCCCGCTCAAGAACTTCATCATCTACCGCGTACAGCGCAATGTTGACAATACCAATATCATCCCGGAGCTACGCGCCTTCGTAAGCAACAAAGCGTTTAAAGGCAACCGCGAACACATGGAGGTCATGGTCCTGTTCGCCGCCTATTTCGACCTCGAAAAAGACGTCCATAAGGAGCTGTCCAAGCACTTCAACGAGGTGCGCGCCAGCATGCCGGAATTCGTGGAGGAGTATCTGGAGTACATCCTCGAACTCCACAACCGTTCGGATATAGACCTGACGCCCCGCGCCGACCAGCGCCTGTCCGGCGTCATCGACAGATCGGCCAAGGACGACCTGGCGGATTATTATGACCTGATGGACGTCGTCCACGCCAAAGGCTATATGAATGAAGAAGCGCAGGACGCCATCAAGGCCTTCTACGTCCGTTACGAAGGCCTGTCGACGATCAACGAATGCGTGCGGCAGACGATCTACAACTACTTCGCCCGCCTGATCGACAACCTGGAGGTGGAAGATTATGCCGAATACTTCGAGATCTCCAAGCTCTTCCCGGTATACATGTCCATCTTTGCCAACCAGCAGTTCAACCAGCAGCTCAAGGAACTCTCCCTGCGCTACGTCCGCAAATTGCTCAAGCGCTATACCGACAAGCGCGGCAAAGATTATCAGGACATCAAGAAGTTCGTCTCCACGGCTTTCCAGGACTTTGGCTTCCTCAAAGAGAAGGAGGTCGTCGAAATGTTCAAGACCCGCCGCAAGCGCAAGAAAACGGCCTCCTGATTTTTCTGCCGCAATGCTCCGAAATCCACCTCGGAATCGCTACTTTTGAGGGGAATGCCAACGTGTGCATAACTCCAGCTTATGTCTTTTTTTAAAAACATCCTGGCTCCCCTTCTGCGCCGGCTCAACCTCCTGCAGCCGGAGGCCGTCAGGTACAACGACCTAAAAGTCTATACCATGGTAAACAGCATTACCCTATCCACCGACATGAATACCCTGTACCTCATCGACGACGGCAGGGCCCTTCCCTTTCCCCTTCAGAAAGATAAGATGGTCCTGGTCGGTTTGTTGAAAGGGCAGGTCACCGTTGCCACCAGCCTGGCCCCCGACGAGATGGCGGATCTCCCGGAGGGTGTCTCCGAAGGCTCTACTTCCGGCGCCTTGCTCCGCGGCGGCGGGCAAGAGGTAAAGGCGCCGGTCAACCCCAAATCCCAGTGGACGGTCTTTTTCAACAACAACCAGCAGATCATGGCGCTGATCGGCGCCGTGGAGATCGACCCGGGCCTGGCCCCCGAAAACCCCGAAACCACCAAGCCGAGTATTTTCCTCTTCGACCTCAGCGAAGTCGTAGTCGGTATCCGGCGCATAGGCAACGCCCTGTTGGTTACGCCCCTGCGGAAGGAGAAGGGCGGGGTGAGGTAGGAGGGAATGAGGGAATTTTACCCGGAAGAGCCTACGGCGAAGACGGGGAGGGAATGAGGGAATGAAGGAATGGGGGAATGAAGGAAACCCCTAATCATTCCTTCCTTCCTTCATTCATTCATTCATTTCTTCACCCCTTCATCACCCTTGCGATGCGTTTGTGTTCGAGGCGGCTGCTGGCCCAGAACAGGGCGAGGTCGTCCAGGCCGAGGGGGACGCGCTGGGCGGGGTCGTTTTTGGCCTCCCGGATCTTTTCCTGCATTTTTTTCAGGATCTCCCTGTCCTTACCCGGCGGGGCGTCGAGCAGGCGTTTGACGCCGGAGGTGATGATGCGTTCGAAGCTGCCGCGGGGCGCGTTCAGCTCCTTCTGGACGTAGCGGTAGGTGGAGCGGTAGGCGCTTTCCAGCAGGGTGAGGTCGTCGATCTCGTAGGCGGCGATGAGGTGGAGCAGGTAGGCGCCCGTTTTGATGTCCTTCCTTTCCTTGAAGCGTTCTCCTTTGATGATCTTGAGCAGCCAGTAGCGGCAGGCCTCGAATTTTTCGACGATAAAGAGCAGGACGGCGGTATTGAAGATGAGCACCGCCTGGCTTACGATGTTGATCTGGAATTTCTGTATCCCTTTGTCAATAGAGCGGACCAGCTCATCGACCCCTTCGGCAATGCCGAGGTTGATGTGGTAGATGAGCCGGAAGGTGGAAGCTTTCTGGAAAACGACCTGCTGGCTGTGGAAATTTTTGGGGTTGCTGTCCTGGAGTTTCTGCAGTATGGCGGGCATGTACTCCAGCTTTTTGTTGGTGTAGCAGAAAGACAGGAAATTGGACAGGTCGACCACGTAGCGGTAGAACTCCTCCTGCCGGTAGGCTTCGTTCTGGCCCCACCATTCGACCACCTTCTCGTAATAGTCCAGGGCTTTTTCCGGTTCGCCCTTCATCTGGCTGAGCAGGGCGGCGCATTGATAGTACCGGCGGTTGGCATGGATGGAGCGGGGCGTTCCCCGTTCTTCGATCAGGGAGGTATAGCCCTCGCTTTCCAGTTCTTCTCCCCCGGCGCGGGTGCCCTTGATGTTCTTGAGCAACAGTTCGTAGAGCATGTCCAGGTACTGGAATTCCTCGCTTACCGCCTGAAGGTGGGCCTCCTTTTCGCCGATCAGCTCCTGCACCTCTTCCCGGAATGACCGCCGCTTCAGGTCCCAGGCGACATTGCGCATCTCTTTGTTGACCTCCAGCAGGGCCAGCGGGTCGCCCAGCTCGACGGCCAGTTGGCGGGCGTCTTTGAGGCGCTCCTCGCACTGCAGGTACAGGCCCCGTTCGTAAAGGTATTTGGCGTCGAGCAGCAACTCCCGGATGCGCGCCGCTTTGGACTTGGAACTCCGGTAATCCCGCATGCTGCGAAGAATGGCCTCGTAGAGGTAAGACTTGTCGTACGGCAGGTTGCGGCCGAATTTCTTTTTCAGCCTGTTTTCCTCGTATTCATCCATCTCGTTGATGGCCTGAAAAAGCTCCAGATACCGGCTGGGCCGGCGCCCGCTCTTCTGGGCGTCGAGCGTGAAGTAGCGCTTCTCCGATTTGGACATGGCCT
>JAGFJE010000536.1 GCA_024103175.1 Phaeodactylibacter sp.
TCGCTCATTTTGAGCGAAAGGACTAGTTCCTCGGGGAATTGCAGTCGATAAGATTTATTAACCATTTTTTGGTTTTTACCTAAAGATATTCAATTTCTCCCACTTTTTCTCAATGGCCACTTTTCTACTATTGTACGGCCTGGCGCCCGGCCACAAATAACCCCCTTAACCAGCTCCCCGGAGATAACAACAGATAACGAGTAACTGCCCTGGAGCAAAGTTCCCGCCACATCAATGCCCCCCACCCCCCGGCATAACCTCCAAACCCTCTCCCGTCTGCTCCTCCTTCACCAGCATCCAGGACAAGGCCGAAATCCCCAGCGTCACCGCACAGATGACGAAAAGCACGCTCTTGTTCTCCACCCTGCCCATGAACTCTCCCACGCCCAGGCTGGCCACCAGCTGCGGCAGCACTACCGACAGGTTGAACAAGCCCATGTACAAGCCCATTTTGGACTGGTCGACTTTCTGGGACATGATGGCGAAGGGCAGGCTCACCGTTGCGGCCCAGCCGATACCAAGGACCGCCATTAGAGTGTAGATCATAGCCGGGCTGGTTCCCAATATCCATACCCCGGCGTAGCCCACCGCCATGATTGCAATGCAAATCCAGTGGGTGGTCACCCGCCCGATCTTGCGCGTGGCGGGCTCCAGGATGAGCGCGGGAAAAATGGCCGCCACTCCGTTCAGGATCAGAAAAGCAATATCGATGACCCGCCCGTTCGCTTCCTGCGTGAAATCGGGAAAACGATACTGAAGAAAAGAGAACATGTAGATGAACATTGACTGCACGCCGACCCAGGTAAAGCTGTGCGCCGCCAGCACTTTCTGAAAACCGATGCGCCCCGATTCCCTTTTGGGCTTTCCGGTTTCAGATTGCAGCAGGGATTGTGCGATCAGAAAGACAGTAAGCACAGCGCAGAATATTTCAATGTAGTGGTGCCCCACTTCTATCTCCATCACCCGCACGGGCACGCGATAACAAGCGTAGAGGAGAAACCCCCAAAGCGGCTTGATGGCCCGGAACCCTTCCCGGAAACTGTGGCTATCCCCGGAATCTTCTCCTTCAAAATTGCGCGGCTCTTTGACCAGGAATGGGGGCACAATAGTGAATAGCAGCACCAGGCCGGCCCCGAAATAGATCAGGAACAACTTGCCCGTAATCGCTCCAATGACGTAGGCCAGCATGCCGAAAGTGCCCGAAATAGTCTGCATCCAGGTATAGCCCTTGGTTCGCTTTTCCCCCTCCGGCGTCACATCGGCAATGATGGAACGGGTCGGGTTGAAGCCTACATTGACAGAAATATCCAGCGCCAGGGCCACGGCAATGGCCACCCCGAGTATTCCCTCTATCCCCAGGGAAGCAGAAACGATCTCCAGGTTGGGTAAGGCCAGCAAGCTCAGGGCTGCCAATATGCCGCCCACAATAATGAACGGCCGCCGCCGGCCGCCGCCAAACCACACATTGTCACTCCAAACACCAAAGAACACCTGGCCAAAGATGCCCGCAATAGGCCCGGCGGCCCAGACCAGGCCAATGTCTTCGATTTCCAGGCCGTACTTGGTGCCCAGGATCCAGCTCAGCGCCGAGATCTGTATGGAAAGTGCAAAGCCCATAGCCGTTGCCGGCAGGCTGAGGATGACGTAGAAGAAGTTGGTTAACCGTTTTTGGATGTCCAGCATGTTTCGTGAATTTGAATGCCACCAAAGCACTAAAGCTCGAAATCCACACTAAAATTTTGAGGGATTTAGTGTCCGTCTGTTCAGCCGGATAAATTTTGGTGATTTCGTGGCAGGCAGAAAGCGTTTATTGATTTTTAAATAGAACCATAGTGGTAATACCCGGCACCGCCAGCTCATCGGTACTCACCGTGCCCAATCCCTCTTCGGTGACATGATCGCCGTCAACGGCGATCGTCCAGGCGCCGGCGGGAATGGCGATGCTCTTATACTCCGGGTTAGCATTGTAGATCACCAGGATGTCCTTCCAACTGTCGCCATTGGCGTTGCCGGAAAGCGTGAAGGCTAC
>JAGFJE010000548.1 GCA_024103175.1 Phaeodactylibacter sp.
GCCGTCGGTTGCCGGGGCGAAGAACTGGTATTCACCAACCAATCGGAAGGGGCGGTAGAATTTGACTGGAATTTTGGTGATGGTAGTTTTTCGCAGGAAGAAAATCCTGAAAAAGTATATGAAAATCCTGGAACATTCAGAGTAATTCTTTCCGTAACCAATGAGGCCGGGTGCCGGTCCACCGCCGAGCACTTTGTGGAGGCGGTGGTGGCGCCGGAAGCCTCCTTTACCCCTGATATCGGGGAAGGTTGCGGATCGATGGAAGCCGTTTTCACCAACCTAAGCGAAGGGCATGAGATGAATTTCCAGTGGGATTTCGGGAATGGGCAGCAATCGGCCGCTCAGCAGCCGGGAAGCCCGCAATTCTACCCGGGCGGGGCCAACGGCACCACCTACACCATTACCCTTATAGCGGAAAACTTATGTGGCGTGGATACGTACCGGGATACGGTAACCGTCAAGGCTTTCCCGGTAGTCGATTTCGGATTCACGGTGAATGAAGGGTGCGCCCCCTTAATGGTGGAGTTTGCCAACATTTCCCAGGGCAGCCCGGACAATTATTTCTGGAACCTGGGCAACGGGCAGGTTTACATGGACTCCCTGCCCCCTGCCCAGCTGTACCAGGGAGACACCATCCCGGTGGATTACACCATTAGGCTCATAGCGGAAAATGAATGCGGCGCCGATACGCTGGAGCAGGTGCTTACCGTCGAACCGGAGGTAGTCCATGCTTTTATGAATGTCAGCAGTACCAGGGGTTGCGCTCCGTTCGAGGTGGCCTTTACCAATTACTCGACTCCAGGAACCAATGTCAGCTGGGACTTTGGGGATGGAAATATTGTCTCTGCAGAAGACCCGGTTCACACCTTTCAGGAGCCGGGAATGTACCAGGTAGAATTGCATGCGGCCAATGCCTGTGCGGAAGACAGGACAAGCATTCAACTTGAAGTCCTGCCCTACCCTGAGGTTTCATTTGAATACAGCTCTAACCTTTGTACCGGCCAGGCCATTAATTTCACCAACAACTCGGTTAGCATAGCCGGTAGCCTCTGGCAATTCAGTACGGGTGACAGTTCTACATTGACCAATCCCGTTTATATCTTCCCGAGTGCCGGAGTGTATACGGTAACCCTAACCGCAATTTCATCCGCCAACGCCTGCCCGGCAACCATCAGCCGGGAAATACAGGTTACGGAAGCGCCCCAGGCCGCCTTCAGCCTGAGCGGAGCCGAAGGTTGCACGCCCCTGGCGGTATCTTTCCAAAATCAATCCACCGGCGGCGATTATTACGAATGGGACTTCGGCGACGGGAACTCTTCCGTACAGCCTGATGTGGAGCACCTATATACGGAGGCGGGAAATTATGCCGTCCGCCTGTCGGTTTACGACGCTGCCGGCTGCCGGTCGGACAGTGTAATTTCCGGCATTTTTGCCTTCCCCGTCCCCGAAGCTTCCTTTGAGATCGAAAAGGAGGAGGCCTGCGGCCTGCCGGTGGACGTCCATTTCCGAAACACTTCGGAAGGAGCCCAGGGATATGTGTGGGAACTGGGGCTGGAAAGCCCGTCCTCCGTTGTCAGCCCCGTCCAGGAGTACACCCGCCCGGGCGATTACGACATCGTGCTCGCCGCCGGCAACCAATACGGCTGTACCGATACCGCGCGTCAGCCCATGCGCCTGTACGACAGCCCGCTGGCAGATTTCGCCCTCGATTCGGCCGTCGGCTGCCAGCCCCTGGCCGCCAGTTTCACCAACTACTCCCGCGGCAACCGGTTTTTCTGGGACTTCGGGGATGGGGCCACCTCCACCGAGCCGCAGGGGCGGCGCCTGTACACCCGCGCCGGCCGGTTCGACGTCAGCCTGACGGTAGCCTACGACAGCCTGTGCTACGACAGCCTGCGGCTGCCGGCAATAGTGGAGGTTTTGAAACAACCCGAAGCCGGATTTGAGTGGGTGGAAGAACGGATCAACGGCTCGGCAACCGGGAGCGTAAGTTTTATCAACACTTCCTTTCAGGCGGACCATTACGAGTGGGATTTCGGCGACGGAACTTTCAGTGAAGAACAGGGCCCCACCCACCGGTTCCACCAGAACCGCGCCTATGAAGTGTCGCTCACCGCCACATCCGAAGGCGGCTGCCGGGACGACACCCTGGTGATCCTCCGCCCTGAACTGATCAAGGGGCTCTATGTGCCCAACGCCTTCGCTCCGGACCAGGGCGCCGGCGACGCCCGCCTGTTCCTGCCCAAGGGCATCGGCCTGAAGGAGTACCAGATCCAGGTTTTTTCCGCCTACGGCGAATTATTATGGCAGAGCAGCCTGCTGCGCAACGGCCAGCCGGCGGAAGGCTGGGACGGCACCTTCAACGGCGCCGCCCTTCCCCAGGACGTATACGTGTGGAAGGCTCAGGCCATTTTTGAGGACGAAACCTTATGGCGGGGCTCGGAGAAGAAGAACGGCAGGTATCAGAAGATGGGGTCGGTGACTTTGATTCGTTGATTCGTTGATTCGTTGATTAGGTTGATTCGTTGATTAGGTTGATTAGGTTGATTAGGTTGATTCCGATCACCCAATCAACAGTATTAACCAATCAACGAATCAACCCCCGTCTTCGTCCCTCAGCCGGGTAAAAATCAACCCAATCAACCAAGACATTGATTCTCCAATTTACGTGAGCAGGCCTTTTTTTCGTGGGATTCGGGGCCTGCCACTTTTTTCTTTTTCCTTCCCTTCCATTCTTTCCCAAACCTCACTACCTTAACCGGATGGATTTTACAGGAAAAACAGTACTCATTACCGGCGGTTCCCGCGGTATAGGGCGGGCGGCGGCGATAGCCTTTTCGGAAAAAGGAGCAAGGGTGACCATCAGTTTCCGAAATAACAAGAAAGCGGCGCTGGAAACCATGGAAATGCTGGAAGGAAGCGGCCACCTGCCCATTCAGGCGGACATCAGCCGGCCGGCAGTCGTTCAACAGATGGTGGACACCGTCGTTCGGGAATTTGGCAGGCTGGACATTCTGGTCAACAATGCCGGCATCTTCGAGGCGCACCCAATTGACGAATGCAGTTATGAAGAATGGCAGGAAAGCTGGAAGCGCACCCTGGAGGTCAACCTCATTGGCGCGGCCAACGCCTGCTACTGCGTTGCTCGGCACATGATCCGGCAGGGTGGCGGGCGGATCGTTAATGTGTCTTCCCGGGGCGCCTTCCGGGGAGAGCCCGGGCAGCCCGCCTACGGCGCTTCCAAGGCAGGGATGAACGCCATGGGCCAGTCTCTGGCCCAGGCCCTGGCGCCCTATAACATCTTTGTAGGAACGGTAGCGCCCGGGTTTGTGGAAACGGACATGGCTGTCGAGCTGCTGAAAAGCGAGGCCGGCGAGGCTATCCGTCAACAGAGCCCCACCGGCCGGGTGGCAAAGCCCGAAGAAGTGGCCTATTGCATCCTGTTCCTGGCTTCGGAACAGGCCGCCTTCACCACGGGCTGCATACTGGATGTCAACGGAGCTTCCTACCTGAGGACATGAGTGCTGAACCTGTAGCTCATTACGGCGTGTCAAATAAGTATTGTCATATAAAGACTTGACAAGTTTCCCGGCAGGCACCTCGCTGAAAACTTGTCAAGTCTGAATCCGGAAGAATTTTTTTGAACTTCTATCTTGCCAAATCCAGCCTCCAAACATGCTCTTACATCGCCTTCAGGAAGCCTGCCAGTTCCTTCTCCAGGACAGGCCGCATATTGACGTCCACCAGCTTTTCGGAAGCCCGGCGGATGACTTCCTTACCGTAATACAACCGTCCTTGAGAAAGCCCGAAAAGGTGTGCCGTGGCGGACAGTTTCCCGGGAATATTCACTGCCGTACAGTTATGTTTGCCCGGATACATCCTGGCCACTGCATGAACCCTTCTGAATACCAGGAAGCCCAGCATGCTGTCGAACTGTTCTGCCGGGCTAACCGGGCGGGCGGTAACCATACAGCGGCTGCTCCGGCGGGCCACAAAAAACTCACAACCAGCCCAATTGAAGTCCTGCAACTGAAAAACGTAGTATTTCCGCCCTTCAGATCTGCGAATCCGGACGGCCTTTTCGGAAGCCATGCGCCAGTCGAAGCTCTGCCGGGAGGAAAAAGCCTGAAAGGTGGAAGTACCTCCGGTAAAAAGCCGCATGGCCATCGGGTTTTGAAGCTTTTCGCTCACCGGGAGCCCCACCGTAAGCGGCTGGGCCAGCTTCAACGGCCGGCCTCCTTGCCGGGCGGTAACCAGGATCTGGCCTCCGGATTCCATGAGCCGGTCTTCCGATGTGGTCGGCCGGCCGGCCATCATCATCTCCCCCTGTGTAAAAACCTCCTTAAGGCAGACCTCCACCTCTCCTTTTGCCGGGCGCCCCGACAAGTCGGTTATGGAAAAAGGAGCAATGGTCAGCTTCGCACCACCGGCGCCTACCAAAACAGTGCTTCTTTCCGGGTCGGCCCTGAAAATCTGAGTGGGAGGCCCATGGCGCCCCAAAAGTTCTTTCAGATATAGCTTGGGGGCGTTTTGGAGGGATTCCAATAACGGTAATTCTTGCGTTGTCATGGGACAGCTAGTTTTCTCATCGTAAATGTAATGCAGGGTTGGGGGTATTAGTCCAGGCTGCAGGTTGTTGAAACCGCGCTGCAGTCAGGGAAAATATCCAATGGCAAGGGGGCGCCATTAATTAAAGCCATCAAAAAGTAGGGGTAAAAGTGAGGGGGATGTCGTTTATCCTGCTAATTAACTTTACGGGGATAACGGAACAAGGTTTCCTTAGCGGAGAAATTATTTTGGGAAAATTCATTTCAGGGTTGAGCCACGGCGAGAACAGCGGTACCGGCCAACGTTCCCAGCGGCTGGCCGGCAACATCATATAGCCGGCATTGAAAAGAGGCCTCCAGTTTTTCGGTGAGCAGGCCATTTCCGTTTGGCCCGAAAGGCTCTTTGGAAAGTACCTGAAAAAAGCCTCCGCCGACAGTAAGGCTGTTGGTTTGGGCATTTACCCGGGTGACGGCGCAGACAAGCAAAAAGAAAGGGAATAAATGTCTCATCGGATTCATCTTTGGCCGTTGAAAATTGGTTTTCTGATCAATGGTGCAGCCCTTTATCCGGCGGCATCAATGCCCAGAACAAATTTTTTCTTTCACCCCCATACACCGACGGATTCGTTCAGGGGTTGGGCGAAAAGGAAATTTTTTTCACCTTGGCAATATATTCGAAACCAAAATAAAGCTGGCTTATGCAACCACTGGCAGAAAGAATGCGCCCCAGGAAGCTGGAAGATTATGTAGGGCAAAAGCACCTGGTCGGCCCGGGGGCGGTGCTGCGCCAGGCCATCCAATCCGGAAAATTGCCTTCCTTTATCCTCTGGGGCCCGCCGGGAGTAGGCAAAACCACTCTGGCGCGCATCATCGCCAATGAGCTGAAGCGGCCTTTCCACACCCTTTCCGCGGTCAGTTCGGGGGTTAAGGACGTCCGGGAGGTCATCCAGAAAGCCAGGAGCCAGCATTTTTTCAGCAGCCCCAACCCCATCTTGTTCATCGACGAGATCCACCGCTTCAGCAAGTCGCAGCAGGACTCGCTGCTGGGAGCAGTGGAAGAAGGAGTGGTCACCCTGATCGGCGCCACTACCGAGAACCCCTCCTTCGAGGTCATCCCGGCATTACTCTCCCGCTGCCAGGTTTACGTCCTGGAATATCTTAGCAAAGAGGAACTGATCTTCATGGCCAGGCAGGCGCTGGAAAAAGACGAATACCTGAAGGGGCAGGACATCGACGTCCGGGAGTACGACGCCATGCTGCAATTTTCCGGCGGTGATGCGCGCAAGCTGTACAACATCCTGGAGCTGGTGGCCAATTACGGGGAGGAAGGCGAGCCGCTTGTCATTGACAACGAGATGGTAACCCAGCGGGTACAGCAGAACATCGCCCGTTACGACAAGGCCGGAGAGCAACATTACGACATCGCCTCGGCTTTCATCAAGTCTATCCGGGGCAGCGACCCCAATGCCGCCGTTTACTGGCTGGCCCGCATGATCGAAGGAGGGGAAGACATCAAGTTCATCGCCCGGCGCCTGGTCATCTCCGCAGCGGAAGACATCGGGCTGGCCAACCCCAACGCCCTGCTGATGGCGACAACGGCCTTCCAGGCGGTCCAGGCCGTGGGGTATCCGGAGGGAAGGATCATACTCTCCCAGGCCGCGGTATACCTGGCTACTTCGCCCAAGAGCAACTCTGCCTACCTGGCCATCAATGAAGCGCAGGCGCTGGTGCGCAAGACCGGCAACCTGCCCGTCCCCCTTCACCTGCGCAACGCCCCGACCCAGCTGATGAAACAGCTCGATTACGGCAAAGGGTACAAGTACGCGCACGATTTTCCGGGCAACTTCGCCGAACAGGAATTCCTGCCCGATGAGGTCAGCAAAACCAAATTGTTCGACCCCCAGCCCAACCCGCCGGAGGAGAAGGTTAGGCAGCGGTTGCGGCAGTGGTGGAAGGAGCGGTATGGGTACTAACAAAAAAGGCCCTGATGGTAAACATCAGGGCCGTACAATAATTATAATCCCATGAACATATCCAAAATGAATAGATCTTGATTCGATGCGGTGCGGATAACGGGAGAAAACTGAAAATAGGGAGCCGCCCGTTTCTGCGGGCGACTCACTACTAACAAATTATAATCCCATGAACATATCCTAATTCTTGATGGCAGTTACTTTCAACTGCATTGCGTTTCACGCTGCCTCTTTCCTTTCTCTCACGATACAAATATTCAAACTTTATCGAAAGCGTACAAGGACAAAATCACCACATTGTGAAAAAAAAATTTTTGCGTATTTTTAGCCACATCCACCCAAAACACCCAGCATATGGTATTAATCGGCTTTTAAAGTAAGGGGATTAAGGGGTAATTGTGAAAAAAACAAGAGGGTAGGCAAAAAAAAAGCCGCACAATTGATGTGCGACTCACTAGCAATGATTATAATTCCACGAATATTAAAAAGCAATGAATGTCTACAATTAACGGATTTTAACGTAACAATATTACTGAATTATCAGTAATATAAGAAATTTTTTCAAGTTAATTTGTCCTGGAAATAACCCGGCGCCCCTTCTTGTCAAAGGCGCCGGGTTATTCTTGTTAACGGATCACTTCGAATTTCTTGTTGATCACGCCTTCTTTGGTGTAGACGCTAAGGATGTACATACCATTTTTTAGTTGGTTCACTGGAAGCTGCATGCGGCGGGCCAGGACGTTGCCGGAATCGAACACCTGCCGGCCGGTGAGGCCGTACATCAGCACCCTTTCAAATTCCAGGCCGCCGTTCATGTGCACATTGATGAACCCAATATCCGTCGGGTTCGGATACAATTTAAGCTGATCGGGGTCGAGGCCGGCCGGTTCTTCTTCCGGCGCCACGATGTGGATGGTTGCCCCCTGAATGTTAATGCCGAAGGACATTCCAGCGCTGTTCATCACGGTTCCTGTTCCTCCACCAACCTCAAAGGACAGGCTTTCTTCACCAGGGCGGAAGCCATCCAGGTCTTCAGAAACGATAAATCCGACTGTCCCTATTCTTCCATGCCCATCTGCGGAAATTCCGTTGGTTCGGGTAAAGCCGGCTTCCACCATTCCGAACTGGTTATTTTTAGACATAAAGAGAATGGGGGAATTATAGGCCAGCCAGCTGCTGGTCTCAAAATCCATCACGACGCTACCTGGGAGAACGACATTGGGGTTGTACTGGAAAGGGAAGGTGAATCCATATACATTGCGTGCGGGGTCGCCGGGTTCTCCCATCAGCATCGGAAGCTCAATATAGTCTCCCGGTTGGGCAAAGATATTGCCGCTCAGGACGATCTGGTGCTCAAAGAAAGGCACCTCCACCGGAGTAAGGGAATGGGTGCGGCCGTAAAAATTGCTGATCGCGAAAGTATCAAGAGCCGTAATAATGCTGTCACCGTCGGTATCCAGGTGTTTCAGGTCTATGGGCGCCTGCTGGAAGGGGGCCTGCCAGTCGTCGCCGTACTGGCCGTACCACTGCGACAGGTTAACGTCCGGCCGGGGCACCCCGACTTCGCCCATACAGAGCCCGATGGGCAGGAGGTCTCTCATATCGACCACCCCATCGAAATTGGTGTCGCCGGACCAGATACAATCATCGAAGCACATGGGCTCCGTACCGTCGCCAATGTCCAGAATATCCACTTCCACCTTCACGGTTTTCTCATAACTGCAGCCGCCGTTGTCAACAACGCAATACTGCAGCTCGAATTCATCCAGCCCGCTGTTAACCGCAGAGCCGGGAGTATAGATGATCAAGTTGTATCCCGTCACCTGCCGGCCGTAGATGGTAGTATCCACCTGGCCGGGAAGGAAGGCTACCGTTCCGAGGGTAGGCTGGGCTACAATGGAAAAAGCAAACTGCTGAATGGGAACGCTGTAGCCGACCACCAGGGGCGTCAGTTTCGGCGTACTCATCCGGAACAGGCTGGAGGAAGGTTCGAAGTTGCTGACGAACACGTAAACCGTTGCTGTTTCGACGTTGCCGGGGGAGCCGGGTTCGCAGATGGAGTAGGTAAACCAGTCCACACCGGTAAAGCCGGCGGGCGGCGTATAGCGCACCACCCCACGGGCATCCTGCCCGGCGGCCCATTCCACCGTCCCATACTGGGCGGAGCTCACCAAGTGGAAACAGCTGGAGGTAGAGCCGTAAAGGTCATTGGCCAGTACATTGACTTCCTTTGTTCCGTCATACGGCGTCATGTAAGCGCGGTCGTCAAAGGCAAATTTATTGTTCTGGATATCCAGGACCTCGATTTGGATCACCTTGCTGACACCGTTGTACTCGAAGCTGATATAATCCAGGCCGACATACCCTATGTTCGGGATATAGATGGGATAATCCCCGCTTTCATCATAAATACCATTGGACGGGCTTCCCACCAGCAGGTAATCGTAGGGTACGAACACCGCCTGGGGGCGGTTCTTACGGGTAAAGATCTTGACCGTATCCGGCTGGCTGGCTGAAGGGCCGATGACAAAAAAGCTGGCCGTGCCGTTGTCACAGATCCCTGCGGCGTCACAAACGACATAGTTGAGGTAAGCGACCCCCTCAAAACCGGGGTTCGGAGTAAAGGTGATCGACGAATCGCCACTGATCGCAGCGATGCCGTTATTGACGAGCGGGATATTTTTCAGCAGCAGGCCGCCGTTGGTCGTCGAATCGTTCTCCGTGACATTCAGCGTTACGGCCTGTCCGACCGGGGTGGTGGTATAATCGGGTTCGGCAAAAACCTGGGCGGTATCGACCGTTATATAAAAGGTGACGGTGCGGGGCAAGAAGGCGGAACTGCCGATCCTTTTAAAATAGGAAAGCCTCATGGTGTCATAACCGATGAAGCCGTCATCCGGAGTGTATCGCAGAATGTACTCGTAGGACTGGCCGGTAGAAGCCCAGTAAGCGTTGCCATGCTGAGGTTGAAGAGACAGGCTGGGCGGGTTGGGCTCTGACCGGAAGGTGTACTCGTAGGTTTGCCCCTCAAAGATGGTGGGCCGCTCTACCTGCCCCCAAAGGGCCATAGGAAAGCCGAGCGCCAGAAGCAGTGGGAATAAAATTTGCTTGCGTAGAGATACATTCATGTTCGTGGATTTTGGAACTCATTGCTAATTCAGGGGGCGGATCATTGCTATTTCGCCCACTAAAATAAAACAATTATCGGTAATTACGGTAATTTTTTTCCCCAGTTTCATGAATGTGGATGATTTTTAAAGTGTCAGGCCCACGAAAACTGCCGAAGCGCGAGACAAAGCCGGCGCCAGCTTCGAAACTGAAGGAAAAAAATAGCTAAATTTGGGCTTCAAAGCCCTGAGGGGGGGTATCATTGCTTTACAAGGGCCAAAATACTAAAAAAAAATCAATATGTACAATAGTAAGTTGTACACAATCCTGGAACATTTCGACAAATACGAGCAGAACCGCTGCCGGAAGTACATTCAGTCGCCTTATTTTAACCGAAGTGAAGAGCTGGTTGAACTCTTTGAGGCCCTGATTTCCGCGATCAACGGAGAGAATGGAGTAAGCCTGGAAAAAGAGTACATCTGGAAAAAACTGCAACCGGGAAAAGATTATGATGATGTCCGTTTCAGAAAATATTGTTCCGATCTTTTGAAATTGGTCGAAGGGTATCTCGGTCAGCAAGTTTATGAGAGTAATCCTTTACATCAGATCACCTACCTGATGGAAGCCATCGGCCGGCGAAAGATGGAAAAATTATACAGTACAGCCATCAGAAGTGCAAGAAGGGTCTCCAATCAACAGCCCCATCGATCAGCAGATTTTTATTTCCAGCAATACAACATTGAAAGGAATTACTACAATCTCACGGAGTTTGAAACAAAGCGTTTTGACCGGTCTAATATTGAAGAAATAGCCAATAACCTCGATATTTTTTATCTGGCTGAAAAGCTGCGTATGCTCGGGGCTGCCATCACACATAAAAAACTGGCCTCCCTGGATTACGAGCTCTTATTCACTGAAGAGATCATTAACCACGTCCGGAGATATAATCTGGAGCAATACCCCCCCGTAGCTATTTATTACCAGATTTACCTAACCCTTATAGAATCTGAAAATGAAGCGCATTACCACAAATTGAAGAAACTGCTAGAAGAGCATGGATTAAAATTTCCACCCAGCGAGGCCAGAGACATTCTGTATATGGCTGCTCAAAACTATTGTATCAGGAAGATCAACCTGGGACAACAAGAATTCGCCTTAGAGTTATTTGTGTTATACAAAGACATGATTGAAAAGAAGATCCTCTTTGCAGAAGGAGAACTTTCCCCCTGGTACTTTAAAAATATCGTCAATATAGCATTGAGGCTTGGAGAATATTCATGGGCTGAAGATTTCATCAATAAATATGCCAAGCACTTACCTGAATCCCTGAGAGAAAATGCCCTGACGTATAACCTGGCTCAAGTATATTTTTTCCAAAAACAGCATGGCAAAGTCCTGGAACAGCTCAGAAATGTCGAATACGATGATGTAACCTACAACCTAGGCTCCAAGGCCATGCTCCTGGCCACCTACTACGAGACTGATGAGATCGAACCTTTGTATTCTCTCTTTGAAAGTTTCAGGGCTTATCTCAACCGGCATAAGGACATTCCCGTAAACCGGAGAAGGAATTATGGCAACCTCATCAAATTCACCAAAAAACTTACCCGCACCATGCCCGGGGATGAAAAAGCCATAAAAAAATTGAAGGAGGAGATAAAAAACACCAAAAATATAGCTAGCGTCAACTGGCTCAAAGAAAAAATCGCCGAACTCGAATGATAAAAAAATCCGGAACAAAGCGGCTATGCCCTCTTTGCCCCGGATTGTCGCCTTGGTTCGTTGTTCGTTGTTCGTTGTTCGGGATTCGGTATTCGGAGTTCGTGGCTACGAACAACCGAATACCGAACCGCGAACAAGCCTCCATTCCTTAGCAAGCGTCCACGCCTTCCAGCGCTTCCTTTTTTACGCCCTGGCTTTCCCTGGCGGCTGCCTGCCCGGCGACGAGCCGTGCGATGGGCACGCGGAAGGGAGAGCAGCTGACGTAGTTCAGCCCGATCTTGTGGAAGAATTCCACGGAAGCGGGGTCGCCGCCGTGCTCGCCGCAAACACCGGCGGTGAGTTCCGGTTTGGTCTGGCGGCCTCTTTCGACGCCCATTTTCACGAGCTGCCCGACGCCATCCTGGTCGATCGACTGGAAGGGGTCGTTAATGAGCAGCCCTTTTTCGAAGTAGACGGGCAGGAACTTGCCTACGTCATCGCGCGAGAAGCCGAAGGTCATCTGCGTCAGGTCGTTGGTGCCGAAGGAGAAGAAATCGGCGCACTTGGCCAGCTTGTCGGCAACGACAGCGGCGCGCGGCACTTCGACCATGGTGCCGATCTCAAATTTTATCTTATCCCCTTTCTCTTCGAATACCTTCTGGGCCGTTTCGCGAATGAGTTCGCGCTGCTGCTTCAGCTCGTTGCCAACGCTGGTCAGCGGCACCATGATCTCGGGTTTCACGGCCACGCCCTCCGCTTTCAGGTTGAGGGCGGCTTCCAGGATGGCGCGCACCTGCATGGCGGTGATCTCCGGATAGGTGTTGCCCAGGCGGCAGCCGCGGTGGCCAAGCATGGGGTTCACTTCTTCCAGTTCTTCCATATGTTCCTTGATGCGCTCAACGCTGATGCCCATATCTTCCGACATCTCTTTGATCGCTTCCTCCGTACTGGGCAGGAACTCATGCAGCGGCGGGTCGAGCAGGCGGATGGTCACCGGCAGGCCTTCCATGGCGCGGAAGATGCCTTCGAAGTCTTCCCGCTGGAAGGGCAGCAGTTTCGCCAGCGATTCCTTCCTGCCGGCTTCATCTTCGGCCAGGATCATTTCCCGGACGGCGAGGATGCGGTCGGCATGGAAGAACATGTGCTCGGTGCGGCACAGGCCAATGCCCGTAGCGCCGAACTTGCGGGCGACCTTGGCGTCTTCCGGCGTATCGGCATTGGTGCGCACTTCGAGGCGGGCAAACTTGTCGGCCAGTTTCATCAGTTGGCCAAAGTTGCCGCTCAGTTCCACTTCTTCGGTAGTGATCTTCCCTTCAAATACCTGGCCGGTGGTGCCGTTGAGGGAGATCCAGTCGCCTTCCTTATAGGTAACGCCATCGACGGTGAACGTCCGGGAAGTATAATCAATATGGAGGGAGCCGGCGCCGGAGACGCAGCATTTGCCCATACCGCGGGCCACGACGGCCGCGTGAGAGGTCATACCGCCCCGGCTGGTCAGGATGCCCTTGGCGCTGTCCATACCCTGAATGTCTTCGGGAGAAGTTTCCCGGCGGACGAGGATCACGTCCTTGCCCTGCATCGCCCAGTCGACCGTCTCATCGGCAAAGAATACTACCTGGCCGGTAGCGGCGCCCGGTGAGGCAGGCAGTCCTTTGGTGATCTCTCTGGCGTTGGCCAGGGCCTTCTTGTCAAATACAGGGTGTAATAATTCGTTCAGCTTTTCCGGCTCGACACGAAGGAGGGCCGTCTTATCGTCGATCATACCTTCTTCGAGCATTTCCACGGCGATGCGGACCATGGCCGCGCCGGTGCGCTTACCGTTGCGGGTTTGGAGTATCCACAACTTGCCTTCCTCGATGGTAAATTCGAGGTCCTGCATGTCGGTATAGTGGTCTTCCAGCTGATTTTGCAGCTCATCGAGCTCAAAATATATGCCTGGCATGGCCTCCTCCAGAGAGGGGTATTGCTTTTTGCGGACCTCTTCCGAGATGCCGGCCAGCTTTGCCCAGCGCTGCGAGCCTTCCTTGGTCACCTGCTGAGGCGTACGGATACCGGCAACGACGTCTTCGCCCTGGGCGTTGATCAGGTATTCGCCGGTAAAAATGTTCTCGCCGGTGGCCGGGTCGCGCGTGAAGGCCACCCCGGTGGCGGAGGTGTCGCCCATGTTGCCGAATACCATGGCCTGAACGTTAACGGCCGTGCCCCAGTTGGAAGGAATGCCGTTGAGCGCGCGGTAGTGAATGGCCCGGTTGTTCATCCAGCTGTCAAACACAGCGGTGATGGAGCCCCAGAGTTGTTCCCACGGATCTTGCGGGAAAGCCTTGCCGGTGCGTTTTTCAATAAGTTTGCCAAATCGGTTACACAGTTCAACCAGGTCGTCTTTGGTCAGTTCGATATCGTTTTCAACCCCTTTTTCCTCCTTCAGCACGTCGATGGCATCTTCAAAGGGGTCGGAATCTTCCTTGTTTTCGGGTTTCATTCCCATGACCACATCGCCGTACATCTGGATGAAGCGGCGATAGGAGTCCCAGGCGGCGCGTTCGTTGTTGGTCTTGCGGGCGAACCCGTCGACCACCTCCGCATTCATACCCAGGTTCAGGACGGTGTCCATCATGCCTGGCATGGAGGCGCGGGCGCCGGAGCGTACGGACAGCAACAGGGGGTTGGCAGGGTCTCCGAAACGCTTGCCGGTGATCTTTTCCACGTGCTCAACGCCCTCTCTCACCTGCTCGTTCAGCACCTTGAGGATCTCTTCTTTTCCAATCTTGTAGTAGTTGTTGCAGGCTTCGGTGGTAATCGTGAAGCCGGGAGGGACCGGCACTCCGATGAGGTTCATTTCGGCCAGGTTGGCGCCTTTGCCACCCAGCAGTTCTTTCATTTTGCTATTGCCTTCTGCTTTTTTGTCTCCGAAGGTGTAGACATATTTAGTGTACTTCGTCATGGTAGGAAAGTTTTCGGCTTGTTCTTATTAGTGTGAAATAAACACTTTCAAAAGTAGGAGGAAGTAGGTAAGGCGGGAATGATTTTTCTCAGTTGGAGGGGTAACTTTCATCACTTGGGTGATTGGTTGATTGGGTTGGTTGGTTGATTGGGGTGATTGGGTGATTGGGTTGATTGGGTTGGTTGGGTTGATTGGGTTAATGGTTACAAGGCAATGTAAACAGTGGACCGATCCCACTTCTCTTTTCCGTTCACAGCGCCTTCAGGTCCGGTTCCACCCATTGGCCTCTGGCCCGGATGGACATCAGCCGCTCTTTGGAATAGTATTGAAAGGGCAGCATCTTATCCGCGTAGGGGCTTTTGAACAACTCTTCCCTGATGTATTCATACCGGCGGCTGCCGCCGCGCTGTTCTTCGACGAAGCGGTGCAGGATGCGCATCCAGAAGATGGTCAGCGTTTCGTGGTATCCCCCATCCAGGGAGTTCTCTCCTCCCGAGGCCAGGTTATAGGCGATGATGCCGGGGCGGATCTTACAGAGGGCCACATCCAGGCCGTACTCCAGGACGTACCACAGGCCGACAGACAGGTGGGCCTCGTGGGTCCAGGCCGATGCCGGCAGCGACTGGGCTTCAAAGCCGGCCACCAGATGCCGGATATCCATCCGCCGGTTTCGGTTTTCAAATTCTTCGGGGAGGAGGGAAAAGGCGATGGTGTCTTTCATACGCCCCTCATAGTTGAAGCGTCGGCGCATAAACCCTTCCCGCCGAAAGCCGAATTTCTGCAATATCCGGATCGATGGCTGGTTGCCGGGGATGACAAAGGCCTCTACCCGCTGCAACTTCATTTCTTCAAACCCCACCTGCAGTATTTTTCCCAGGGCTTCACTCATCAGGCCCTTGCCCTTGTAGTGCTCATCCCATATCCCGTAGCCGGCCTCGGCGTAATTGTGGCGGATCCACCAGCTGTGAAAGCTGCAATCGCCGATCAGGCCGCGGGTTTTGGGGTCGATCAGCAGCCAGGAGCGAAACGACAGGCGCGGATTATCGGTAAAATTCACCCAGTAACGTTCCTTTATAGCGAGGTAATCCTCCTCGGAACCGCAACCCAGCATATGGAAGATCTCCGGGCCGGTATGGTTATTGAACAAATGCCGGGCCACCGGAGGGTTGAGTTCCCGGAGGATGAGGCGGGGTGTCCGCAGTTCTGAAAAGGTGATGGGCATGGCAATCCGGGTTTTCAGGGACAAAAGTACAAAGTCAGCGCATATCCTGCATGGCGCCCGGCTCCTTCCATATGCCGAGCCGGCGGCTCATCCAGGAAGCTTTCATCCCGTATTGCAGGTAGTAGAAAGCGAGGGCGATAAGCACACCGAGAATAGCCCCCAGGTAAACATCCTTAAAAAAGTGCTGCACCAGATAGATGCGGGAAAGGCCGACCAACAGGGCCGTAAAGAAAAGTACCAGGCCGGCGCCTCTTTTGGAAGGCAGGCACAGCGCCAGAAAAGCATACAAGGCAAAGGCCGACATGGTATGCCCGGAGGGAAAACTGTTCGTTCCCCCGTTAAGCGCTACCCCTTCAATCGCATCGATCTGATCGAATACCCCCATCTTGCGGAAGTAAAGATAGGGCCGGTCGTGCCGGAATAATTCTTTGGCCAGAAAACTCACCAGGGTGACGCTCAACCCCAGTAAGGGCACCACTGCCGCATGGCGAAACTGCACGAAGAGCAGAATGCCCAGCGTCAGGAAATAGGGGGCCGCCTCTCCCATCTTCGAAAAGAAGAGGAAAACCCCGTCCCACCAACTGCTGCGGTAGGCATTGAAAAAAAAGATAACATCACCGGTTTGGATAACCGCCAGGAGAATAGCGCCGAGCAGGAGAAACAGGCCAAAAGGCAGGAAAAACCATATATTTTCCTTGATTATTGTCTGCAGGGAAGAAGCCTTTCTCATTGCTTCCTGCGTTTTGTGATCTTATTGAAGAAGATGAAAAAGCGGTCCGGGTTGACCAGTTTACTGTCATTCATAGCTTTAACCGTGAGGATGATCCCGATCGGAAAAAGTACGGTGCAGGGCACCCAGGCGGCCACTGCGGCCGGAAGCACAAAGGTCTCGGCGATCTTGCGGCAGAAGATGGTCAGTACAATGAACAGCATGAAAAAAATGATGGAGATCAGTATGGGGTAACCAAACCCGCCTTTGCGCACAATAGCTCCCATCGGCGCTCCGATAAAAAGGAAAATAAAACAAATGACGGCCATGCTGTATTTGGTATGCAGTTCGTAGATGTGCTTTACCTTTGACTCCATCAGGCGGTCCAGTGACCGCTCGGCCGATTCCGAATGTGCATGGATGCTACGGACATAAGACTTGGCCTTGTTGCGGAGGCGCCGCTGGTCCGACTCATTGAACAGCTCATAGAAATGTTCGTATTCCTTCAGGGGTTTATCGATATCCTGTTCCAGCGGATTACCCTCGAACGGGCGGGATTTTCGGACGACGGTGGGGCTCGGCCTCGAGCTTTCACTCATCCGCTCCGGATCGCCTGCGATATCTTCCGGAATTTCACTGCTGCTGTTTTCCAGAAGCTCTCCCTGGCTTACGGTATCCTGTGTGGCCCCTTCCTGCTCCTGTTCTTCCTGAGGAGGCGCATCTTCCCCATCCGGTTCGCTGAGGTAAGAGGTGTCCTTTTCCATGAAAAAGAAGAAATTGGCAATCTGGTTGGACATGCTCTTTTCGCGGTGCAGGATCTTGATGCTCAGTGAATCCACCGCTTCCTGAAGCTGGCCGCTGGTCAGCATGCTGCGGTTGGACTTGAAGAGCTCTTCATTGGTGCGGTTGAGCTGGAATTCGCTCAGGTCGAACACCTTGGTCCAACTGCTGAAGTTGGTGCGCACAAAAGGAAAGGAACGGCTGGAGCCGGCGGCGGAGGGCTCCGTCTCCATGTACTGATGGCCTTTATTGAGGTTCATGACGAAGTAGCTTCCGTCTTCGGTGGCGTACATCTCGCCGCTCTCGGCAATGATCTGGCTGAGGCGGCCCCGGGAAGCATCGGTATGGTCGTAGATCAATACGTGCTCGATATGTTTCCCATCGGGCTCTTTTTGGCCGATGTGAATGGCGTAACCGTCAAAATCATCATTGAAGATGCCGGCGTCGAGCCGCAGGGCGGGCTTTTGCCGCTGAATGTCGTACATGCGGGAGCCGAACTTGAGGTTGGCCACCGGAATGAGGTTGTTCGAACAGAAGAAAGAGAAAAGCGTCGCCCCGGCGGCGAAGAACATCATCGGGCGCATGATCCGCCAGAGAGAAACGCCGGCGGATTTGAAGCTCGACAGTTCGTACCGCTCCGCCAGGTTGCCCAGCACCATAACCGAAGATATGAGCACCGCCAGGGGCAGGGCCATGGGAATGAGCGATACGCACTTATAGGCCAGCAATTCCATGATCAGGAAAAAACCCAGGCCCTTGCCGGCAATATCGTCGATGTACAACCATAGCACCTGCATCACCAACACGAACATGGCGATCATGAAGGTCACCAAAAATGGTGGAATAAAACTGGTGATCATCAGGCGATCCAACTGCTTCATAGGCAACATTTCAGTGCCAAAGGTGGCTTATCGTCTAAGGTTGGGCGGATAGTTCCAGGGAGATGTGTACGGTGTACGGGCCGATGGCACCCCTCAGCGGTGTACGGTGTACGGTGTACGGTGTACGGTGTACGAAGCCGTCCAAACTTAGAATGGCAGCCCCAAAGATAGGCTGAAATTATAATACACCAATGAAAATGCCGCGGTTTAGCACTTTGTTCACTTTTCTTGAAAACCGCATGCAAAACCGGGCCTCTCCCGCATAAATAAAAAAATCGCTTTTTTTTCTCGTGTGCTGTAACTTTATCCTTTTCGGTTCGTCACCCCAGTGAAACCCGATAAGAAAAAGCCAAGTAAGAGATCACCCGAACTTTCGATTTCGATTCATGAACCTCGAAGATTTTAAAAAAAGCATATTACCCATCAAGAACAAGCTTTACCGGATGGCGCTGCGCATCACCGCCAACCCGGCGGAAGCCGAAGACGTCGTGCAGGAAGTTTTCATAAAGGTATGGGAACTGCGCGGCGAGATGGACGAGGTCCGGAACATCCAGGCCTGGTGTATGCAAATGACCAAAAACCGGGCCATCGACAAACGGCGCCTCCGCTATAACCAGGCGGAAGAGCTGGACAAAGCCTACGGCCTGAGCAGCGACAACCATGACCCCGGCAGGCAGGCAGAACTCAGCGATGCCGTCAGCCAGGTAAAGGTACTCATGGCAGAACTGCCCGACAGCCAGAAGATAGCCATGCACCTGCGCGATATCGAGGGGTTGAGCTATCAGGAGATCTGCGAAACGCTGGACATGCCGCTCAGCCAGGTGAAGACCAATATTTTCAGAGCAAGGAAACACATTCGTTCGAAATTAATGCAATTATGGACTATAAAGTAATGGAACAACTGCTGGAGAAATACTTCGATGGGGAAACCTCCCTGAAGGAGGAAAGCCGGCTCCGGGATTATTTCCGGCGCGAAGACGTGCCGGAAGCCCTGCAGCCCTACCAGCCCATGTTTCAACACCTGGAAGTGGAACGGGCCCACAAACTGGGCAGCGATTTTGACCGGAAGCTGCTCCGTCAACTAGAAGGAGTCCAACCCCGGGCCCGGGTGCGTTACCTGTCGGCCCGCACCTGGGTGCTGCGCATCGCCGCCGCCCTCGTGATCGGCCTGGGCCTGTGGTGGGCCTATGTGTCCCAGAACAGCCTACAGACGCGCCAACAGGCCGGCATCGACTGGTCGAAGTACGAAGTAAAAACCACGGAAGAGGCTTTCCGCCTCACCAGCACCGCCCTGCTGAAAGCCAGCAGCGAACTCAACCAGGGAGCCTCCACCGCCGCCCACGAAATGGACAAGCTGAAAAAGGTGGGGAAATACTTTAAATAAGGTGCAAGTGCGCTAAAGTGTAAAAGTGTAAAAGAGGCTGCAGGCGTTGCACCAACGAGAATTACAGGGCAGTTCCCTGACAATCATTCATTCAATCATTCATTCAATCAATCATTCATTCAATCACTCCCCGTCCTCGCTTCGGCTCGGCCGGGTAAAATTCACTCATTCAAATCACTCGATCAAAAGCAAAAACCATGAAAAACTTGAAATTCCTCGTTATTGCCCTGCTGATGGGCGTCGTTTCATCCGCTTACGCACAAACCACCAATTTGAGCGCCATCGACAAATACTTTCAGCAGTACGTCGAAGACGACCGCTTTACGGTGGTCTATATCAGCTCCAAACTGCTGAACATGTTCGGCAAGCTGGAAGTCGACAATATGGAAATGGATGACGCCGAGACCAAGGCCATCGTCGAACTGGCCAGCGACCTGGAAGGCATACGCATCCTGGTAGCCGAAGAAAATGCAGGCGGGTTCTACAAAGAGGCAAAAGCCAAGATCAACACCAAGGAATACGAAGTGCTGATGACTGTCCGCGACAAAGATGAGGCCAATGTGGATTTCCTCATCAAGGATGACGGCGATAAGATGATCAACGAATTGCTGCTGCTGGTCGGCGGTGAAGACGAGTTCGTCCTGATGAGCTTTGTCGGCAAGATCGACCTCGACAAGGTTTCAAAACTCATCAACGAGTTTGACGACAAAGAGAAAGCCCCCGGCAATGATGAGCAGAAACAGTGATTTTATGCCGGAACCCGGAAGTTTTTGCTACTGGCAGAGACTTCCGGGCCGGCCCTAAATTGCAGGCGCCTGTTTTGAAAAGTAAAAACTCATAGTTATTCTGCCTGTATTCCCTTATCAGGAAAAACCTTAAAGTCATGCGTATCTCCCTTGCAATCCTAATACTCTTTGCTATAGGCCTTTCTTCCTGCGGCACGCCAAAGACAACGGCGCAGTTCTACCACACCCATAAGCACAAGGAGGGCGTCGCCAACTTCAAGATGCCGGGCTGGCTGATATGGATCGGCGGCGGCATTGCCCAGAGCGCCGTTCAGGACCCGAATGCAAAGGCCGGGCTCCGGCTGGCGCGTAAGGTCAAAAAGCTCCGCTTCATGGCCACGGAAGGCGACAACCCGATCACCGCCGCCGAAGTCAGCGATTTCATCACCAACATCCGCAGCACCGGCTACGAAGACCTGCTGATCGTGCAGGACGGAAGCTCAACCGTCCACATGCTGTCCCGGGAAAAAAAGGAAAAGCTCAAAAACCTGGTCATCCTGGTCAATGATGAGGAGGAATTTGTCTTCATGGACATGAAGTCCCGCCTCAAATACGAAGACCTCACCGGCCTGGCCAATTCCTTCCTCAAGAACAAAGAGGAGGAAAAGCCTGCCGAAGAACCGGCCGAAGAGCAGAACGAGCCGGTAATGGCGGAGAAGAAGCCGCGGGCGTAGGGTTCGGGGTTCGTTGCCCGTCTTCGCTGCGCTCGTCCGGGTAAAATTCGTTGATTCGTTGATTCGTTGAAACGAGGCACGCATCACGAATCACGCATCACGCATCCACGAACACTCTTGTAAGCAAATCACCGACAATTACATTTTTAGCATCATCAAAATTCACAATATGAGAACTTTCATTTTGTCAGCCTTGCTGGCGCTGGGGCCGTTGTTTGCCCTCGCTCAACCGAAACCCATTGCCGATTTCTATGAAAAGTACAAGCAGTATGAGAATGTAACCGACGTCAAGCTGCAGGGATGGCTACTGGAGATCGCCTCCAATTTTGCCGAGGGCGACGAACAGGCCAAAGAACTGCTGAGCAAGATCACCTACCTCCGCGTACTGGTCATGGAAGACGGCAACCTGGTCAGCCCGGCAGAGTATAAGAGCCTCCTGAAAGAGATACGCCAAAACTCTTTCGAAGAGCTGCTCAGGATACGGGAAGGGGACGAAAATATCGGCTTCTACATCCGCGAGAACGGCGAGGCCATCACCGACGTGCTGCTCCTGGTCAACGGAGAGGACGAGTTCGTCCTGCTCAGCCTCGAAGGCCTGCTCAAATTCAGCGACCTCAACGACCTGAACATCGATATCGACGGGGCAGAGCATTTCGAACGGCTGCCCGAGAAGAAAGGGGATGTGCCAAGGGCGTAGGGTTGTTGGTTGATTTGGTTGATTTGGTTGATTTGGTTGATTTGGTTGATTTGGTTGATTTGGTTGATT
>JAGFJE010000594.1 GCA_024103175.1 Phaeodactylibacter sp.
GGGCATCCGTCTAGGGTTGGACAAAAAGCTTCGGGTGCGTGTACGATGTACGGGGCCAATGGCAGCCCACGGGCGTGTACGATGTACGAGCTTGTCCAACGTTAGACGGGTAGCCTAAAAAATCATTAACAATATGATTGTCAAAATTTTAAACGAACCTTAAAAACTAACTTTTTCACACAGGGGCTGAAAATCCTTTTTTTTTTATAATTTGGGATCAATCCTCTAAACCCCGCAACCATGGCACTACACCAGGACTTTTCCAACCTCCTCAAAGCAAACAAAACAGAATCCACCCTCAAAAAAGGTGCGAAAGGCGCTCCGATAAAGACGCTCCAACAGATGCTCTACGAGATGGGCTTCGGCGAAGAACTGCGCTGGGAAGACTTCGGCGCCGACGGCGACTACGGCGGCGCCACTACCGCGGCGATAAAGGCCTTCGCCGCGAAGAACGGCCTGGAGAGCGACGGCATGGCGGTCAGCCCGGAAGTGGGCGCCCGCATACTGCAACGCTTTCTGCTCCTGCCCAGGATAAAGGAACTCAACAAAGCCATAAAAGAAGATAAGATCAAGGACGCCTTTCCGCTCAATGGCGGGGAAGAACATTCCCTGGCGCCCCTCCTGCAGGCCCTGGGCATCACCGCCGTCAGTGAAGGGCTGGCATGGAAGGCCTTTGCAGAAAAGCACCGTATTCCATTCGATGGCCGGAGCCTGTCTGCCCCTCTGGCGCAGAAACTGCTCGATGAGGCTGCCGGGTTGTACGGTGACGGGCTGGCGGCGCTCTTGCTGGCCACCGCCATCGCTTCAGGCCTGGCGGTCGAGAGTAGAAAGCATAACGTTAGGGGCAACAAGGTGACCTCTCACACTGTCCGGTTCAATGAGCTGAAGGTGGAGTTTAACGGTTTTGGCAGGTTGGGCGGATATTACAATAACGGCGAACTGGACCCCAGGAACTTCATCGAAAAGCACTGGGATGATTACTTCCGGGAAAGCGGACTGAGCAACAGCGCCCGCAAGGCCATTCTGGCCGTCTCCCTCAATGAAGGCAAGCTGGACGCCATCAACACCTGGGACGGCGCCTTCCTCAGCTTCGGCATGTTCCAGTGGACGCTCGGGGTGGGCAGCGGCGTACCCGAGGGCATGGGGGAATTGCCCGCCCTGTTGCTGAAAATAAAGCAACAACAACCGGAAGCCTTCCAGGAGTACTTCGGCCGGTTCGGGATCGATATTTATGAAAACAGGACGGGAACGACCTATGGATTCATCACGCTGAAGGGGAATGTCATTGGTACACATTCGGAAAAAGAACAATTCCGCAGCCCCGAATGGGGTTTCCGCTTCTGGCACGCCGGCCAGGACCCGCGCATACAGGCCGTGGAGGTCGACCATGCGCTCAGCCGGCTCAACAATTTCTACTGGAAGGAAAGAAGCGAACTGAAAGGGCATACCCTGGCCCAGCTGATCAACTCCGAATACGGCGTGGCCCAACTGCTCGACCAGAACGTCAACCGGGGCGTGGACGTGTATTTCACCGTCGGCGATGTGCTCGACGGTTTCAACCTTAATGAGATCGAAAACTGGAGCGATGAGGACGAAAAGCGTCTCCTCGAAAAGTACCTCAAGCGAAGAGAAAGCACCAAAATGCACGACCCCAAGATCCGCGCCGGCCGCATCCGGGATATGGCCGGAACGGGCGACAACCAGCTTTCGATGAAGCGGGGAACATTCCGCTTCCTTAAGGACAGAAGCCGGAGTATCTTGTCCGCCGAAACCGCGCCGCCGCCGCCGCCCGGCTACCGGGCGGAAGACTATCCGGAAATTGTAGTTGAAGAGCAATAATATTTCCTTACTTTAAGGGCAAGAGGAAAAAGCTCAACAATGAAGGAAAAGTACAATTATCTGTTACAGCCCATTGCCAGGTTTATAAAGGATGAAACGACAGCAGGCCTGCTGCTCTTCCTCTCCGCCCTGGCAGCTCTGATACTGGCCAACTCCCCATGGGCCGAGGCATACCATCATTTGTGGGAATACGAATTCAGCATCGGTTTTGCGGATCACCAGATCTCCAAGAGCCTTCATCACTGGATCAATGACGGCCTGATGGCCATTTTCTTCTTTGTAATTGGCCTGGAACTGAAACGGGAAATTGTAGGCGGCGAGCTTTCCAATATCCGCTCAGCCATGTTCCCCATTATGGCGGCCATAGGCGGTATTGTCGTACCGGTAGCGATCTACCTGTCCATCAACATGGGGGCCGACAGCGCCCAAGGATGGGGGGTGCCGATGGCAACCGACATTGCTTTTGCCCTGGGAGTCCTTTACTTTTTGGGGGACCGGGTTCCTGTAGCCGTGAAGGTGTTTCTCACGGCTCTTGCCATTGTCGACGACCTCGCGGCAGTACTGGTCATTGCCTTCGTTTATACTTCCCAGATCTCTCTGCTAAGCCTTGGCATCGGCATAGCGTTCCTGGCATTTATGATCGGCAGCAATGTACTCGGAATAAGAAGTTCTGTTTTCTATGGCATTTTAGGGATTGGCGGGCTTTGGCTGGCATTCCTGCTATCGGGCGTACACGCCACCATCGCGGGAGTACTGGCGGCATTTACCATTCCCGCAACTACAGCTATCGACGAAAAGGGGTTCACCGAAAAACTCCGCTTTTTGACGGACAAGTTCATTAATGCGGAATCCAGACAAAACAAGCTGGTCAGTTCAGCGCAATTAGGCGTCATCGGTGACATTAAAAAATGCGCCAAGGCCGCCGAAACGCCCCTGCAGCGGCTGGAGCACAGCATGCACCCATTGGTGGCTTTTGTCATTTTGCCTGTTTTTGCTTTTGCCAACGCGGGGATCACCCTGTCCGGAGACTTATCCGAACAGCTGTTCAGCCCGGTGGCCATTGGCATTTTGCTGGGGCTGTTGCTGGGAAAATCCATAGGGATCTCCGCCGCCTGCAAACTGGCGGTATACTTCAATCTCGCAGCATTGCCGGAAGGTATGAAGTGGCGGCACCTGTACGGCGCGGCGCTGCTGGCTTCCATCGGTTTTACCATGTCGTTATTCATCACTGAACTGGCGTTTTTCGATCGCCAGTTCATCCTCCAGGCCAAGCTGGGCATTTTGGTTGCCTCCCTGATCGGTGGCGCCACCGGCTATTCTATTCTACGATACGCCAAATGATGCGGAGCGCGCCAAGCCCGGCCCAGGCAGCCTATTTCAGGATCGTGCTTTACCGCCGGGGCAGGATGAAAGTAGCCCAGATTGTGAAGGCTGTAAAATACAACAGGCAGAGCCAGGCCAGGGCGTTCAGCCAGGCCAGGCTTTTCGGGTAGAGCCAGGTAATGGCCAGCAGGCTGAGCAGGAATACCACCGTCACCCCCAGCGTCAGCCAGCGCCAGTGGCCCGTCCGGCTGGGATAGGCCGTTTTAATGGGTACAAAATGCAGGATCGACAAGCCTACCACCAACAGCACATTCGCCCAGTGGCCCCAATGAAAAACGAAGACCATATAAAAAGCGGCCATATTCCACATAACGGGAAACCCGACGAAATAGAGGTCGTCCGACACCATGCCCTCCTTGCCATAATACACCGCCGACACCATCAGGATAAGAAAGGTAGCCGCCAGGTTCCAGGGGCCTTCCATCAGGCCGGACTCATAGATCATATAGGCCGGTACAATGGCGTAGGAGGCGAAGTCGATGACGAAATCGATGTTCTTGCCGCTGACGTGGGGCAGTACTTCCGAGACCCGGAACCGGCGCGCCAGGGTGCCGTCGACGCCATCGATCAGCAGCGCGGCCATCAGCCAGAACATGGCCAGGCGGAAGTCGTGAGCGCTGACCGCCAGAAGGGCCATAAAAACGGCAAGAACGCCGGTGGCGGTAAAGATGTGGACGCTCCAGGCAAGGGCTTTTTCACCGGTGGAATGAGTGGAAGGCATGGCGGGTTGGTTTTTTGTCCTGTTTGATTCTCTTGCCCGACAAAAATAGAACAGTTTTCCCTATTTTCCCCCAACGATGAAACCAAGCACTTCCAGAAGCAAGATCCGCCGGGTACTAATCCCCACCCTCAGCCTGATGGCCATGCTGGCGCTGGTAGGCCTTTATCTGTATTATTTCACCGAAGAGCCGGTGAACTGGCCTTCCTTTTTTTCCATGATGGCCTTTTACACCCTCATTTTCCTCACGGGCGCCTACGCCTCTACATTGCGGCAGAGCGAAGGCCCGCTGGGGTTCCTCCTGGCGGGCCGGCAGCTCCCGCTCTGGATCGCCGTATTCACCATGAGCGCTACCTGGATCGGGGGCGGCTACATCAACGGCACCGCCGAGTATGCCGCCAGCTCCGGCCTGGTATGGGTGCAGGCGCCCTGGGGGTATGCCCTCAGCCTCATCATCGGGGGCCTTTTCTTTGCCCGCAAGATGCGGCGCTACCAGTTCCAGACCATGCTCGACCCGCTGGAGCAGCGCTACGGCAAGCGGATGGCGGCCCTGCTTTTCCTGCCAGCCCTGACCGGCGAGGTATTCTGGACGGCGGCCATCCTGACGGCCCTGGGCACCACTTTCGGCACGATCGTGGGGCTGGATACTACCACATCCATCATCCTGTCGGCGGCCATCACCATTGCCTACACCGCCCTGGGCGGACTGTGGTCGGTGGCGCTTACCGACTTCGTTCAGCTGATCTTACTCCTGGGCGGGCTTTTCCTGGTGGTACCTTTCGCCCTCGGCCACGTAGGCGGATGGGAATCGGCCTGGCAGAGCTACCGGGAACTATACGGCCCGGCCGCCAGCCTGCTGCCCAGCCGGGAAGCCCTGGGCGCCTACTACTGGAACTGGTGGGACTACGCCTTGCTGCTCACCTTCGGCGGCATCGCCTGGCAGGTCTACTTCCAGCGGGTGCTCGCTTCCCGGGATGAAGATACGGCCGTACGCCTTTCCGTCCTGGCGGGGGTGATCTGCCTGATCGCCGCCGTGCCCGCCGCCCTGATCGGCATCAGCGGGGCGGTGGCCGACTGGGGTTCCATGCAGGCCGACGCGCCTCCCAATGCCGCTTCTACCCTACCCTGGGTGATCCGCTACATGACGCCGGGCTGGGTGGCCATCCTGGGGCTGGGCGCCATCGCGGCGGCGGTGATGTCGTCGGCGGACTCGTCCATCCTCAGCGCTTCTTCCATGGCGGGGTGGAATGTCTACCGCCCGCTGTTCAAACCTAAAGTGGAATCAGAGAAATTATCGCAACTGATCCAGCGCATCATCTGGATCGTGGGCATCGCCGCTACCCTCCTGGCCCTGAAGATCCGGAGCGTGTATGAATTGTGGTTCCTCTGCAGCGACTTTGTCTATTGCTTGCTGTTCCCTCCTCTGGTTTGCGCCCTGTTCGACCCCAAGGCCAATACCTACGGGGCGCTGGCCGGCTTCCTGATTGCTTTTGTATTGCGCTTCGGAGGAGGAGACGCTACCCTGGGATTGCCTATCCTGCTGCCTTATCCGATGATTGAGGAAGGAGTCGTCCTCTTTCCTTTCCGGACACTGGCTATGGTGGGCGGTTTGCTTTCCATTATTGTAGTATCGCGGCTGACAGGACGGTGGCTGCCGGCGCGGGAGTTGCAGAAAATGGAATGATGCAAAAATTTAATCAAATGTTCTACCAGATCCTTTATTACCTCGGCGCTGTGCTGGCGCTCCCCTTCGGCCCGTTCCTGGTGTTTCAGGGGAGAAAAGTACGCGCTGCTGTGCCGGAACTCCCCGAGGCCGGTGGGCCCCAAAAAGGAATTACCGGCCAGGGGAAAGCGCCTCTTCGCCTGCTCACCATAGGAGAATCCACCATTGCCGGCGTTGGTGTAAACACCCACGAGGAAGGCTTCACGGGGCGCCTGGCACACTACCTGCATCAGGCCACCGGGCGGCGGGTAGAATGGCAGGTGCTGGCCCGTAGCGGCTATACTGCGCGGGACGTCCGGGACAACCTAGTGCCCTTGCTCCCGGCCGCCCCCCTGGGCCTCATTGTCATCGGCCTGGGCGGCAATGACACCTTTCAGCTCCACAGCCCGTTGCGGTGGCGAAAAGATATGATCCGGCTGGTTCAGGCCATCCGGAAAAGGCAGCCGCACACCCCTGTACTGATCAACAATTTACCTCCTGTGGGGCAATTCCCCGCCTTGCCAGGTAGCCTGCAACTGGTGATGGGATGCCTGGTTCGGCTACACGGAAGAGCGATCGGGGATATACCGTCTCTTTTTGAAAAAGTGTATTTTCAGAGCCGGCCCATCACTCTGGAGGAATGGCGGGAAAAGCTGCCGGGAGAAACCGGCGCGGAGGCGTTTTTCAGCGATGGCGTACACCCTTCGGGGCTGACGTACCGGCTGTGGGCAGAGGAGGCAGGCGCATTTATCGTTAGGCAAGAAACGTTCTAGCGCGCCCGGATAACAAATAACGAATCTCGCCCGTCTTCGCCCCGACTTCTATGAAGCACAGGGCTCTGCCGGGTAAAAACCGCGAACACCGGTCAGTCATTTACCCGAAATTTCCGGATCATCACCGCTCCGCTTTCATTGAGGTTGGAACTCAGGATGATGATCTGCTCCTTTACGCCGTCATCTACGGAAATGGCGACGGTATTCGGAGAAATATCTCCCAGGCTTTCCGCGTGAAGGACGAGGAAATTATCATCCTGGTTCAGCTTCACCGGAATGCCGAACTTGCGCTTATCCACCCGGTGGCTGTTGAGTATGCGCTCTCCGTTGAGGAAAACGGTGGCCACATCCCCGTCCACCGTCCCATTATCCCAGACTTTTATCTTGATGCTGGAGTTCTGCACCTCCAGCACCCGTTCCACCTTGATCTTCCGCTTGCTTTCCGCTTCGTACGGGCGCTCCAGCATGGCCTGCTTCTTCACGATCGTCCGGGTGAGGATGGGCTTTTCGAGGTATACCTTGCCGCTGGCGCAGGGCCCGGCCTCCAGGTCATACCCTTCAATGAAGCCATTCCATTCTCCTTCCAGCGCCAGGCGGTTTTTTTCCCGGCGGAAGCTCAGGGTCCCGGATTTGATGCACCACCGCCAGTTGGGGTCCGTCTTGCTCGCCACTTCAAGCTCTTTAAAGGACAGAAGCTGGAAGATGGAATCGTACTGCCATTCCAGGTTGTGAAAGGCGCTGCCGCCGTTGTCCTCAGAAACAATGTACGATTGTCCCCGGCCGCCTTGTTTGAAGTCGGCCTCAAAGTAAAAGCCGTAATCGCGGTCGGATTGAGAAAGCACGCCGGTCCATTTTCCGGTGATGGTAGGCGGTATGACCTCCTCCACCTCCTGATCGGCTGAGGCCTTAACCCGCTCCAGCACCATTTCTCCCGGAGTACAACCGCTGGCCTTCCAGCGGCCTTTCAGGCGGTCGTGAAAAGGGAATTCCTCGAGGGTGAGCGTGGCGTACTTCAGGCACCATTTCGGTTTCGGCGGGTCGATCTGGCTGAGTTCCTGCACGATGAGTTGCTGGCCGTCGAGATAGGCGGTGAGCTGAAAGCTGGCGGAAGCGGAACCATCTCCGGTTTGGGAAAATGAAGTGCCGGAATAGGCCGTGGTGCCCGGTTGAAGGTCCACCTGATAGAAGAAAGTGTCAGGCTTTCCATCCTGTGTGATGTAGCCTTCCCAATGGCCGGACAGGTCTTGAGCCGCCAGGTAAAGGCAGGTCAGGAAGAAGGGGAATAAACAGAATATTCTCATAATACGTCTTCGGTCTCCTCAAATTTAAGGAATATGAGGGATAAAAGCCTAAACTGATAAGGATCATTCGGCTGGCTGATAAAAATCATCCCGTTCCCAGCCATTCTCTGCTATTTTGTAAATAGAAAGTAAAAGCCAAAACTAACCTGCTGGTGCAAAAAGCCTGCGCCAGAAAATACATGACTATGAAAGTACTAGTGAATGCGCCTTTCCAGGTCAACGGTTCGCTACAGGAAGCGATCGATGAAAAAGTTGGAAAACTGAAAACCTATTTTGACCGAATCGTAGAAGCCGAAGTTTACCTGAAAGTCGGAGAGAACCGGCACCGGCACCGCCAACAAATCGTAGAGATCCGCCTGAATGTTCCCGGAACAACGCTCTTTGCCGAAGATAGAAGCGATGTTATGGAAAAAGCGCTGGCAGGCGCGGCGGAAAAGGCCCGAAGGCAACTCATGAAATATAAAAAGCAGCTCTCGGGAAATTACTGAGGGCAAATTGTACCTGAACATCAGGGAAAGCTGAATAACAGCCAGGAAACCATCACACACTTTTAGTTTCCCGATCCTGGCATACAAAGCGAGGAGCCAACCCTGTGGAATTGGCATTGTAGCCCTTCCACAGAGTCGGCCCTATGGAATCCGCTCACCGGAAGCGAAGGCTTCGGGGCGGCAATTTCAGAGGGAAGGCAAGCGGCTGTGCCCTGCTTCCGGCGGGGCACAGTTGTTTTTATCCGGCGGCGTTATTTCCCCTTAAAATCCGGCGCCCGTTTTTCGATGAATGCCGCCGCGCCCTCCCGGAAATCTTCCGTACCGGTGGTAGCGCCGAAAGCCTGTACTTCCCGGGCAAATCCATCCTCATTATACTGGAAATAGGCATTGACGCTTTCGATGACCTTGGCGATCGCCACCGGCCCCTTGGCCGCGATCTTTCTGATCAGCTCAGCGGCCTTTTCCACTTCTTCCCCGGGAGGGACAACGTAGTTGACGAGCCCCAGGCGATAGGCCTCTTCGGCATTGATCATTTCGGCGGTCATGAGCAGCTCCACCGCTTTGGATTTGCCGATGTACTGGATCAGGCGCTGGGTGCCGCCATACCCCGGGATGAGCCCAAGATTAACCTCCGGCTGCCCGAAGCGGGCGTTTTCCGTGGCGACGCGCAGATGGCAGGCCATGGCCAGCTCGCAGCCTCCGCCCAACGCAAAGCCATTGACTGCCGCAATGACCGGCCGGGGGAACCGCTCGATCGAAAAGAAAATATCGTGCCCGCGCTGGGCCATCGCCTGCCCCTGGGCCGCGTCGAGGGCCAGGAACTCCTTGATGTCAGCCCCGGCGACGAAGGCCTTGTCCCCGGCGCCGGTAAGGATGATACCCTTTAACCCCGAACGCCCGGGGGCATCCTCGCCAAAGAAGCGCTGCAGCTCCAGCATGGTCTTGCTGTTCAGCGCATTGAGCGCCCGCTCCCGGTTGATCGTCACGGTCAGAATGCCATCATTATCCCGGATCAGTAAGTTCTCGTAATTCATAGTTTCGGTTTTATTCTTAAGGAATGCGAAAATACGAATTTTCGGGAACCGGGATCCGAATCAACGAATTTCACCCGGCTGATCCCGACAACTGTCGGGAGAAGACGGGCAACCAATCAACCAATTTTACCCTGAGCTTGTCGAAGGGCAACCAAATCAACCAATCAACCAACCACATCCCGGTTCATCACCCGCTCCTGATGGTTGATGGATTCCTGATGGACGGCCTTGAGGAATACGTTGATGAACTCTGCGCTCAGGCCTTTGAGTTTACCTTTGGCCACACCCTTTTCGAGGATCTCGCTCCAGCGGGAGGTTTGCAAAATGGCAATGTTGTTGCGCTTCTTATACTCGCCGATGCGCTCAGCCACCTTCATTCGGGTACTCAGCAGGTTGAGCAGTTCCTCGTCGATCTCATCGATTTCGTGGCGCAGGTGTTCCAGGTTTTCCAGAAATTCCAGGTCGTCGGTGGTGGGTTGCCGGAATACGATGTGTTGCATCAGTTCCTGGTACTGGGCGGGAGTGACCTGCTGTTCGGCATCGCTCCAGGCTTCGTCCGGAGTGGGGTGCACTTCAGTCATCAGGCCGTTGAAGTTGAGGTCCATCGCCTTCTGGGCGACGGCCTGCAGGATATCGCGCCGGCCACAGATGTGGCTGTTGTCACTGATGATCGGCAGGTTCGGAAATTGCCGCTTCAGCTCGATGGGGATCTGCCAGCGGGGAACATTGCGGTATTTGGTGTCGCCATGGTAGGAAAAACCCCGGTGGATAACGCCGATGCGGGTGATGCCGGCCTTGTAGATGCGCTCGATGGCGCCGATCCACAGTTTGAGGTCGGGATTGATCGGGTTTTTGATCAGAACGGGAATGTCCACGCCTTTCAGGGCGTCGGCCACCTCCTGTACGGAGAAGGGGTTAACGGTTGTCCGGGCGCCCAGCCACACAACGTCAATGCCGTATTTCAAGGCTTCGAACACGTGCTGGGTGTTGGCCACTTCGGTCGTCACCTTCATGCCGGTTTCGTCCTTTACCCGCCTCAGCCAGCCCAGGCCTTCCGTGCCTACCCCTTCAAAGGCATTGGGGCGGGTGCGGGGCTTCCAGATGCCGGCGCGAAAAAGGTCAACCTTCTGCCGGGCCAGCTGGCGGGCGGCGTCCATTACCTGTTCTTCCGTTTCCGCACTGCAGGGCCCGGCGATGATCAGGGGCTCACTGTCGGGCTTGCCGTCAATAATCGGGCGAAATGTCATTTCCATGGTGATAATTTTTTGTCGTAGTTATTTTTTAAGGATTCTTCTGATCTCGTTTGCGTCCTGTATGAGTCGGTAAAATGTTTCAAAATCATTTTTGATGAGCAGGCTTCGAAACCGGGCCAGTTGATTGATGTGTTCATCCAGCACATCCAGGACATTATCCCGGTTTTGGCGAAAGATGGGCACCCACATATCCGGGGAACTCTTGGCCAGGCGGACGGTGGAATCGAAACCGCCGCTGGCCAGCTCGAAAATGCGGCTCTCGTCCTTCTCTTTGGCCAGGACGGTCAACGCCAGGGCGAAGGAACTGATGTGCGAAATATGGGACACATAGGCCGTATGCACATCATGCGACAGGCAGTCCAGTTGAACGATGCGCATGGGGATGGAGCGGTACAGGCGTTCGGCCATTTTCACTGCATCGGGGTCGCTGTCTCCGGTATCGACCAGGACGGTGCACTTATGTTCGAACAAGCCGGGAATTGCCGCTTCCGGGCCGGAGTGCTCGGTTCCCGCCATAGGGTGGGTGGCCACGTACCGCCCGCGGCTGGGGTGTCTTTTTACTGCCGCCAGCAGTCGTTCTTTGGTAGAACCCACGTCGATCACAACTTGTTGTGGCCCCACTTTGTCCAGTATCTGAGGGAGCAGGTGCAGCATAGCGTCGGCCGGCGTGGCCAGCACAACGATGTCCGCCGCGTTTATTCCATCCTCCAGGCCCATATCTTCGTCGATCAGCCGGCGGCGGATGGCCTTGTCCAGGTTATCCTGGCTAACGTCCACGCCGATGATGCGCTGCGCGAAGCCGTTCTCCTTCAACGTGATGGCGAGGGAGCCGCCGATAAGGCCGATGCCGATGATGGTGATGGTCATATTAATGTAAAATGTAAAATTCTAAATGTAAAATGTAAAAGGGGGCAGCGCGGAGCTGCCAAGGGTGGCCCACAACCCATTTTCCTTTTCAGCGATTGCCAGTGGCCGTTTTAATACTAGTCGTGAAAATGGCAACCAACTCCCCAACTTCCTTCAAAACGGGCCCTACTTCCTCTTCCGGAAGCAGTGGTTTCGCCTTTATTATTTTCAGACAGATCTGCGTTTCTCGTAACTCCTTGAGGCAGATCTTCATTTTGTGAATAAAGTCTTTATTCGATTCTGCTGCTTGCGCTTCACCGTAGTTCAATGCAGGCGCAGTGCCTGATCTCACCAACTGCCCTTCCAAATGCTTACCTGCATAAGTTTTCGGCAACCGATCCACCAGATCCAGCACCATGACAGAAAACCGGATCAGCCGTTCCTCCAGGTCAAATTTTCTCGCCTTTTCCATTTCGGAGCACATTTGTGATGAAATCAGAATTTCATTTATTTCCAATTTCCCCGGCTCTTTCTTTGTCCGCTCTACTATGCCGCCCTCTCTGCCCCTTTTACATTTTGCGGTTTCGCGGTTCTACATTTTGCGGTTCTCCAGCTCCACCCAGCCGCCCTCTCTGCCCCTTTTACATTTTAAATTTTACATCTTGCGGTTTTACATTTTTATCCTCCGAATGGCCTCCTCATACAACGCTCCGTCACTACACAGCGAGATCCGGATGAACCGCTCTCCCTGCGACCCGAAAATGGCGCCCGGTGTCAGAAAGACGTGACAATTGTACAGCACCTCATCCGACAGTTCGAAGGCATTGATGTACCGCTCCGGGATCTTAGCCCAGACGAACATGCCTACCTGGCCTTTGTCGTAGGTGCACTCCAGCAGGTCCAGCAGTTGGAAGACGGATTCCCGCCGTTCATTGTATACGGCATTGAGGGATTCATACCATTCCAGGGGGCTCTGCAGGGCCTTCACCGCCGCCATCTGCACCGGCTTGAACATACCGGAGTCCATATTGCTTTTGAAGCGGAGCACTACCTTGAGGTAGTCTTCCCGGCCGGCAAGCATACCGATGCGCCAGCCCGCCATGTTGTGCGCCTTGCTCAGGGAGTTCAGTTCCAGGGCTACTTCCCGGGCGCCGGGCACACTGAGGATGCTGCGTTGCTCCCGGTTCAGGATAAACGCATAGGGGTTGTCGTTGACCACCAGTATGCGGTGGCGGCGGGCAAAGGCGACCAGTTCTTCCAGGAAGGCCTGGCTGGCCGGCGTGCCCGTCGGCATATTGGGATAGTTGGCCCACATGACCTTAACCCGGCTGAGATCCTGCCGATCCAGGGCTTCCAGGTCGGGCATCCACCCCAGGCGCTCTTCCAGCCGGTACTCCCGGATGTTGGCCCCGGCCAGGCTGGAAACGGCGCGGTAGGCCGGATAGCCCGGGTTGGGGACCAGCACCTCATCGCCGGCCTCCAGGAAAGACATGGCAATGTGCATCAACCCTTCCTTGGACCCCATCAAGGGCAGCACTTCCCCTTCCGGGTCAAGCGTGGCGCCAAACCATTGCGCATACCAATCGGCAAAGGCGCGGCGCAGCTCCGGGATGCCGGTATAGCTCTGATAGCCGTGTACGTCGTTATTGCCCAGCCAACCGGACAATTCGTCTACCACTTCCTGGGCGGGCGGCAGGTCGGGGCTGCCGATGCCCAGGTTGAGAACGGGTTTGCCTTCGGCCCGCATCCGGGCAATCTCCCGGAGTTTCGTGGAAAAGTAATATTCCTGTACTTCTCCCAACCGGCTGGCGGGGGTGATGATCATGTCGTTCTTGGTTTTGGCTGGCTTGGTCATGGATTTGTTGGTTGTTGGTTGGTTGTTGTTGGTTGGTTGTTGATTGTCCGGAACCATCAACAACCAACCAACAACAAAAAACTAATAATCATAATGCTCTCCCTTCCGGTATACGCCCATCACCCGCAGGTTGTGGGTCAGGGGCAGGATGGCCTCGATGGCCTGTTGATAGCCCACGGAGCCTTCGGTCACAAAGTCGAGGAAGAAGAGGTACTCCCAGGGGTGGCCGATGATCGGCGCCGACTGTATCTTGGTCAGGTTGACGTTATAGGCCGCCAGTACGGCCAGCACCTTATAGAGGCTACCCACCGTGTGGTCAACCGAAAAGGAGAGGGACACTTTCTCCGGCTCCTCGCTCGTTTCCGGTTTTTCGTTGTGCAACACCAGAAAGCGGGTATGGTTCTTTTTATTGGTTTCGATGCTTTCCGCCAGGATCTCCATTTCATACAGCTCGGCCGCCAGCGTACTGGCGATGGCGCCGATGCCTTTCAGCCCGTTCTCCCGGATATTGCGGGCGCTCCAGGCGGTATCCGCGGTTTCTACCAGGTGGATATTGGGGTAGCGGGTGAAGAACGCCCGGCACTGGTCGATGGCGATCGGGTGGGAATGCACCTCGCGCAGGTCCTCGATGCGCTGGCCCGGCAGGGCCATCAGGTTCTGCTTGATGCGCAGGTACACCTCCCCGGTGATAGAAAGTTTGGACTGGTTGAGCAGGGTGTAGTTGTGCATCAGGCTGCCGGCCAGGGTATTCTCGATGGCCATCAGGCCTACATCGGCCTTCTCCCGGCGTTCGACCATCTCCACCAGGTCCTCAAAAGTATGGGCCGGGACGATCTCCAGCGGAGCTTCCTTGAAACAATGGCGGGCGGCAATCTCGTGGAAGGCGCCGGCATAACCCTGAATGCTCACCCGCACCGGCGAAGCCGGTTGTGAGGCGCTGGTACTGCTGTCGGTTGCTGTCGTGATCATAATCTGTTTGGTGTTTATAACTAAAAAGCCCCGCGTCGGCGGGGCTTTTTAGTAGTTCTTACTGGCTGAACACAATGAAAAAGCCCCTTTATGGTGCACCATAAAAGAAAAAGAAGTAAAAAAAGTAGCTCTTTTGGTTATGTTGGCCAGGGTACAGCATATTCAAACTGTTATATCCAAAAAAAAAAGCCCCGCTTGCGGGGCTTCTTAATTTTATTTTCCAGTCATCCGGACAAAAATTTTCAGCCCCTTATGGTTTACCATAAAAGAAAAAGCTGAAAAAATAAAAATTGTCCTTCTGAACTTTCATCTCGTTCTTATTTGATAGATGCAAACGTAAAGATTAATTTCTTACGGTGCAAGAGTCGACGGTTAATTTTTTATTATTTGTCGGTTTTTGGTTAGTAAGTACATGGACTGGCAACGGAGTATCTTTTTCATCGATACTTCTACACAGGTGATATGCTTCAACATAACTTCCTGTAGAAACATTATCCACACTGATGAAGTGGACCCGGTCAATTACTTTGGCTAAGATCTCATACGTTTCTTCTTCGCTTACCTTCGCCTTCTTCTATATCAGGGCTCTGAGATTCAATAAATCTTTCTTTATTTTTTTCCCACCACTCTGCCTTTATTTCTTCTCCAATTTCCTCGACATCTTTGTCAAAATCCGCCAGAGGATACCAATCATCAAAGGCTTCTTCGCTTCCATCCTTTGCCATAGGCTACCTTGGCCTCCCCCTTCTGATCGAGGTTCACATCAATCCACTGCTTCAGCCCCCGGAAGGAAAAGCCCAGCGCTGTAGCATCAGAAGAGAAGTTAAGCTTTAAGGTGCCGCTCAGGTTTTGGGGCTCGGCAACGGGAGTGGTATAACCACTGTAACACAGGGCTGTGGCCATCTGGTCCTTTTCCACGCCTTTTGCCTCGATGTGCAGGGTGATGTCCAGGCTGTTGA
>JAGFJE010000596.1 GCA_024103175.1 Phaeodactylibacter sp.
AAATACTCCCCGTCGCTCAGCCTTAGCCAGTACACCCCTGCCGGCAGGCTTTCCGTCGGGATCACTACCTCGCCTTCCCCGGGGCGGGCCTCCCGGCTCTGCACCCGCTGCCCCTGCAGGTTGATTAGTTCTATCTGAAGCACATCTTCCCTGCAATGCCCGAAGCGGAGGTGGAGTTCCTCCCGGGCGGGGTTAGGCGAAACCGTATAGAAGCAATCCAGCTGATGCAGGTGCTCGGCCCCGGTGCTGACCTGTATGGTGGCGGTGGCCTCGGTGCTGTGCTGCGGCCCGGCCAACTCGGCGGCGGTGGCGACGACAGCCTTTACCACCCGGCTCATGAAAGTGAAGTTGAGGGTGCCCAGGGTGTCGCTGTTGCGATGGTAGTGGGGGTTGCGGAAATCAGCCCCGTCGGTAAGCATGAGGGCGGGGATGGTGTCCCGCCAGAAGTAGGCGTGGTCGCTGCGCAGCAGGTCGTCCGGCACCAGGCCGTCCGGAGCCGTTACCGAGATCACCTTAAGATCCGGGGCGTACCGGGCGGCGGCTTCCTGGAAGCTGTCGCTCAGAGGGGTGAAGGACGCCACGGCCACATTGGTGATGAAGTCGCCCCGGAATTCATTGTCGGCCACCATCTGATAGGCGTCGGGGAAGAGCAGGTTAAAGCCGTCAGGGAAGGTTTGGGTGTTGGGCGCCTCCGAGTAGTATCCGATCATTTCCATATTGAGCACCCCCAGAATATCCTCCTCCCGGTTGCGGTTTTCTACGTAATAGCGGCTGCCGCGCAGCCCTGCCTCTTCCAGGTCGAAGCCGATAAAGCGGATGACCCGCGCAAAGCGGTACTGGGAGAGGATGCGCGCCGCTTCCAGCACCCCGGCCACAGCGGAACCGTTGTCATCGGCGCCGGGCGAATTGCCGACGGTATCGTAATGGCCGTCGACAATGATCACGGCCTCGTCCTGCGTAGCGCCGGGCAGGGCGCCGATAATGTTTTGCCCGGTATAGATGAGGTAGGGGAAATGCTGTCGGTAGGTTTGCAGGCCGTACTGCAGAAAGGCCTGCTCGAGGGTGTCGCGGGTTGCCGCCAGCTTATCGGCCCCGTTGGCGTAGTGGCGGATGCCCACGAGGTGGCTGAGGCGCTCGCGCAGGAGGTTGCTGTCCACCTGATCCACCATCTCCTGAATGTCGACCGGATGGCGATCATCGGCTACCAATTTGAGCACATATTCCCCCACCTGCAGGATGCTGCCGGTATAGTTCCAACTGACCTGCCTGCCCGGGCCCGGGCTGACGGGGTAGCCGATGTCCCCGGTGGCGCTTTCCGTATCGAGGCGGAAGGTTTGGCCGCCGTCGTCGGAGGCGAGGAAGAAAACTTCAGCATCTTCTCCTTCGGCATCTTCGAGATCGTAGGTAAGGGTGAGGGACTGGGCAGCCTCGTCCACGCTGATGTCCTGAATGGTTACGGTGGGCGGCTGGTTCTGGGCATTGAGGGTTACAATGCCGGATATGAGGAAAAAGAAGGAGCAAAAATGGCGCATGTTTTGGCCCAAAAATAAGAAAGTTCGGACGGGCTGCTTTCAAGTGGCCCGTAAAAAAGCCATTGAGGCCCTAAAAACCTCAATGGCTTTAAAAATCCGCGCCCATCCGCGGCATCCGCGTTCATTCGCGTTCTATCCTACTCCTTTGGCTCCAGCGCAAATGCCGCCAGACCCGAAGCGTCAAAAGCATCTCGTTGGGATTACTTCCGTTTCTTTTCTTTGTCGCTTTTTCTTCGCCATAGTCTGGGGATTTTTTAGTGCGGGAAAATTTCTACTGATTTATGTGCTCAGAAGGGGAGGCATTACGAAAGAACACCTTAAATTTATGTGGAGGGGTAGCGTCAGGCGCTTTCCAATAAATTAGGATTTTTTCAGGAGTATAAAAACAAAAAGGTGAGGCCTTAACGTAATCCTGACAAGTCTTAAAATGCTGAAGCTGGAATCAAACCATTTCCCGGATATGAAATACTTCATCACCTGCTCTCTTTGTTTCTTTATCCAATTCTCCCTTTACGCTCAGAACTTCGACGGCGGCTTTTCCTTTTTTATGCCCTATTACGATTCCTCCGCTCAGGAATTCCTTCCGGAGTTCCCAGCCTATACCATTGAGGAGCCTCATCGGGTGAGCGCCGGCACGGATGGAAAGTTCTATGCCGGCGGCGGCCCTATCCGCTTCTGGGGCGTCAACATCGTCTCCGGCGCCTGCTTTCCGGATAAGGAGGAAGCCCCGGCCATCGCCGCCCGTATGCGCAAGATGGGCGTCAACCTGGTGCGCTTTCACCACCTCGACAATCCGAACTGGGGCGGCGCCAACACCAGCCTCTTTTTTAACGGACAGAACGGCACCCGCCAGCTCAACCCCGTTACACTGGACCGCCTCGACTATTTCATCGCCCAGCTGAAGCGCAACGGCATTTACGTAAATATGAACCTCAACGTTTCCCGCACCTTCCAGGAGGCCGACGGCGTGCCCGGCGCCGACTCCATTCCCGATTTCGGCAAGGGCGTCACCTTGTTCGACCCCTGGATGCAATTCCTGCAGAAGGAATATGCAGAGCAACTGCTGGGCCATGTCAACCCCTATACCGGCCTTACACTTGCTGAAGACCCCGTGTTGGCCATGGTGGAGATGAACAACGAGAACAGCCTGTACGGCTTCTGGAAGGAAGGCAACCTGCGCCCCTTCGCCGAGGGCGGCGCCCTGCTCTGGCGCCACAACGAGATGCTCGACAGCCTCTGGCACGCCTGGCTGTTTGAGCAATATGGAAGCCAGGGCGCCCTGGAAACAGCCTGGAACGCCGGCGCCACCCAGCCCGGCGACGGCCAACTGCTGGCCAATGGCGGTTTTGAAACGGGAACGGTATCTTCCCCCTGGGTCCTGGAATTGCACGATGCCGCCCAGGCCGAGATCTCCGTTTCTACCCAAAACCCCTTTGAGGGCAGCTACTGCGCCCGCCTGCAGGTAGACAATACCACCGGGACTGACTGGCACATACAGTTCAAGCAAACCGGTTTCTCTCTGAAAAAGGACTCCTCCTACGTCCTGCAGTTCGCCGCCCGCGCCGAAACGCCCATGAACATTTCGGTGGCGGCCATGCGCGACAATTCACCCTATACCTGGTATACGGGCGCCTCTTACGGGCTGACGGAAGAGTGGCAAACCTTTTCCTTCTCTTTTGTCGCACCCGAAGACAATACCGGCCATGGCCGCATCACCATCAGCCCCCTGGGAGAGGGCGTCCTGTACTT
>JAGFJE010000606.1 GCA_024103175.1 Phaeodactylibacter sp.
AGTGCAATTCGAGCACATCATGAGCCATGTGGCCGAAGAGCTGTACGGCCCTCGCATTGCCTTCGAACTGGTTGTTCGGTTCTTTCTGGACGATAAGGGGCCGCTGCCGATGGCAACGGACAGGTAAAGTTTCAATTCATTTTTTTCAGGACAAGGCTCAACTGGCGCTTTAACACAGGGATATGAACCTCTACAATTCTCCAAACAATTTCAAAATCCACGCCAAAATATTCATGCACCACAATATGCCTTGAACGAATGATCTTGGACCACTCAACCTCTGGGTAGGCATCCCGGGTCTCCGAGGAGACCATCTTAGCTGCTTCTCCCAAAACCTGCAAATTTCTTAAAACAGCATCCGAAGTTTTCAGATCTCTGGAAAAGGAATCGAAGTCCATACCTTCGGTGTAAGATATAATACGCCTTGCTGCTTCAATCATATCCTCCACCAACACTTTATCAGAACGCTCAGACATATACCAGATCCTTTTCCACAAACGGCATCACATTAGGCCGGATGGCTTTTTTAGATACAATGTCCACTTTGTGCTGCAGCAGCTCCTCCAATTCTTCTACAAGGTCAACGATCTCAAAACCCACAGGCTCAGAAAACTCGACCAGAATATCGATATCACTTTCTTCTCCGGCTTCGCCACGGGCAAAAGACCCGAAGATCGCCAACTCCTTTATCGGATAAGTAGCAAAAAGACGGCTTCTGTTTTCTTTCAGGATCTTTCTTGCTTCTGCTAAGTCAACCATCAATTCAGGTTTTTCTCAATTTACAAAAAATGGAGCTTACTTCCCGATACAAAATCTTGAAAATATATTACCAAGTAGATCATCCGTCGAGATCTCCCCCGTAATCTCCCCCAAATGATGCAGCGCCGCCCGGATGTCCATCGCCACAAAATCCGACGTCACCCCCGCTTCCAGTCCCCCTGTCACCCGCTCTAAACTCTCGTGCGCCTTGCGCAGCGCCTCGTAGTGCCGCGCGTTGGCCACGATCGTCCCCTCCAGGTTGAGCTGTTTGGAGATGACGTTTTCGTAGAGCTTCTCCTTGAGGTACTCGATGTTCATGTTGTTGATGGCGGAGATGGGAACCCAGGCGAAGTCGGAAGTCGGAAATCGGAAGTCGGAATAGGGGGCCGCCACTTCCGACTTCCCACTTCCGACTTTCGACTTTGGAAAGTAATGTTCCCGCAAAGTATACGGATTCAAATCCATCTTATTGGCCACCACGATCACCTGCACGTTCTCGTGGATCAGCTTGGCCAGGTCGGCCTGCACCTCTTCGGGTTGGGTTTGGATGACGTCGAAGACGTAGACGAGCAGGGCGCTTTGCTGCACCTTCTGCATCGTCTTCTCCACGCCCATGGCCTCGATGGTGTCTTCCGCGTCGCGGATGCCGGCCGTGTCGATGATGCGGAACTGCACGCCTTTGATGTTGAGCACCTCCTCAATGGTGTCGCGGGTGGTGCCGGCGATCTCGCTGACGATGGCGCGCTCTTCGTTGAGCAGGGCGTTCAGCAAGGTGGACTTGCCGGCGTTGGGGCGCCCGGCGATGACGGTGTTGACGCCGTGCTTGAGGACGTTGCCCAATTTGAAGGATTGAATTAATGAGTGAATGATGGATTGAATTTTGGCTACCAGCTCGCGCAGCTTGTCGCGGTTGGCAAACTCGACGTCCTCCTCGGCGAAGTCGAGCTCCAGTTCGATGAGGCTGGCGAAGTCGACCAGTTCCTGGCGCAGCCTTTTGATCTCGTCGCTGAAGCCGCCGCGCATCTGTTGCATGGCGATGGCGTGAGAGGAGCGGGAGGAGGAGGCGATCAGGTCGGCCACGGCCTCGGCCTGGCTGAGGTCCATGCGCCCGTTGAGGAAGGCGCGCAGGGTGAACTCGCCGGGCTGCGCCAGGCGCGCGCCCTTCTCGATAAAGAGCTGTATGACTTCCTGTATGATGTAATCGGAACCGTGGCAGGAAACTTCCACTACGTTCTCTCCGGTATAGGACTTCGGCTCAATGAAAAGGGAAGCCACCACCTCGTCCAGGATGCGGCCGCTGTCGTCCCGGATAGTGCCGAAGTGGAGGGTATGGGTTGGCTGTTTGGCCAGGTCCTTCCCGTGAAACACCTCGTTGACGATATCGACCGCCTCCTTCCCCGACAGGCGGATCACGCCGATGGCGCCCACTCCGGAAGGCGTGGCCAGGGCGACGATGGTGTCCGTGAGGTTATGTGATGCGTATGCCATTTATATATTTTGAAAGCAAATAGGTGGACTGTAGCGATTTTTGCCACAAAAGCACAAAGAGCACGAAACCCCACTAATTATTTTGGTGCGGATTTAGTGTTTTTGTGTTTTAGTGGCTGGAAATACATCCTGAAGCCACTTTGAAAATCAAAATACCGCCTTTACTTGTTAAGAGAAAAACCATAACTTAGGAAAAAGTTTGCTTATGCAGGCCGCCAGAAAGAAAAAAGAAGCGCAAGGGAGAAGCCAGGAAATTCCGGACTACCTGATTTATGAGGTGCTGGAAGGAAAGCCCGTTTACTACAAAGGCTACAAAGAAGTACTGGCCAACAACAAAACCCTGGAAGATATTATGGGTAGTAGTGGTTTACAACTGGTTATCATTGAATACCTGCTAAGAGTATGCTATCCTCTTTTCGCACCCTCTGTCTACAGAGTATTGACGAATGAGGCTGGTAGCCACATCAGCAAAAACAATAATCTTGCAAATGATATTGCCATTTTTGAAAAAAGTGTCCTGACACCAGATAAGATAACAAAGAAATACATAAATATACCCGCCAAGATTGTCTTCGAAGTGGACCTGGACGGCGAACTGGGACCGGAAGAATCCTTCACTGAGAATGAATACATCCACAAAAAAGTCCAGAAAATGCTGGACTTCGGGGTAGAGAAAGTATTCTGGATCACCACCAAAACGCAAAAAGTCCTGGTAGCCACTCCCGGCGAGAACTGGCAGGTCATCGACTGGAATAAGGACATCGAACTGTATGGCGGCCATACCTTCAACATAGGAGCTCACCTGAAAGAAGAAGGGATCAATCCAGAGTAATTCCGAAATATGTGAAGCTATTTACTCTCGGCATGAAGCGACTTTAAAACTCTTTTGCCGCTCCCGGCCAGGCAATGTTCCGCCTTCCGCCTTCCCACTTCCTTTTGTTAAGGAAGCTCTATTTTTTATGGTGGAAGCATCTTCAGCCTCATCCCGGCAGCACTCCACTGGAAAAACTCCGACCCGTCTTCGTTCCTCAGCCGGGCAAGCTTCCGATTTTGGGGCGCCGCTTGCACCTGGAAGCCTTCCCACTTCCCACTTCCGCCTTCCGCCTTCCCACTTCCCACTTCCCAACCGCCTACCCCTTAAACGCCCCCGCATAATCCCTTGCAAAGTTCTCCAGGCTATGCCCCGGGCGCCCCAGTACTGTGGCCACATCTTCCGACGGCCGCTGCTCGCCTACCTGCCTGCCCCATTGATTGAGGGTAACGAGGTCATCGGCCAGCCATTCCGGAAAGCCGGCGCCCACCAGGCCCTGTTTGGCGGTATCATCCGGCACGTTGACATACTGTACCTCCTTGCCGATGGCCGAGCCGATGGCGCCGGCCACCTGCTGAAAAGATACTGCCATCGGCCCGGTAAGGTGGTAAATTTTGCCGTCGTGCCCCTCTTCGGTGAGTGCGGCTGCCGCTACGGCCCCTATGTCGCGGGCGTCGATCAGCGGTATTTTGGCGTCGCCGTTATTGGAGTACATGGCCCCCTGCCCATGAATGGTAGGCGTATTGCCCAACAGGTTCTGCAGGAAGCTGTGAGGCCGCAGGATGGTGTACGCGACGCCCGATTGCATAAGATAATCCTCCACTTCCGCGTGCATGCGCGCCAGCCGAAGCGGCGCATCATGGCCGGCGCCGATAACCGATACCTTGACGATCTTTTTCACGCCCGCCTTTTTGGCGGCGTCGATAAAGGCCTTTTCGTGATGCGGGATCTGCAGGGAAGGCGTATGGACGAGGAAGGCCCGTTCTACGCCGGCCAGGGCTTTGTCGAGGGAAGCGGGGTCGCTGTAATCGGCAATGACGGCGGATACGCCCTCTTTTTCCAGGGCGGCTGCTTTTTCTGCCGAACGGGTCATCGCCCGCAGATCAAATCCTTTTCCCTTTAAGTACTGAAGGGTTGCCGAACCGGTAGTGCCGGTGGCGCCGGTGATGAGAATGGTTTTCATACGGGGTATTGTTTATTGAACTAATGAAAAGTAACTTAAGGGTTTTACTCCAAACATGCTTGTGTGGTCAGATTCGTCCGGTAGAAATATTCTCGTGCAGAAAGGCGCTATAGTATAGCATCAGCACATCAAAGGCCTCTTTCAGCGAACGGCCAAAGGTGAAGATGCCTTCCCGATGGCCCTCCATGACGAATATCTTCTGTTCTTCCAGCCTTGTCTCCCGCATCAGCTGGATTATAGAGTCCACCATTTCCGGCGAGCCATAGGGTGCGCTCTTATCAGTGGTGGGCAATTTATGCAACAGGGCTTTCCAAAGCCCCGGGTGGTGCACGTGTATCACCCCGTTCACCCAGGGGCATTCCTGGTAGACGGCAGCGTGGCTCATCGATTCGGAGGAAGCATTGGCCGGCCCCTCACACCACAGGCGGTTTTGCCGGGCCTCTACTTTGGTGACCAAGGCGTAGTGTCCAGCCGTAAGCTCAACCAGGTTGCCGGTCGCGGAGCCGGAAATAATGAATTGCCCGGAATCGCCGTAACGCCGGCTGATGTTGCCGTATCCGATGCCATTATCGTAAGCGCCGATGAGGCCCTGCTCGTAAAGGCGCTGGCGGTAAATATTGAGTTCGGCAATTTCCGCCTCCGGAAGGGGAGGGGCATTTTTCCAGTGAGAATCAAATTTGATGTATCCTTCGTCCATGAGGGGTGGGTTAAATTGCTGGATTGTATGATGGCTGGATGGGTGGACTGTTTCACGCCCGACAACCTCGCCCTGCGACAGATAACAATATAACAATTTAACCTTGTAATAAGTCAACAACAGGGCCCTTTTACATCATCCCCCGAAACATCAGGAAGACGCCGAAAATAACCAGGGCCGTACCGGACACCCTTCGCATGGCCAGCAGGTAGCTGTATTTCATCCAGTTCTGGATGCGTTTGGCGAGAAGGACCTTCAGCAGGTCGGTAATGATAATGACCCCGATAATACTGCCGAAGAAAAGGGTGGCATCGAAAGCAGGAAGTGGCCCATCGGCGGAAACGGTAGTGATCACGCCGATCCAGAAAAAGGCGGTAAATGGATTGAAGGTATTGACCAGAAAACCCTGCATCCAGTAGCCGGCCCAGTTGTGGCTTACCGCCTGATTGTTCTTCCAGGCCTTCCGGGCAGGGCGGGCCAGAAGCGTAGTGGCGCCGATGATGATGAGGATGAGGCCGCCGGCAAAGCTGGCCCACAGTTTAAACCCCTGCCACTGGGTGAGCTGCAGCAGATAGGAAATACCGAGATAAGCGCTAAGCACATAAAGAGTGTCGCTGGCCCACACGCCAAAACCGGCGGTGGTGCCGGCCCGGAAGCCCTTCTCTATGCCCAGTTGCATGAGGATGAACAACATCGGGCCGGCCAGTATACTCAGAGAGAGGCCCAGGAGGGCTCCCTGCCATAGTAAATTCATAAAAGGTCATTTTTTGGACTTCACGAACGTTTCCCATTCGGCCAACTGCTCTCCTTTCATGACCCTGGGAAACTTGCTCTGCCCGTTCATCTTCCCGTGATGGCGCTGCCATTCGTAGAAGAGCCGCGTATCAATGACATGGGCCTGCGGAGGGCGCAGCATGGCGGAGCGCTCGGCGGCATAGTCGTCATTGACCGCCATAAGCTGCTCATCCAGTACTTTAGAAAGGGTGTCCGGGTTGGCTTTAGGTTCGCAGCCAATGTACCAGCGGTGAGCAAAGTGTGTATCTGCCTTAACACCTGAAACGGTGAATTCGTTGATCTTAACGTTCAGAAGATCCTCCGTTCGGCCTATGGCCTGGTTCATATTATCCACCGACAGGTGCTCCCCGCAAATGCTGAGGAAATGCTTGGTCCGGCCGGTGATCAGGATCTCCGAGCGGGCTTTATCCGCAAAGCGAATGGTATCGCCGATCAGGTAGCGCCAGGCGCCGGCGCAGGTACTCATGAGCAGGGCGTAATCCTGCCCTTCTTCCACTTCGTCAAGGGTGAGGGCCCGGGCGGAGGGCCGGAGCCGCCCTTCTTCATCGAAATTGTCTTCATTGAAGGGGACAAACTCGAAAAAGATGCCATTATTCAACTGCAGCCGCATAGCGCTTGTTTCGGGGCGCGACTGGAAAGCGACGAACCCTTCGCTGGCCAGGTAGGAATCCATGTAGATAAGGGGGTGGGCCAACAGTTCTTCGAAGCTCTTGCGGTAGGGCCCGAAGGCGATCCCTCCCGAGACAAAGACCCGCAGGTTGGGCCACAGTTCATGGATGTGGTTCAGGCCGTGGTATTCGATGATGCGCTCCAGGGTGAGCTGTACCCAGCTGGGCAGGCCGGTCAGGACGCTCACATCCCAGCTTGGCGCCATTTTGGCGATGGCCTCGGTGCGTTCGTCCCAGTCGGGTATCCTGGCAATGCGGGTTCCGGGGCGGTAATAGCTCCGGATCCATACCGGCGGCTTGCTGGCGTTGATGCCGCTGAGGTCGCCGGCGTAACAGTGTCCGAGGTCCTGCAGGGAAGCGCTGCCTCCGATCATCAGCCATTCTTTGGTGTAGAAACTGGGCGGCAGGTTATACTTCGGCAGGCAGGAAAACATCCGAAAAGCAGCCTGCCGCATGCTTTTCTGCATATCGGCTGTAATGGGAATGTATTTGCTGGCCGCCTCAGACGTGCCGGAGCTCAGGGCAAAATATTTCACAGCCCCGCGCCAGCTCACATCGGCTTCTCCCGCCAGGGTACGGCGCCACCAATTGTCGAACATCCGGTTGTAGTCGTGCATGGGGACCTGCGCCTGAAAAGCAACCTCCAGGTTGGCGGCATTGGAAAGCCGTTCAAAGCCATAGTGTCGGCCGAAAGCAGTTCTCTCCGCCCGCCTCAGCAGGCCCAGCAGCGCCCGCCGCTGTAGCTGCGCAGGGGTAGGCCGCCGCTGTTCGAGTTGTTGTACAAACGAAATCCCTTTCTTTACAAGGTTGCTGGCAACAGTCATAATTGTTTAACCGTGTTAATGGAATGGACAAATAAGAGTCATCGGCTGAAACTTCATCACAACCTGCCGCCCCCCTTGCGTTCAACCGCCCCGCAAAAATATTCGCATTCCAACTGTTTTTCAATGCCTTCATGCCTTTTTCGGCCAACAACTCCCTAAAACTGGCAGTATATTCAGAATAAATTCAGATTCGAATCCGTAGCTTTAGCCACTGCAAGCCGGAAACGGTATCGCCGCCACAATGATATTCCCTCTCATTTGATTTTTACAGCGCCGTTTTCTATATTGAAGTGCATTTTTTTCAAATCTTCAGTTTTTTTTCAGATTTGATTTTTTAAATTGCCGCATCATTTTTAAACCCAACAAACAGTTAGCAATGTCAAATACTGTTGTGAGGTACTCTGATGGAGAATTGGCTGAATTCAAAGCACTGATCGAGAAAAAGCTCGCCAATGCCCAGGAACAGCTGGACTCCCTCCAGGAACAGATCCTGGAGATCACAGAGAATACCAGTGACGAACATGGAGGGGATTGGATGGATGACAGCAGCATCAACAATGATGTGGAAATGCTGAACAATATGGCCATCCGCCAGCGCAGATACATCAAGGATCTCGAAAATGCCCTGGTCCGGATCAGGAATAAAACCTACGGCATCTGTATCATCACCGGCGAGCTTATCGATAAGAAGCGCCTGCTGGCCGTCCCTACGACCACAAAAAGCCTTGTGGCAAAAACCCAGGAGCAAAACCCTACACCCGAGAGAAGGTCCAGCTCGACTGAACGGCCGACGCCCAAACCTACGGGCGAAAAGAAGGTGATCACCAAGATCATCCGCAAATCGCCGACCAAGCCTGCGCCCTCCAAACCCGCCAACTTTGATGACGACGACGACGATGATTTCAACCTCGGAGAATTCTACGATGATACCGATGATGAGCTGGACAAGTCCATCGTCAACCTCGATGAATTTGCCGATGATACCGATGACGATGATGCCAACCTCGATGTCGATACCGGAGGCATGGACGACGATGACGATGACGATGATATAGCCTTGTAGGCTGCCTTTCTCAAAAAAAAAATGCCGGAATAAGCCCTCCGCTATTCCGGCGTTTTTGCTTTAAGCTTATATTTACAGGATTGTTGGTTTTTTAGTTTCCAAATGAATGAACTACGCAGAAATCCTGATCAATATCCGCAAAATCTCCAGGGCGGTAAACCTGGAAAGTAAACGGCTGGAAAAAGAATACGGAATCAGCATTCCTCAGCTGCTGGCATTAAGTTTCCTCAGAGACCAGGATAACTACCAGGCCTCACACAAAGCCATTAAAGACTTCCTGAAACTCAACGCCAGCACCGTCACTGGCATCATTGCCCGCCTGGAAAAAAAAGGCATGGTCGCCAAACTCCCCCGCCTTAACGACAAACGCGTAAGCCTGATCACACTCACCGCCAAAGGCGCCGAACTCCTGGAGGCCACTCCGCACCCTCTCCATCAGCAGATCTCACAAAAACTACAGACCCTATCCACGGAGCAGATGAACCAGCTCAATGGAGCCTTCCAGTCTATTAACGATATCCTGAAAATAGATGTCGTCGATGACGGGCAGGAGGCTGCCCTGTAAAATGGCTAAACTGCCCGCCGCCGCATCGAGCGGCAGAAAAAACAAGTCGTTTGTGTAGAAAATATTTCTTATATTCCCCGTCTATTCCCGGAACAGGTGCTTCATGTTTTTGAGCAAAGTTCAACTGCTTTGGTGGGGCCCAACTGTGCCGCCCTTACCCAAAGAGGCAATTTTACCGTTGGTTGGCGGTGATTTCCAGAAACGCTCTGCCCATAGGCATCTTCGGGAGCATGCAACTCAGCAATAGAAATACGTGTTTTAATTACAGGCAAACCCTTTGATTCCTGTAGAAACCATCTGTCGCCAGTGGGCTGTTGCCTCCGATAGAGAAGGGCAGGTAGTCGGCCCAATGCAAATTCGCTGCCCTTCTGCAGAAAATATATTTAACCTTTAAATTCAAAAAAATGAAAGAATACCGATCGTATACCCTCCGAAATTTTCGGGAGATCCCCCAGGTGAAGAGTTACCTCAGTGAAGAAGAAATTTTTGATATTGAAGTAGTCGGCAATGTACTCCCATTTAAAGCCAATAATTATGTTGTCAACCAGTTGATAGACTGGGATAACTATTTGGAAGACCCCATATTTATACTGACTTTTCCTCAAAAAGATATGCTCCGGCCCAAACATTACGAAGAAATGGCGCGCGCCCTGAGGAGCGGCGCCCGAAAACCGGAACTCAAACTGGTGGCCAACAAGATCAGAATGGAACTCAACCCGCACCCTGCGGGGCAGCTGGCCCATAATGTCCCCTTGATCGAAGATGTGAAACTCACCGGCGTACAACACAAATACCGGGAAACCATGCTCTTTTTCCCCAGCCAGGGGCAGACCTGCCATGCGTACTGCACCTTCTGCTTCCGCTGGCCGCAGTTTGTGGGCATGAACGAACTGAAGTTCGCCATGCGCGATACAGAGCTGATCATAAAATACCTCCGGGCCAACCCCCGCGTAACGGATATACTCTTCACCGGAGGGGACCCGCTCATCATGAAGACAAAAATATTGCATAAGTATATCGAAGCCCTCATCGATGCCCAAATTCCCAACCTGAAAACCATCCGCCTCGGCACCAAAGCCCTGAGCTACTGGCCCCAGCGTTTCGTTACCGATAACGATGCCGATGAGCTTTTGGCCCTCTTTGAGCGGGCCGGCAAAGCCGGTATCCATATCGCCTTCATGGCCCATTTCAACCATCCAAAGGAGCTATCCACGAAGATCGCCGCTCAGGCCATCCGGAGAATAAGGAACACCGGCGCTGTTATCCGCACACAATCCCCCGTTATGCGCAACATCAACGACAATGCCCGGGATTGGGCGGCCATGTGGCAAAAACAGGTAGAACTGGGAGCCATTCCTTATTACATGTTTATCGCCCGGGATACCGGGGCGCAACACTATTTCGCAGTTGAACTGGAGCGGGCATGGCGCATCTTCCGGCAGGCCTACCAACAGGTGAGTGGAATTGCCCGCACGGTCCGCGGCCCGTCCATGTCTGCCGGCCCGGGAAAAGTCCAGGTGCTGGGCGTCAGCGAGATCGGGAATGAAAAGGTTTTCACCCTTCAGTTCCTGCAGGGGCGAAACCCGAATTGGGTTTCCCGTCCTTTCTTCGCCAAATACGACCCCAAAGCTATATGGCTCGACGACCTATACCCCGCCTTCGGCAAGGAACGATTTTTCTTTGAGGACGAATACCCGCTGGAACGAAAGGCCAGGCTCCGCCCCCGCCCGGCACGTTGGCGCGCGCTCAAACAAAGTGAAACAGCTTCTTAGTATTTCCAATTTTGCCTGGTTTTTGATAAATTGCTCTTCATAACTATAACCTGAAAACCAGGCTCTTTTTATGTTTAGGGATCGAAGTTAAAGATGGTGAAAGCACACTTCCATGGCCAAACAGCAGAATATTCGCATAGACCTCAACCTCAACATCAGGGGGCTGAAAAAGTCAGCCACCCTTGCTATCAACGAAAAGTCCCGGGAACTTCAGCAGCAGGGCAGGAAAGTGCACCGCCTGGGGTTCGGCCAGTCGCCATTCCCGGTACCGGAACCGGTGGTCGAAAGCCTGCGCAGGCACGCTCATGAAAAGGATTATCTGGCCGTGAAAGGGCTTTTTGAATTGAGAGAGGCTATTGCACAATATTACCAAAACCGGCAGAGCATCAAACGAACTGCCGAGGATGTACTGGTCGGCCCCGGGTCCAAAGAACTGCTCTTCCTCCTCCAACTGGTCTACTACGGCGACCTGGTCATCCCTACGCCCAGCTGGGTGTCTTACTCGCCACAGGCCGTCATCATCGGCCGGCGCGTGAACTGGGTAAGAACCCACCAGGAAAACGACTGGCGGCTCACCCCCGAGGAACTGGAGTCTATCTGTTCGATAGACCCAGAACGGCCTCGTATTGTTGTACTCAACTACCCGGCCAACCCCACCGGGGCTACCTATACCGTGCCCCAGCTGAAAAAACTGGCGGAAATCGCCCGGAAGTACAAGGTCATTTTGTTATCAGATGAGATATATGGGGAGTTGCACCATTCCGGCCAGCACGTAAGTATCGCCCGTTTCTACCCGGAAGGCACCATCATCAGCAGCGGGATTTCCAAATGGTGTGGCGCCGGAGGGTGGCGGTTGGGTATGTTTGTCTTCCCGGAATCCCTGCGCTGGCTCCTCGACGCCATGGCCATCGTCGCCAGCGAGACTTTCACCTCTACCAGCGCCCCGATACAATACGCTGCGGTCGAGGCATTCAAGTCCAACCCGGCCATTGACCAGTACCTCAGTGATGCCCGGCGTGTCCTGAGGGTTGTGGGGAAAACCCTGCACGCAAGGCTGGCCGAACTCCATATCTTTGCCCCGAAGCCGCAAGGCGGATTCTATCTCTTTCCCAATTTTTCCTTTTATAAGGAATCTCTGGTGCATAGGGGTATTCTCAATAGCCACCAGTTGTGCGAAAACCTGCTGGAAGATACCGGAGTAGCCCTTCTGCCCAGCTATGACTTCGGAAGGCCCTCCGACGAACTTACCGCCCGTATGTCCTATGTTGACTTCGACGGCGAAAAGGCGCTGAAACTGGCCAGAGAGAAATATTCCGGCCAGCAGCTGAACGGCCGCTTCGTAGAAGAGGTGTGCAGCGGCATGCTGGATTCCATCCAGCTTATTGCCGACTGGCTGCAGCGCAGTTGAAATTAAAGTGACAGATACCGGAGCTTTTCCGGCTCAGAACTCCCTGGGGCGGAATTGATAAAGGTTGCCTTCCTCCACAGCCTCATCCGCTATGTCTTCGAAGACGAACTCCAGGCGTTCGCGGTCAAAAATGTCAAAGAATTCCTCCCACGAAAGGTCTTCTTCATCCGGGAACTCATCTTCCGGAAACCGGAAACGCACCCGGCCGGTTATCTGCTCGCTTTCGAACCGCTTCAACCTCACGGGGCGGGCATTTCTCGCCTCAGCCCAGGTTTGAATATCTTTGTGATCAACGGTAGCAATGCGGTTTCCATCTCTTATCATAATGTATATAATTGATTTTCAATGATCTGATACACTTATAGGCCACCATTCTAGCGTTGGACAAAGTCGGAAGTCGGAACGCGGAAGTCGGAATGACTTGGGGCGTTCCGCAACATCTTGGCTATCAATAGTGTCCAACGTTAGACGGGTGGCCCACTTATACAACAAGGATTATCTGAGATATGCTCACTTCACCCGCCCCGAATCTCAAAAAAGTGCCGCATACAATTGTCATTGTTATGGCTTAATGGTGTTAAATAAGGGAAGGGAGGAGAGAGAGGCCGGTATTTTTTGTAGTTTTCTAACGGTACTGGACTTTGGACGTGCAGCCATTTTAAGTCGGAAGTGGGACCGTCTGGTCAGCCGGTTAAAAAGTCGGAAGTCGGAATTTGGGCCAGAATGGGCGCTCAACGCCTTCTTTTCCGCCTTCCGATTTCCGC
>JAGFJE010000629.1 GCA_024103175.1 Phaeodactylibacter sp.
GTATCCCAGTCCTGGCCGGAGTTGTAAGGGACATTGATCATGGTAAACCAGTTCTCACAACCCTCCGGAGCATCGCCGGGTTCGCATTTCTGGGTGATGTTGATGTAAACGGTCGGGTCTTCAAAGACCCTGCCTTCTTCCAGGCGCCGGAATTCGGTGCGGTAGTCTTCGCTGAAGAAGATATTGTGCAGGCCCAGTTCAGGGAATTGCCGCCGGACGCCCCAGTAGAAGATCAGGGCGGAGGTCGACTTCTGCTGGCGCAGCGTTCGTTCGGGGCGCCGCTCTTGGGGCAGCAGCTTACGGTAGGTAAAGAACACATCCATATTGCTGATGATCCGGTCGAAAGGCACTTCCTGTTCCTCAAGCCGGAGGGCCACTGCCCTGCCCCCGGTGACGATGATCTCCTGCACGGGCGTATTGAAATGGAAAGTTACCCCTTGGCGCCTCGCCAGTTCATACATGCTTCTGGTGATATTATACATCCCTCCTCTCGGAAAGAAAGCCCCGATGTGGTGTTCAAAATGCGGAATGATACTCAGCAGGCCGGGGGCTTTATACGGATTGGACCCGTTGTAGGTGGCAAAGCGGTTGAAGAGCTGCACCAGTTTGGGGTGTTTGAGATGCCGCCGGTTGACGGCGTTCATGCTGGTGAAGAGGTCCAGCCCGGGAATGGACACCATAGCGCGCAGCACGCGGCCGTTGAGCCAGGTGTCGAGGCGGTGCAGGGATTTTTCGAGGAAGATACGGCCGGTCAGTTCGTATTTGCGGCGGCTGTCCGCCAGAGCCCGGTGAAGCCGTTTGGCGGGTACACCCAGTTTTTCCTGTACTTCCGCCGCAAACTTTTCCTTTTCCGCATAAGCCTGAAGGCGGATCCCATCCTCCCAGAAATAGTGGCAAACCACGGGCAAACGTTCGTACTCGAAATGCTGCGCGGGGTCTTCGCCCGCCGCCCGATACAGGGCGTCGACGTAGTGGGGCATGGTAAAAAGCGACGGCCCGGCATCGAACCGGTAGCCCTTCAGTTCGAATTCCGAGAGTTTCCCTCCGGGATAACTGTTGGCTTCGTAAACCTGCACTTCATGCCCCCGGCTCGCCATGCGCACCGCCGCGGCCAGCCCGGCCACGCCCGCTCCAATGATTCCTATCTTCAAGGGATATTTTTTCGGTGCATAACAAATCCTGCCCGAAATTGTTGACGGGCCCGCGATATGCCGTTCACCGGTTTATAGTCCCTGCCGCTGTTCGCTGTACAACTTCGCGTACCGGGCAATGTACTTCCCGATGATATCGAACTCCAGGTTGACCGTATCTCCCGGCTTGATGTCTTTGAAATTGGTGTGCTCGTAGGTATAGGGAATAATAGCCACGGAGAAGACGTCATCCACCGGCTCCACGACGGTAAGGCTCACGCCGTTGACCGCCACGGAGCCCTTGTCTACCAGGAGGTGTTCTTCCGTAGGCTGATAGCGGAAGCGATAGTACCAGCTACCGTCCTGTTCATCGACGGCAGTACAGGTAGCGGTGGCGTCGACGTGGCCCTGCACCATATGCCCGTCGAGGCGGCTGTCGGCCTTCATGGCGCGTTCCAGGTTGATCTCACTGCCTGCTTTAAGCGCCCCCAGATTGGAGCGCTTCAGGGTCTCTTCAATAGCAGTGACCGTATGGCTGCCCGGGCCGAGGGCGACCACCGTCAGGCAAACGCCATTATGGGCGACACTTTGGTCGACCTTAAGCTCTGCCGAAATGGGGCTTTTGATCGTAAAATGAACATTGCCCCCCTCCTTCCGGATGGATTGTACCGCGCCAGTGGTTTCAATAATTCCAGTGAACATATTTGATGTATACGTTGATTTCAGAACTATGCGCCGGGAGAGAGCCCGGTGGATAATGATGAGGCTTCCGCCCTGTTTCACAACGATGGCCGCGCCTGCGTACCGGCAGGCATCTGTATGAAAACAGCTGATATAGGCCTTAGTTCTGGGCGCCTTTCCATAAATGCCTTACATTTGTAGCCCAATAAGATGTAACTTTTAACAATTCATCCGTTAAGACAGAAAACTCTGCTTTACAGCACATTTGAAGCAAGAGAAAGCAACATGGAACAGATAAATACAGAAGAATTACTCTCCACGATCAACGAATTCACACAATCTATGGGACTGGTGGAGTGGGGCGTCATCGGAGGCGGCATTGCCCTGATCCTCATTCTTTCCGCCAGCCTTTCGGCCAGCAAGCGGCGCAAGAAGCGCAATGCGCGGCAAGCTGCGCCCCTGCTCAGCCTGGACGCGTTCCAAATCTCGCCCCTGGGGCGCGATGCCTACTTCAAGGTCCTTAACAACGGGCAGCCGGCGCGGCTGAGCAACCTGTCGATCAAAGGCCGAAATGACATAGCCGTAAAAAATGCGGTGGCCGGCCATGAACTCCGCCCCGGAGAATCCTACCGAATCCTGCTGGAAGCCACCGGCAACCAGAAGCTGAACAACAATTTCACCATCGAGCTGTCCTATGTCGACCTCATCGGCAATGTGTATCAACAGGCCTTTGCCCTTAACCAGCAGGTTGCCAAACAGCCTAAGCTCGTCAGGTTTGCCTGATCCGGGCGCCGAATACGAAAAACCATGAAAGTAGACATCCTCGCCATCGGCGTACATCCCGATGATATTGAGCTGAGTTGCAGCGGAACCCTCCTTCGCCATATCGCCCAGGGCCAAACTGTGGGCCTGCTCGACCTCACCCAGGGCGAACTGGGCACCCGGGGCTCGGCAGCCATCCGGCTGGAAGAAGCCGGCAATGCCGCCCGCCTCATGGGCGCCGCTTTCCGGAAGAACCTCGGCATGGCCGACGGCTTCTTCGCGTACAACCGGGAAAACATCATCCGGATCATCGAAGTGATCCGCGAACACCAGCCGGAGATCGTCCTGGCCAACGCCCTGTCCGACCGACATCCCGACCACGGGCGTTCGGCCAAACTTATCGCCGACGCCTGCTTCTATTCCGGCCTGGTGAAAATACCGACTACCGGCAAGGATGGAACGCTCCACGAACGATGGCGCCCGCGCGCTCTTTATCATTACATACAGGACCGTAACCTGAAGCCGGACTTCGTCGTGGACATTACGCCCTACATGGATAAAAAGATCGAAGTGGCGCAGGCTTTCCGCTCTCAGGTCTTCGTCCCCGACGCCAAAGAATACAAGGAGGAACTGAATTCCCCCATTTCAGGGGAGGATTTCATTGAATTCCTGCGGGCCAAAGCCCGCTCTTACGGCAGAGACGCCGGCTTCGAATACGCCGAAGGGTTCAACGTGGCGCGCACACCCGGCATCAACAACCTGTTCAGCCTGCTATAGCGTCAAAAATCCGGCAACTTTCCTTCCAGGCGCTCCACGTATTGCACTTCTCCCAGGCGGAACTTGACGGGCACCCGGGCGGCCCGCTCCAGTTGCACCTCCCACTTGCAGAAAGCCCCCAGTTTGTCATAGGAATAAGCCCTGGGAATTTCGGGCGTTGTCAAAACTCCGGGAGGAGGGGATGGCCTTTCCCGGCGCTCGAAGGGCAGGGAAGATAAAGAAGGCAGGGAAAAATACCCCGGCCTCATCCGGGCGGTATCGTTCTGTACCTGAGGGTACGCCTGGAGCCCCGGCGCAGCGTTTGCCGGGAGCGCCTCCTGCCCGGCAACAGTAGCCCAGGGAAAGGCAAGCGCCAGAAAAATGATCAGGCCTTCAGCTTTCATCGCTTTCTTTTTTCTGTTTCCGGCTTCCCCGGTACAGTTGATACTGATGATATTTGCATTCCAGCGCTCCGTTGAAAAGCGTCATTTTCCGGGAAGGGCGCAGCCCGACCCTTTTCATGGCATCCTTATTGGAGGAAAGTATCCAGGCTTCGTAACCGGAGAAGGCCTGTTTGAGGCGGTCGCCGATCATCTGATAAAACTCCCCGATATCGGCTTTTGCCAGGCGTTCATCGTAGGGAGGGTTCATCACGATAAGGCCCGCTTCTGCCGGCGGCTCCAGGCGCTCGAAGCGTTGGCGTTCGACCTGTACCTGCCCCTCCAGCATGGCGGCCAGGGCGTTGTGCTGAGCGATCCGCGTTGCCTTGAAATCCATATCGTAACCGTAGAGCCCATGCGGAAAGGCCGTCACCCGGCTGCGCGCCTCGGCGAGCACCTCCTCCCACAGGGGCTTATCGTATCCGGGCCACTGTTTAAACCCGAAATACTCCCGCTGCAGCTGGGGCGCCCGGTTACAGGCATAACTGGCGGCCTCGATGAGGATGGTGCCCGACCCGCACATGGGATCGACAAAGGCGCAGTCGCGTTGCCAGCCCGTCAGTAGGACCATCCCGGCGGCAAGGACTTCGTTGATGGGGGCTTCCAGAGCGTCCACCCGGTACCCCCGCTTGTGGAGGGATTCCTCCGAGCTGTCCAGGGAAACAGTGCATTCCTCCCGGAAGATGTGGACATTGATACGCAGAGTAGGCCGGTGCAGGGAGACATTGGGCCGGCGGCCTTCCTCTTTGCGGAAGCGGTCGACGATAGCATCCTTGGTTTTGAGCGCAGCGTATTTGGAATGATTGAAATTGGGGGAGTTCACCACGGCATCCACTGCCAGCGTATCCTGCACCTTCATGTATTGCCGCCAGTCGATGTCGTAGATACGGCGGTACAGGCCCTGCTCATCGCGCACCCGGAAAGTATGGATGGGTTTCAGGACGCGCAGGGCAGTGCGCAACTCCAGGTTGGCGCGGTACAGCTCCCGGAGTCCGCCTTCGAAATATACCGCCCGGTTGAGCGGCTCGATATCAGCGGCGCCCACTTGTTTCAGTTCTTCGGCAAGGATGGGCTCCAGGCCCGCCATGGTGGTAGCAATAAGCTTCATCTTCTTTTTTAATCTAAATCTTTCCAATATTCCGAACAAACCTTAAATTAGTGTCCTCATACAACAGGAACTGCCCCCCTTCTTTTCTCAACAGATCAACTATGCACAATATGGGTAGCCGGTAGCGCTACAGTATTCATCCTGGCAAATTAAAGGCCCGAACGTCTTTTGCGGAATGCCAGAGGTGTATGCACTAATACCGTCATTGAATGGATCAGCGAAGCTTCGCCGGCCTCAAAACAGGGAATGCCAAAGTTTTGGATAAAAAATCAGAAATCATAATCTTTTCAGACCATGCAGCCAAAATCACTCTTCACTGTTTGTTTCGTGTCTTTATTTTGTATACTGTCGGGCCAGCCGCCGGCTATTGCGCAACTGCGCCTTCCCCGGTTTTTCACAGACCATATGGTATTGCAACGCCATAAGCCAATCAAGGTTTGGGGGTGGGCCGAACCGGGCGAAACGGTCAGCGTGCGCCTGGCGGTTCTGGAAAGCGCCGCCACCGCGGGCGCTGACGGCAAGTGGGTAGCCACCCTGCCGATCATGGGCGCCGGCGGGCCGTTCACCCTGAAAGTGGCCGGCGCCAGCCAAACGATCACCCTGGAAGATGTACTGGTCGGCGATATCTGGTTCTGCTCCGGCCAGTCCAACATGTATTGGCCCGTCAACCAGTCCGATGATGCTGCTGCGGAAATTGCCGCCGCCGACTATCCACAGATCCGGCTGCTCACGGTACCCAGCTTGATGGATACCCGCCTGCGGGATGACTCCGGCTTCACGCGCTGGGACCTGTGCCAGCCCAGCACCGTCCCCTATTTCTCGGCAGTTGGCTACTATTTCGGGCGCGCCCTCCACCTCGAATCAGGAGTGCCCATCGGCCTGATCGACGCCACCTGGGGCGGCACCAGGATCGAGTCCTGGATGAGCCCCTTTTCCCTGATGGAGGACCCGGAATTCGGGCCGGTAGTACAATCTACCTTCGGCCTGAGCCTGCAGGCCACCATGGATAGCATACGGCAGGCCATCGTGCAGTGGGAAGAACAGATCGACCTCCAGGACCTGGGGCTGGCGGAAGGATGGCGCCGCCCGGAAACGGATTGGGAAGACTGGCCAACGATGAACCTGCCCATTCCCTGGGAGTACGCCGGCCTGCCGGGCGTCGACGGGGCCGTCTGGTATAAGAAAACCCTGGAACTCACCGCGGAGCAGCTCGCCGGGCCTGCGGCCATCAGCCTCGGCCCTATCGACGACTCCGACATGACATACATCAATGGAGCAGAGGTTGGGCAAACCTATAAATCCATTAATACGAGCCGGTTATACCCCATTCCCTCCGGCCTCCTCCAACCCGGAGAGAACACCATCACCGTCCGGGTCAAAGACCATGGCTACCGGGGAGGCTTCTGGGGCTCCGCCCAGGCAATGGCCCTGCTTACGGGCCAGGAGGCCATTCCCTTGTCCGGCGAATGGAAATACAAACCAGGCACAACCGAACTGGGCAACCGCCCCGAACAGATCAACCCCAATCTATTGCCGGCTGTGCTCTACAACGCCATGGTCCATCCCTTTACCCCTATGCCCATCCGGGGGGTGGCCTGGTACCAGGGAGAAAGCAATGCGGGCGAGCCATACCACTACCGCGATCGTTTCCGGCAATTTATCCATGACTGGCGAGGCCGATGGGGAGTTGACAACCTTCCTTTCGTGTTCGTCCAGCTGGCCAATTTCCGGCAGCCTTCCGCCATCCCTCAGGAGAGCGGCTGGGCTACCCTGAGGGAGTCTCAGGCACTGGCCCTGGCCCTGCCCCATACAGGCATGGCAGTGGCCATCGACCTGGGAGAGCCCGGAAACATTCACCCCGGCAATAAACAGGATGTTGGCTACCGCCTTTCCCTGGCTGCCCGGGCAGTGGCCTACGAAGAGAACCTGGTGTACAGTGGGCCGGCCTACCATTCAGCAACCATCCAGGATGGGGCCATTCTCGTGGAATTTGCCCATTCGGGCAGTGGCCTGGCCAGTATCCACGGGCGGGAGAAACTGCGCGGCTTTGCCATTGCCGGTGAGGACGGGCGGTTCCGCTGGGCAGAAGCCGAGATCGTTGCTCCTGACAAGGTAATCGTCTACAACGAGGAAATTACTAATCCCTTGTACGTGCGTTATGCCTGGGCCGACAACCCCGGCGAACTCGACCTCTACAATGCCGAGGGGCTGCCGGCAGCGCCTTTCCGGACGGATGAGCTGCGCCTGCCCTGGCAGCATTAGTGTTACGTGAGGATGGAACCCAAGGGCCGAGCAGGCAGGGGATACGGGTCAAACTTCCCGGTTAGCGCCAGGAAAAACTCAACCCACCGCGCGTAGGGCCTTTCTCCTCCTCACCGGCCTTCCGGCTCCGCCTGCTGCCGGCGGCTTCCCTTTTACCTGCAGGCGGGAGTTGATAAAGAACACGCCGGCCAGCATAAGCAGGGCGGCCAGGATCGACTGTTGGGTGATCAGCTCCTCGTTGAAGGCCCAGCCGAGGAATAGCGCCACTACCGGGTTGACATAGTTGGAGGTGGCAACCCTGTCCGGGCTGACGTGCTGCAGCAGGTAGGTAAAGGCGGAGAACGCCACCAGAGAGCCAAATACGACGAGGAACAGCCAGGACAACCCGGCCTTCCAGCTGAGCAGCGCCGGGTCGAAACGCTGGCCGTCGCCGCTGATCAACGCCAGAACGAGGAGTATCCCGCCTCCCATGATCATCTGAATGGCGGAACTCTGCAGGCGGTTCTCCGGCAGGTTGGCCTTATTGAGGGTGACCGAACCATAGCACCAACTGGTCATGCTTCCGAGGATCACCAGCATTCCGATCATCGTATCGCGGTCGGTAACGAAGCGCTGCTGGCCGACCAGCAGCACCATGCCCGCTACGCCCAGAGCCACCCCTGCCAGGATCATCAGGCTGGGCCGTTTGGCAAACAAAAGCCACAGCATAAATACCACCATCAGCGGTTGAAAGGCGATGATCAGAGCGGCGATGCCGGTATCCACCCACTGCTCGGCCCAGACGGTGCCGCCCGTGCCCAGGGTGAGGAACAGGAACCCCATACGGGCGGCGCTGCGCCATTGCCTCCGGGTAGGGTGCGCCGCCCCCTGCGACCACGTAATGGCATAGAGAATGGCGCCCGCCACCAGAAAACGGCTGCCCGCCATCAGGAAGGGAGGAATGTCCTGAATGGCAAAATAGTTGAACAGATAGGTGCTGCCCCAAATAAAGTAGATGGCGGCGAAGGAAGCGATGATAAGGCTCCTCTGAGATGGTTGTAGTTTCATTGCCCTTTAAACTAGTACAGCTGTCAGCGGGCGATGGTAAAAGCCTGCTGACAGCTGTTGGATGAGGCCGCAATTTAGGAGTAAATCTGATCTGTTGCACGTTAAATTTATTGAACGGCCGGTAATTTTGAGTTTTTACTTTTCGGCGGCATTTTGGATTGCCGGGTTAGAGAACGAATTCCTGAAAAAACCCTTTTGAATTAGTAACTTCCCGAAAATTCAATCCTGGATACTATGTCTCAGCGAAATTTACAGATACTCAACACCCTGGGCCTCGTCCTGGTGCTCACGTTGAACACCCTGGCCAATGCCCTGCCGATTAACGGCTACACCACCGGCGAGCTGTCGGCCCTGTACCCCAACCTGTTCGTCCCGGCGGGCTTTACCTTCAGCATCTGGGGGGTGATCTACCTGCTGCTGCTGGGCTTTGTGATCTACCAGTTCACGCGTCCCGCAGTGGAAGGGGCTATTCCCGAACGCATCGGCCCCTGGTTTTTCCTTTCCTGCCTGTTCAACGCCTCCTGGATACTGGCCTGGCACTACCTGCTGCCTGAGCTCTCCCTGCTCATCATGCTGGCCCTGCTGGGCAGCCTGATCGCGATCTACCGGAGGGTATACGGCGCGCCGGCGCTGGAAACAAAAGGCGCCCGGTGGTGGGTACAGCTGCCCTTCAGCGTCTACCTGGGTTGGATCACCGTGGCCACCATCGCCAATGCCACCACTGTACTGGTGCACTGGGGGTGGAACGGATGGGGAGTCGGCCAACCGGCCTGGGCGATCATCATGATCGCCATAGCCATCCTTATGGGGCTGTGGTTTGCCTGGCGGCAGGCCGATATCTTTTATGCGCTGGTAATTGCCTGGGCGCTGGGAGGCATCATCGCCCGGCGGACTTCGGAGGCGCAGGCGGTTGCTTACCCGATGATCGTCATCGCAGCGGCAATTGGCGTTGGCCTGCTGGTGATCCTCGCCATCGGCAAGGCCTGGCAATGGAGCAGGGCGTAATTCCGGAATATCCTTATCTTTGGACATCACCCTCCTGAAAACCGCACAACGCCCGGGCCATGAAATACGGTATGATTCTGCTACTTCCGTTTTTGTTCGTACTTACAGCAACGGCACAGGAGGGCGCCGCCTTGCCGCTTACCGATACCGTCAGCTTCACAGCGCCCCCCGCCGAAAGGCTGAAAAAGCTGTACGTCCTGCCCCTCATCAGCTATTCTCCGGAAACCTCCCTGCGCCTGGGCACGGCCTCTATCTTCCTTTTTCGGCCCACGGGCTGCACAAGCAATACCCAGCTGTCCTCCATCCGGGCCCCGCTGACCTATACCCTCAACCGGCAGCAGAAAGCCCGTTTTTCCTACGAAATATTCATGAACGACAACCGGCATATCCTGGCCGGCTTTATTCAGTGGGAGAAATTCCCATTCTTCTTCTACGGCATCGGTTCCGGTTCGGTAGAAGAAAATGAAGAGACCTACACCAGCCGCACCGTCGGCGCCCAGGCCAGTTACCTGCATAATGTAGCTGAAAAGTTCTTCCTCGGCGCCCAGTTGATGTGGATCAACAACAAAATGCTGGAACGGGAACCCGGCGGCCTGCTCAGCCAGGAGGGGCTTATCCCCGGCAGCGAAGGTAGTGTCTCCAACGGAGCCGGGCTGATCGGCCGCTACGACAGCCGCGACAACAACCTCAACCCCGGACGGGGCCTGTACCTGCAATCCAGCCTGACCACCTTCCCGGAGAGCTTCGGCAGCGACTTTCCCTTCACCAAGCTGGAGGTCGACGCCCGTAAATACTTCCGCCCTTTCCAAAAGCACGTGCTTGCCTTTCAGCTGTTCGCCGAGCACAACTGGGGCAACCCTCCTTTCGAACTGCTGGCCCTCCTGGGCGGCGACGAGCTGATGCGCGGCCATTACGAAGGCCGCTTCCGCGATAAAACCTACTGGGCCGCCCAGGCGGAATACCGGCTGCCCATCAACCGCCGGGACTGGTTCGGGAGCGAAAAAAAACTGGGCTTCCGGGAGCGCTGGGGCCTGACGGGCTTCGCCGGCCTGGGCGCCGTCGCCTCCAGCCTCGGCGCCCTGCCCGACAGCGAACTTCGGTATTCCCTGGGCTTCGGCATCCGCTACCTCGTCCTGCCTAAGGAAAGAGTCAATATTCGGGTTGATTTCGGGTTCGGGACGCAACGGCCGGGGTTCTATTTTAATGTGAGAGAGGCCTTTTGAAGCAGCACCCGGGCCCGGCCGGCTGTCACTTATTTTCAAAAAAAACAACATGATATGAAAAAACTGATCCTCCTTTCCCTCTGCTGCCTGTTCATCCTGGCCGCCACAGCCCAGGACGCCGCCCTGCAGCGCCTCGAAAACTCCCCCCGCCACCACGAGTGGGTGGAACTGGAGGTGGGCGGCAAAACGCTGTACAATTTTGTCGTTTACCCGGAAAAAGCACAAAGTACCCCCGCCCTGATCGTCATTCACGAAAACCGCGGGCTGACCGACTGGGTGCGCAGCTTTGCCGACCAGGCCGCCGAGGCCGGCTACCTGGCCATCGCCCCCGACCTGCTCTCGGGTTCCAGCCCGGAATACGACAGGACGAGCGCCTACCCCACTTCCGACGACGCCCGCACCGCCATTTACGCGCTGGACCCGGAGTGGGTGACAGAAGCCCTCAATACCGTACAAGCCTACATCAGCCGCGCGCCGGCCTGCAACGGCAAGGTGGCGGTGGCGGGCTTCTGCTGGGGCGGCTCCCAGAGCTTCCGAATGGCTGCCAATAACCAGGAAATTGAAGCCGCCCTGGTGTTCTACGGCACGGCGCCCAAGGAAAAGGAGGCTTTCGAAAGCATCACCGCCCCCGTCTACGGTTTCTATGGCGGCGACGACCAGCGCGTCAACGCCACCATCCCCGATACGGAGGCCATGATGGAGGCAGCCGGCAAAACGTACGAATACGTCATCTATCCCGGCGCCGGGCACGCCTTCATGCGGCGGGGAGTGGAAGCCGATGGTGGGAAAGCGAATAAGAAAGCGATGAAGAAGGCGTGGAAGCGGGTGAAGAAGATATTGTCGAGTTTGTAAAACACTACCGGCTGGGAACCATCATCGGCGCCCCGACTGCCGGCGCCAATGGCAACGTGAACGGCTTCCGCACGCCCGGAGGTTACGGCCTTTCTTTCACCGGCATGCAGGTGCTGCAACACGACGGTGTCCAACACCATCTCCTTGGCATTCAACCCGATATATACATGGAACCCACCATCGAAGGCATCCGGGAGGGAAGGGATGAACTGCTGGAGCAGGCGCTGGAGGTGATTAAGGGAGATTAAGCATCTGTCTGCGAAATTCCTTATCTTTGAAAGAAACTACCCAACAGCATATGCAAAGCGTGCCCAGAGATAAACTGTACCTGATCTATCCTGAATCTGATGGAGAACCCATGGCAGAGAACACCCTCCAATTCGAATGGATCGTGCTGATCAAACTGGGCCTCGAGGCCTGCTTCACCGACCGGCATGATATATTCGTCGCCGGCGACCTCTTCTGGTATCCGGTAGAAGGCCGCCCGGATATCCGGCTGGCGCCCGATGTCCTGGCTGTCATTGGCCGGCATAAAGGCCACCGCGGCTCGTATATGCAGTGGCTGGAAGACAACATCCCCCCCCAGGTGGTATTTGAGATCCTTTCCCCCGGCAACCGCGCCGGAGAGATGGCCAAAAAGTTCGAATTCTACCAGCATTACGGAGTGGAGGAATATTATATCTATGACCCTCACCAGAATAAGTTGGAAGGCTATATCCGCCGGGGGGAAGAACTCACCGCCATCCCGGAGATCCGCCAATGGATAAGCCCCCTGCTGGGCATCCGCTTCGAATGGACGGTGGAAACCCTGACGCTGTACCGGCCAGACGGGGAGCGCTTCCTCTCTTATCTGGAACTGCTGGAATACAACAAAGAGGCCGTTTTAAAACTGAACAAACAACGGGAATTGCTTCATGAGGAAATGAAAAAAACGCAGAAGGCACAGGCAGAAGTTGTGAAGGAGAAACAGAGAGCAGAAGAAGAGAAGCAGAGAGCAGAAGAAGAGAAGCAGAGAGCAGAAGAGGAGAAGCAGAGAGCAGAAGAGGAGAAGCAGAGAGCGGATACCGCTGAAAAGCGCGCTCAAAAACTGGCTGAACGGTTGCGCCAGATGGGCATTGACCCCGATACGCTGTAGCGGCAGTTGAACGATGACAGCCTACTCGTTTAAAAATAAATCAGCCATCATCACCGGCGCCGGCACGGGCATCGGATACGAGATCGCCCGGCAGCTCGCCCTGGCGGGCGCCTCTGTATTGCTCAACGACATCGAGGAGGAACTGGCCGTTCGGGCGGCGGAAAAGATCCGGCAACAGGGAGTCGCCTGCCTGCCCCTGAGCGGCGACTCCAGCAGCCTGAGCGTCATTGCCCGCATGGTTGAAACGGCAATACAGGAATTCGGGCGCCTCGACTTTGCCGTGGCCAACGCCAGCATCACCACCTTCGGCAATTTCCTGGATTACGAACCGGAGCGCTTTCAGCGCCTGCTCGCCGTCAACCTGCAGGGCTCCTTCTTCCTGGCGCAGGCCGCCGCCCGGCAGATGGTAAAACAGGGAAGCGGGGGCCGCATCCTCTTCATGTCTTCCGTCACCGGCCATCAGGCGCACCCCAACCTGGCGGCCTACGGCATGACCAAGGCCGCCCTGGAAATGCTGGCCCGAAGCCTGGGAGTGGAGCTGGCGCCCCACGGCATCACCGTAAATGCCATCGCCCCCGGCGCCACACTCACCGAACGAACCGTGGGTTCTGACCTGGATTACGAGGCCAAATGGAGCCGCCTGATCCCTACGGGGTCTGCCTCCACGCCCGAAGATATCGCTCATGCCGCCCTTTTTCTGCTGTCCGATAGCGCCCGGCAGGTCAACGGGCAGAGCCTGGTGGTGGACGGAGGGTGGACGGCGGCGAGCCCTACGCCGGAGGAATGATAAGGTTGCTCCGAAAAGGCATAATGGACCAATGGAGTGCTGGCTAGCGGTCTAGTGTTGGACAAAAGTCGGAAGTCGGAATGCGGAAGTCGGAATGACTTTGGACGTTCTGCAACTCTTTGGCTATCAATAGTGTCCAACCTTAGAAGGGTAGCCGGAGTGCTGTATGGCGCCCTGCTTGCCCGGAAGATATGCATATGGCTTTTGCATAACTCCATTATTCCATTGGACTTTCCACCCTCATTAACGCAGCCGTTCTCTACTGAAAGGTATCCGCCCTCCCCTTCCAGTCCTCGAACAGTATCCTGGAGCCCGTCCCCACCCCGATGATCGTCCGCATGGCGTCTTCCGAGCGGGTATCGACAAAGTAAACCTTCTCTTCCGGCATGTGGAAAATGAAGCCGTTGGTCGGGTTGGGCCCGGTGGGCACGAAAATGGTGAGGTAGCCGTGGCCCACTTCGTCATCGGTGACAAAACCGGTCATCAGGGCTCCACTGTTGTAGGGGTCGCAGAGGACGACCTGAGAGAAGGGCGTCTTCTTCCCGCCGAAGAACTGACGCACCGTCTCCCTCAGCACCGGATAGAAGGGCAATTGCATCAGCCAGCGTTCCTCGAAGCGGTTGATGGCCTTGTTGCCATACTGGGTGCGGACCACCAGGCCGATCATAAAAAACAGGGTGATCACAATGGCAAAGGAGAGCAGGTTAATGAACCCCTCCCCTATATCTTCAGAAAAGGGGAACAGGGGGCGCAGCGGCGCCAGAATGCCGGCGGTGAAGTTTACGACAAACCGCAGCAGCGTAATAAATATGGTAATTGGCAGGACCACCACCATGCCGCCGATAACGGAGGTGAGGAAAAAACGGCGCAGCCGCCTGAGGAAAACACTCCATCTTTTGGGTACCATCTTCGCTTTTTCCCGCGAAATTAAGCCTTCCCGGCAAAAAAAGATACCCTGTGAGAATTTTCGCTTTTATGCTTCGCCGTACTGTTCCTGATAATACTGCTGATAGGCTCCGGAGGTCACCCTTTCGAGCCATTCGGTATTTTCCAGATACCATTC
>JAGFJE010000647.1 GCA_024103175.1 Phaeodactylibacter sp.
GAGCTGTTCCGGCTGGCCGGCAAAACGGAAGGCGTCTCTTCGGCGGAGGGCATCTCCTTTGTCGCCGGCTTCGGCTATGTGGGCTTCCTGATCAGCCCTGCCTTTCTCGGCTTCCTGTCGAAAATCGGGAGTTTGAAACTGAGCTTTACCGCTCTGCTGGCGGCGGCGGCATTGGCGCTGGTGGTTACGGTTTTTCAGAGGAGGCGCAGGGTGAAGGGGGCTGTTTATGGAATGAAGGAATGAATGATAGAGGGAATGATTATAGCCCGCCCCACAATCATTCCCTCATTCCATCATTCCATCATTCCCTTATTTCCCTCTACCCCTCCACCAGCAACTCCTCATAGGGCACCGCCTGCCATTCCGCCACCTCCTTATCGGTTGAGCTGAAGTTTATCCCCAGGGCGATCACTTCTTTATCCTTTCCCAGAAAGGGGCTGCCGTAGCGTTTTTCCCGGATCTGTTGCAGGGCCGACGCTGCCGAGCCGTCGAGTTTGAATTCCATGACGTAGGCCCGGTTTTTGGTATGGACGATGGTATCCACCCGGCCCTTGGCGGTACTCACTTCCGACTGCACCAGCACGCCGATGCCGGAGAAGCTTAGGTGCAGAATAGCGTGAAAAAAGGCTTCCTGTTGATGCAGGAAGATCTGGTATGGAATGGAGGCGAACAGAGTGTTAACCAGTTCAATGAAGTGTTCCAGGTCTCCCTTATCCAGCGCTCGTTTGATACGGATTAGCACCGGCTGGCTATCGGTGATAGGCGTTTGGCGGAAGGCGGCCAGCAGGTGCTGGTGCATCGTATCTTTGACTTCCAGGTTGGGATAGTCCAGAGTATATAGCCTGTACTCCGGGTCGTAGCCGCGGATAGTGAGGTAACCGGTTTGGAAGAGTAACGCCAGCCAGTTGAGGTCGTCGAGGGTAAAGCTTTCGAACATGACGTGGCTGGCTTCCAGTTGGTTTAAATCGTAGTGGAAACCTTCGCGGAGCTTTTTGATCAAAAAAGTAGGCGTGCCCGTTTCCCACCAGAAATTGGCGAACCGCTGCTGTTTTGCCAGGTTGAGGATGGAGAAGGGGTTGTAAAGCCTTTCCGGGCCATGCCATTGGTAACCGTTGTACCAGAGGCGGACTTTCTCCAGCAGGGTGGGATAGCCCTGTGCCTCGCCTTACTGCTGTACTCGGCCTCTTCCATCAGCAGGTTGTGGAGGTTTGGCAGGTTGTAGAACGGCACGCCGCGGTACAGGATGAGGTAGGAGAAGACGATCCACAGGAACTCTCCCCGGGTTTTGGGAAAGCGGAATTCCTCGACGCCCAGTAAGGACTGCGGGCAGAAATCCCCACAGAATGCAGGTCATCAAGCCGCTTGGCGGGCAGAGCCGGATCGTTGTCGGAATACCAATCGATTGGCGCCCGAGAACCTGGAGGTTTCATTTTGTCCGGCGACTTCCTTACCTTTCAGAACAGAATTAATCTTATTTTAGCAGGCAATAATCGAAGTGACACCATGAGCGAGAGCGCTTCATTTTCAAAACGCTATAGCCTGTTGGTTCTGCTGCTGGCCTTCAGCTGTTCCGCCCGGCAAGACGGCGCACCAGAAGTTGCTGAAAAAGGGCAGGCCCCTTCTGCAGAGCCAACCCATCCGGTTCCCCTTTCCGATAGCCCGGAAAACTATTCGATCGTTCTGAAACCGGAAGTGGGTTTTGTAGCCGTAGGCCGTAAGGGCGAAGAACTGTATCAGGTATTCCTGTACGACAACGGCCCCGATTACCCCAGCGACGGCTATTTCCGGAT